>NZ_JAMPKY010000009.1 GCF_039962255.1 Leptolyngbya subtilissima AS-A7 | reverse complement strand
TGGTTGTCTAGAATCTCCTTCATGCTGTGGCCAATGCCCCAGTTGGTGCGGTACATATGACCTGCAACAATGAAGAGGACGGCTAGCGCCAGGTGGTGGTGAGCCGTATCCGACAGCCAGAGGCCACCGGTCACGGGGTTCAGACCGCCCTTGAAGGTGAGGAAGTCAGAATAGACATTCCAGTTCAGGGTGAAGAACGGCTTTATACCCTCGACAAAGCTGGGGTATAGGTCGGCCATCAGAGCCTTGTTGAGAATCCACTCGTGGGGCAAGGGAATTGCCCCTATTGAGTCGATTACCCGGCCACCAATGGTTAACGGCCGCCCCGCATCGATCGCATCCATACAAGCGTTGATGGGCAACGACACGTGGATCTGCTGACCGGCATAGCCCAAGCAGCCCAGGCCCAGTAGCCCAGCCAAGTGGTGGTTCATCATCGATTCCACGTTCTGGAACCACTCCAGCTTGGGAGCGCGCTTGTGATAGTGGAACCAGCCGGCAAACAGCATCAGAGCCGCCATTACGAGCGCCCCAATGGCGGTGACGTAGAGCTGGAAGCTGTTAGTAATGCCGTTGGCCCGCCACCACTGGAACAAGCCAGAGGTGATTTGAATACCGTGGAAACCACCGCCCACGTCGCCATTCAAAATTTCTTGGCCAAAGATGGGCCAAACCACTTGGGCACTGGGCTTAATACCGGTGGGATTAGTTAGCCAAGCTTCATAGTTTGAGAACTTGGCACCGTGGAAGTACATGCCGCTGAGCCAGATAAAAATAACGGCTAAGTGGCCAAAGTGAGCGCTGAAGATCTTCCGTGAAATATCTTCTAGGTCACTGGTATGAGTGTCAAAGTCATGGGCGTCGGCGTGCAGGTTCCAAATCCAGGTGGTGGTTTTGGGCCCCTTGGCTAACGTGCGGTCGAAGTGGCCGGGCTTGCCCCATCGCTCAAATGAGACGGGTACCGGATCTTTATCAACCACGACCCTGACTTTTTGTCCCGGTTCAGGGGGACTTATGGTCATGGGACTCTCCTCTCTTCTACTCGAAAATACAGAGCGGATAAAGGCGCTTCCTACTCAATAGACGGATAAACCTGAGTCTATAGAAAGCTTAAATAAGCCGTTTCAGGCATTACAAGCCCCTGAGACACAAACGCTCTCCACTGGACGGCCAAGGGAGAGGCCTAAGAATCAGGTTTACAGCGCTTAACAGCCTAGTCCCTAGAAAGTTTCAAGCCAGCTTGGGAACGACCCCATAGGGCTTTAGATTTGCAGGGCTATGACAGGTTAAGTAACAAACTACAGAATCACCGCCGCTCTTGGTAAGGGAAGTTTTCACAAGTTAATAACTCTGAGAAAATTAAATTGAACTGTCGTTCAAGCTTAGGAAAAGGGTAGCTTGAGCCCCTTTTATTTCTTGTATTCAGAGAATTTTTTAGAAGCGATCGCAGCCCGCCTTTTTCACTAGCCAGTACATCAATGATTCAAACCAAAGTGCAGGTTAAGCGACGATCGCGCCCTAGGCCAGCTCAAACTTTTTCTGCTGCTGACCTACCTATGTATAAGGAGATACCTCGCTTAGGGGCGATCACCTAGCGATCGCTTTGTAAGTCATCTTGGGGGTCGCCATAACCAGCTCTGGGGCCACAGCAATCTGATCATTTCGTTAACTGCGGCTAGGGACAGACACCCAAAGAGACAATGGCTGTGGAGATGCCATTTGGTCCCGGCAAGGCGGCGGTTCAGGCGATCTTGACGCCCTTAAGGGGGCCAGCTTTAGTTTAGATTGAGAAATCTCTCGGCCTGCGATCGCCCCATGTGGTGTACATTATGAGAAAATTGTGACAAGTGTTTAAGTAAAACTAGTTTAGGAGGGCATGCCCTATGGATTGGCGAGTCGTTGTTGTTTTACTGCCGATTGCTGTGGCCGCAAGCTGGGCTGTGTTTAACATTGGCCGGGCTGCTCTGGGGCAACTGCAAGATTTCCTCAATCGAGAAGCTTAGGATTTGCCTGCGAGGCTAGTGCGCAATGGTCAAAGATCGGTCCTACTGGGGCGATAGTCCAAGACCCGCCCATGGGGGCGAAAGCACACCAGTTTCCAATCGACCCTAGGATGACCCAGCCACGGTTAGGTCATCCTAGGGTTAACTGCTTTAAATGGGGCATCAGTTGACTAAAGGCAACGCCCCGATGGCTGTTGGCGTCTTTTTGCTCGGGCGACATTTCGGCAAAGCTTTTGCCCAGAGCAGGCACATAAAAAATTGGGTCGTAGCCGAAGCCGCCAGCGCCACGGGGGGCCCGCAAGATCTCGCCGGGGCAGATGCCTTCTGTTTCAAGCACAATGTCGCCCTGGGGGTTGGCGAGGGCCAGGGCGCAGATGAACTGGGCGCTGCGATCGACAGATTCTTCTAGCTCTTGGAGCAGGCGCTCGATTCTAGCCGCGTCGCTGTTGGCGTAGCGGGCTGAGTAAATGCCGGGTGCACCGCCGAGGGCGTGCACCGCTAGGCCCGAGTCGTCGGCGATTGCCCACTGCCCCAGGGCTTTGGCTACCCCTGCCGCCTTGAGCCGCGCGTTCTCTAAAAACGTGGTGCCGGTCTCTTCTATATCGATCGCGTCGGGCTTGAGCTGCAGCTCCCAGTCCAGATCGCCTAAATACACCTGCATCTCTTTCAGCTTGCCGGGGTTTCCGGTGGCAACAATAACCGTGGGCATCGGCAACACATCCCTCAAACATAGGCCATGGGTCGATTGTAGTGCCTTGCCCGTCAGGCAAAATGGCACGCTCCCAGCAGATTGGGCTTAAGACGGTTCCAGCTAATTCCGATTAAAAATTTCAATAGGGGGGCGTAACTGCCCTTGGCCAGCGCGGTCTAGCCAAATCCCTGGCCACGACATTACCTGGAACACTCCAAACCTGGTAGCGTGGTGAACAGTATGCCATTGCGAAGGTTTTGCCCTTGAACCCCGAGCGCTCCGCTGAAGGCTCCAAATACTGGACGCTTGCCCCCTACGTACGGCGCGAGTGGCCCACGATCTTGCAAGCGTTGTTTGGCACCGTCATTTTTGTCTCTTTTTGGCCCATTTTGGCCTGGCTATCAGGGAATATTTTGGAGCAGTTGGCGGCAGGCAACGTGCCTGTGGTGTCACGCTTTATTGCCATCACCATGGCCGGGTTTGCGCTGCAAAAGATTGGTCAATACATTCAAGACTCGCTGATGGCCAAGGCCGCCTTAGAGGTGGCCTTTAATCTGCGCAGAGATGTGTACACCCACATTCACCGGCTCAGCCTCACCTATTTTGAGCGCAGCCAAACCGGCGACCTGTCATACCGCCTGACCGAAGACATCGATCGCATCGGCGAGGTAGTGCAAAAGCTGTTCCACGACTTCTTGCCTTCGGTGCTGCAGCTGGTGGTGGTGCTGGGCTACATGGTCTACCTCAACTGGCAGCTAACCCTAACGGCGGTGGTTTTAGTCCCCATTCTGGCGGTGCTAGCGGGGTGGTTTGGGGAGCAAATGCTGAAGTTTTCGCGGCGCAGCCAAAACCTGGTCTCAGACCTGTCGTCGCTAGTCACGGAAGTGTTTAGCGGCATTCGCTTGGTGCGCGCCTTTGCCGCTGAAGACTACGAAGTCGAGCGCTTTACCCAGGAGGCCGAGAAAAACCGTCAGGCCAAGTACAAGGCCGCTTGGCTGCAGGCGGTGCAGTACCCGGTGGTGGGCTTTACCTATGCCGTGGTGGTAATGCTGATTTTGCTGGTGGGCACCTGGCAAATTTCCCAGGGCAATCTCACCGGGGCCTCCTTTGGTAGCTACGTCGTCGCCGCGCTGATGCTGATTGACCCGGTGAACCACGTCATCATTAACTACGGCGAGTTTAAACAGGGTGAGGCCTCCGTTGACCGCGTGATTGAGCTGCTTGAGATTGAGCCAGCGGTACGCGAGCTGCCCACAGCCGCCGAACTGCCCAAGGTCACCGGACGGGTCGAGTATCGCAACGTCACCTTTGGCTATGAGACTGACGAGCCCGTGCTGCGCAATCTCGACCTGCTAGCTCTACCCGGCGAGAAAATTGCCCTGGTAGGATCCTCAGGTGCGGGCAAATCTACTCTCGTCAACCTACTGCCCCGCTTCTATGACCCCCAATCGGGCCAAATTTTCATCGACGATGTGGATGTGGCCACCGTCACTCTACGCAGCCTGCGGCGACAGATTGGCATTGTGCCCCAGGAGACCACACTGTTTTCCGGCACGATCGCCCAAAACATCGCCTTTGGCCAAAAAGACTTTGACATTGAAGCGGTGGAAGCCGCTGCCCGCATCGCCAACGCCCACGATTTCATCAGCCAATTTTCCCAAGGCTACTACACCTGGATGGGCGAGCGAGGGGTGAACCTGTCGGGGGGGCAGCGGCAGCGGGTAGCGATCGCCCGAGCAGTCCTCCTAAACCCCCGCATTCTGATTTTGGATGAAGCTACCTCTGCCCTAGATGCTGAGTCTGAGGCGCTAGTGCAGGAGGCGCTGGAGCGGCTGATGAGCGATCGCACCGTTTTCATCATTGCCCACCGGCTGGCCACCGTGCGCGACGCCGATCGCATTTTGGTGATGGAAAAGGGCCAGGTAATTGAAGCGGGCACCCACAGCGAACTATTGGCCAACCAGAGCCGCTACGCCCAGTTCTATGCCCAGCAGTTTGCCGGCAGCAGCCTGGGGTAGAGATTTTGCCCCCCGCTGTCACCTCGCCCACTCAAGTATTAATCTGGAGTAAGTAATTATTCCTGGTTTACCATGGCATCGCCCCCGGCCACGGGCCTTGGCCCCACTTCAGAAAAAGCAATCTATCAAGATGGTGTGGGCGATCGCCTGTTCATTTGGCTGTTTAGCCGCAAGATGGCTAAAGCCGTGGGCAAAGACACCGCTCACAGCGGCTACGACGGCGTTGTCGATTTATCCACTCAGATTATGCAGGGGCGCAATGCCCAGCAGCAGCAGGCACTCGTCGCCGTGGTGCTCAAGTCTCTGGTGCCATCTCCAGTGCTGTGGCTAATTCGCAACCTGTTTTCGCCAACCCAGCTAGTCTGCGAACTCAACGCCTGGTTTGCCGCGCAGCTATTCGAGTGGCTGGTCGGTCCCTGCGAAGTCAAAACCGTAAAATTCACCGACGAACAGGGGCGAATCAGAGAGCAGCGCAGCGGCGTCCAAATCAAGAAGTGCCGCTACCTAGATGAAAGCCGCTGTGTCGGCATGTGTGTCAATATGTGCAAGCTGCCCACCCAGCGCTTTTTCACCGAAGACTTCGGTATTCCCCTCACGATGGTGCCGAACTTCGAAGACTTCAGCTGCGAAATGATCTTCGGCCAGACCCCGCCGCCTCTGGAGACTGAGGATGCATATACGCAGCCCTGTCTTATCGATCACTGCTCTCTAGCTACCCGCGATCCACAGCCCTGCCCTAAAGTCAGGAACTGATAGCCTCTGATAGAGTCTGCTCATACTCCTCAAGCGCTGCCAACACCGATTCCAGCTCTTGTCGGTTCAACTCAGTAGGGTCTAATTGGTATCGGATTTGAGCTTTCTGGTAGCGTACTTCCTGTCGATCTCTGCGAGTTTCGCGTTCTGTTGCCTCAGCTCTTCGGTCTCTTTCTTCAGCCTCGCGGTTTCCTTCTCGATTTCGACGGTTCCACTCAACGCCGAAATTAGCCAGTGCAGCCAGGAGGGCTGCCACAGTGAGTCGGTTGCTCCAAGTTTGGGGCTGGGCGACGATGCTGAGGAATTGGAAGTCTTGTTCGTCATAGAACCTCAGGAACGCGATAGCAATCACTAATATTGTGACTAAGCTGCCGGGCAACAATCCCAGAAAGTTGATCCACACCTGGCGCTTGATATAGATCCATTCTAAGCGATCGCCTCTGGCCCAATAGACCTGGCCATTGTAGTAGAGGGTAGCTAGCGAGAGATGGGGAAGGTGGGGCGATAAGGGGTTTGACCAGATTTGGCGACTTAAACGCAATGGGAGAAAAAAATCGCTACTGTAATCAGCAGTACAATATCCACTGGTTTGCTGGCGGTTCTACACCCATGATTGAAGTTGAGCACCTGAGTAAGACCTACGGGTCTACCACGGCCATTCGAGACATCACCTTTGGGGCACAGCCTGGGGAGATTCTCGGTTTTTTGGGGCCGAACGGGGCAGGTAAAACTACTACCATGCGAATTTTGGCGGGGTATCTCCCAGCGTCTGAAGGTACCGCCCGAGTAGCGGGGTATGACGTGCATACCGACTCGATGGCGGTGCGGCAGCGGATTGGTTACCTGCCCGAGTCGCCGCCGCTGTATCCCGATATGACGGTGCAGGGCTTTCTCAACTTTGTGGCCAAAATCAAGGGCGTGCCGGCTGATCTACGCCAAAAGCGCGCCGACATTGCGATCGATCACTGCGGTCTGATCGACAAGCGCAAGGTGCTGATTCGCAAGCTGTCAAAGGGTTATCGACAGCGAGTAGGCATTGCCCAGGCCATCATCCACGACCCGCCGGTGATTATTCTCGATGAACCCACGGTAGGACTGGATCCGCGCCAGATTAACGAGGTACGACAGCTAATTAAAGGGCTGGCAGGTAGCCACACCATCATTCTCTCCACCCACATTTTGCCGGAGGTGAGCATGACCTGCGATCGCGTCACCATTATCAACCGGGGCCAGGTCGTCGCCACCGACACCCCCGACAACCTCACCACCCGCCTCTCTGGCGAATCGGCCTATGAACTCGAGATCAAAGGGGATGTGGATAGAGCCCAGCGCCTGTTGAGCGAGCTGGCCCCCGTGCGCCAGGTGACCCTACTGGGGCTAGAGCACCTGCCGGAGTATCATCACCGTTTGCGAGTGAGTGCCGAAGCCGATCGGGGTTTAGGGGGTGCGATCGCCACCGCCCTCGTCAACGCTGGCCTCGAACTCCACGAGTTGCGCCGCCAGCAGGCCACTCTCGAAGACGTCTTCCTCAACCTCACCACCACCGAACCCGCTCCGGGGCCAACAGCAACGCCCGAAGCATTCGCCGAGCTCCCCACCATCGAGCCAACACCAGAAGAATCCGAGGCTTAGCCATTTGGCTTCTATATCTTGAATTTCCCCTCATCCTCCCCACCTCCCTCATCCCCCTAACCCATCCACCCTCCCACTCCCCGCCCATGACCCTTCTCTTCAAAAACATCCTCGCCATCTACCAGCGCGAGCTGCAAAGCTACTTCGCCTCGCCTTTGCCCTACATCATTGCCGCCGTGTTTTGGCTGCTGGGGGGCTTCTTCTTAGTGGCGATTTTGCTGGGGCCGCAGGGCATTTTGGCCCAGGCGGCGATGGCCGACCAGGCGGTGCAAATGGGCATGCCTCCGTCGCCGCCCTTTGATGTGGCCTACGAGTTCAACAAGGCCTACGTGGGGCTGCTGGGGTCGCTGTCGATGTTTGTGCTGCCCATGCTCTCGATGGGGCTCTACGCCGACGAGCGCAAGCAGGGCACGCTGGAACTGCTGGCCACGTCGCCAGTAACCAACTGGGCGGTGGCCCTGGGCAAGCTGCTGGCGGTGGTGAGTTTTTACATTGCGATGGTGCTGCCGCTGATGGTGTGTCAGTCGATCGCCCTAGGGGCCGCCGAACCGTCTACGGGGTCAGGGGTATTCTTGCTGTCTCACCTGGGACTGGTGCTGATGGCAGCCAGCGTGTTGGCCCTGGGCATGTTCATCTCGTCGCTGACGGAAAGCACGGTGCTGGCGGCGATCATGACCTTTGCGCTGATTTTGCTGCTGTGGCTGGTCGATGCGGTGGCCCAGGGGCTGCCAGGAGTGGTGGGTAGCGCGATCGCCCATCTATCTCTGCTCAAGCACTTCACTGACTTTACCGAAGGCATTTTCGACACCGGTGGCCTGGTGCTGTTTCTCTCCTTTATTGGGCTGGGGCTGTACCTCACGGCTCAATCCATCGAGACCCTCCGGTTCCAGCGGTCCTAGTACCCAATCAATCCATTTGACGTCAGCAGGTTAGTAGTAGCGGGTAATGGCGATGAAATCGTTTGCGGCCTACCAAAAATATTTGAAATACCTGGCGTTGCCGGGGTTGGCCCTAGTAACGGCGGGGCTGATTGCGGGCATCGTCGCCGGATGGACTCTGCTGCCTGCGGGCCTACTGGTGGGAGGCATCGGCCTACTCTTGCTCGGGCTAGTGCTAGGCAACCAGGGGCAGGGCCGGTTTTGGGCTCAGCGCTCCACCGAGGCGGGGGCCAATGCCCTAGTCTCTACCCTGGCGGTGCTAGCCATTTTGGGCCTGGTGAACTTCTTAGCCGTGCGCTATGCCAGCCGGGTAGACCTCACCGAGAACCAAATCTTTACCCTGGCCCCTCAGTCGCAGCAGGTGGTGCAGACCCTAGAAAACCCTACCCGCGTCGTCGTATTCGACCCGCTGCCGAACCCCCAGGATCGCCAACTGCTCGAAAGCTACCGCCAGGCCGGGCCGCAGTTCACCTTTGACTACGTCAATCCCTACAACGACCCCCGCCAGGCCCAGGATTTTGGCGCTACCCAAACGGGCATGGTGTTTGTGGAGAGTGGCGACAATCGACGCTTTTTGCAGAATGTTGGCCCCAGCGAGCGGCTGTCGGAGCGCACGTTGACCAATGCCCTCGATCAGGTGGTGAGCGATCGCGCCCTCACCGTCTACTTCACCCAGGGTCACCAGGAGTTCACCATCGACGGCAGCGACACCGGCTTTTTGCAGGCCGCTACCGCCCTCGAAGATAAAAGCGCCGTAGTGCAGCCCCTCGACCTGTCTAAAACCAGCACCGTGCCCGAAGATGCCAGCGTGGTGGTGGTGGCTGGCCCCGCCGCCGAATTCTTTGAGCCTGAAGTTAAGGCGCTGCAAACCTACCTCAACGGCGGCGGCAGCCTCATGCTGCTGATCGACCCGCGTACCAGCCCTGGCCTCGACACCCTGCTCGACCCCTGGGGCATCACCCTCGACGATCGCATTGTGCTCGATACCTCTGGTAGCGGTCAGCTCGTCGGCCTTGGCCCCGCCGCTCCGCTAGTCACCGACTTCGGCGACCACCCCATCACCCGCGACTTCACCGGTGGGCGATCGTTCTTTCCCCTGGTGCGGCCAGTCAATGTCGAAGAAGTGCCAGGGGTAACGGCGACGCCCATCCTCCAGAGCAACCCTCAAAGTCGGGCCGAAGCCCTCTCCACCGAGGGCGAGCTGCAATACGACGAGAACGCGCCGCCCTCTGGCCCCTACACCCTTGGGGTTGCCCTCAGTCGCCCCGTCGATGGGGCCGCCGCTGCCGAGGGTGAACCGCCGCCGGAGTCGCGCCTAGTCGTGATTGGCAACGCCACCTTTGCCACCGATGGCCTATTTGAGCAGCAGCTCAACGGCGATGTCTTTCTCAATGCCGTCAGCTGGCTGGGTCAGCAAACCGACGCTACCCTCTCCATTCGCCCCCGCGAAGTCACCAACCGCCGCATCACCTTAACGGTGCAGCAGCAGATCGGTCTTGGAGTATTTGCCCTGCTGGTACTGCCGGCAATCGGTCTTGGTCTAGCCGTGCTGATGTGGCTACGGCGGCGATAGAGCACGCTGCCCAGATTGCTGAAGAGCAATGCAAAGAAGGCATTAGGGAGATTTGAGCGTTTGCGACTGGGGGTGTAAAACCTGTTGAGCAAAACAGGCTACGGCATAAAGAATAATGGTTTCACCCAAAAGTTCTGCTAGTTCCTCTAGGGTGATGCGGAGATGCTCGATTAGAAGCACGGTTGCCGATGAGGCATGGGTGGGTAGCGCTGCCGCGATCGCAGCCTTTGCCATCTCGGTCCCAAACCCGCCCAGCAAAAAAATTCCCAGCCCCGCCAGCACCCCCAGTACCGTGGACCGGTGAGTACGCCATAGCCAGGCTAAATCTCGAAACCCCAGTACCGCGATCGCCACCAAGAGGCTCAGATAGACCAATTTCCAGTCCACCTGCCTCAGGGTGAGGTGAAACTTGAGCAACTCATCCGCAGCGCCCAAGAAGCAGAGCAGCGCCACGGCACTGGGCAACACCCAGGAAATCGGCCTAGCCATGTGCCGCCTAGACAGCAGGACACCCACACACAGCAGCCCAATCGTGCCCAGCAGGATCGCCTGTAGCCAAGAGGGCAGCGATCGCAACCCATTAAAGTCAAATAGCCCCGCCTCGCCCCGCCGACTGACCAGGGCTAAATAGGTCAAAGCAAGCCCCACCTCAAAGCCAACTAGGGCGATCGCGGCTTGTCTCAAAAACTTTGGTGTGGGCATCGCAAATATCACTAAATCGCTAGGCCCAGCTTGCCCTTTGCACAGCGACAATAGCCATCGGATTTAGTCGGGTCTAGTCGGCAATACCCACCGGCATGGGCAAATTGACGGCGATTGGTGGCCCTACAGCCAATTAACCGGAGGTGAAGACAGCCAAAAAAAGCCAAAAGTCAAACCTATTGGGCACTTTTTCGTTTTTAGCTCTTCTATGTTCCTTATTTTGCTACACGCGCCCTATCTAAGCTGATTGCGATCGCACATCAGCAAATAACTCCTGAATTAAGAACAGAATTTTTCAGAAGTTTTTCCCCTCGCGCAACCAGGACATCTGTTCCATGCTGTTGGGGTGTTCTCTGCTGTTGAGCGAATCCTTCGGCCTGGTTTTCGAAGCAATTCAAACCTAGTCTGAGGTTCTCCTGGTTGCCCGTTTACCCATTAGGTGTGTAGCCATGACTGTATCTACCCTCACCCCGCCCAGCGTACAGTGTCCCGAATGCGGCGTTCACAGCATTGTGGAATACAAGCCCACAGTGTACCACTGTCTCAAATGCGACTTTGAAAAAGACCTGAGCCTCTCTCCAGAACCTAAGAGCGACGGCCTAGGTTCAGTTATTTTAAGCATGCTCGGCTTCAGCCTAGGGCTGCTCATCCTGCTGTAGCGCTGACCAATGGCTTGATAGTGCAAATGCACCACAGTATTATGGGGGAGCCGCCACTTAGGCTCCCCTATGGCCATTGTTTCTTCTCACACCGCCGACGATTCGGCCAAGCCCAAGCGGGCTCAGTCTAAACCGTCAGCACAGCCCACCGAAGCGGCTGAATTGCAGCCGCTGCTCTCCCTCGTCAAAGGTGGGGAGATGCAGCCAGAAGATTTAGGGGATGAAGTTACCGAGGCGGCACCATCCACAGCCCCTGAAGACACTCTGCGGCCCCAGCGCCTGCAAGACTACATTGGCCAGTCTTCCCTAAAGGAAGTGCTGGGTATTGCCATTCAGGCGGCTCAGTCGCGGCAAGAGCCGCTCGACCATTTGCTGTTATACGGGCCACCAGGGCTGGGCAAAACCACCATGGCGCTAATTTTGGCCCAGGAAATGGGGGTGACCTGCAAGATTACCACGGCCCCTGCTTTAGAACGCCCCCGCGACATTGCAGGCCTGCTAGTCAATCTCAAGCCCGGTGACGTGCTGTTTATTGACGAAATCCACCGGCTGCCTCGGGTCACAGAAGAAATTTTGTACCCAGCCATGGAAGACTCACGGCTGGATATCACCATTGGCAAGGGGCAGTCGGCCCGCACTCGCAGCATTCCGCTGTGCCCGTTTACGCTGGTAGGGGCAACGACCAGGGTAGGGGCGCTGAGCTCACCGCTGCGCGATCGCTTTGGTCTCATCCAACGACTGCGCTTCTACGAAATCGACGAGCTTCAGCCCATTGTGCTGCGCACTGCCGACGTTCTCAAAACCCCCATTGAACCCGCCGGAGCCGAAGAAATTGCCCGCCGCGCCCGGGGCACCCCTCGCATTGCCAACCGCCTGCTGCGACGAGTGCGCGACTATGCTGAGGTTAAGAGGGCAGGCCCTATCACCGCCGCCCTAGCTGCCGAAGCGCTAGAACTATTCAACGTTGACCCCTGCGGCCTCGACTGGACCGATCGCCGCCTGCTGTCAGTGATGATCGAAAACTTTGGCGGTGGTCCCGTTGGTCTCGACACCATGGCCGCCTCCACGGGCGAAGACCCCCAAACCATTGAGGAAGTCTACGAACCTTACCTGCTGCAAATTGGCTATCTACAGCGCACTCCCCGGGGTCGAGTGGTCACCCTTGCCGCCCGCCGCCATCTGGGCTATGACGAAGCGCTACCGGGCGACGGCAGCCAGATGACACTGTTGTAAGCCGAGGGGTGGGGCCAAAGGCACAGGGTTCTAAATCGTTTCTTACCCCGTCAACCTTGTACCCAATCCCAGCGCCTAGGCTGGCTGGCTATCTAAAACAACCGTCCCCGCTACGTCTCCCGGCATGTCGATGATTGCCTGCATCAGGTTAGTTTGGTTGAGATTGGCTCCAGTTAGGTCCGTCCCCAGCAGGTTTGCTCCCAGCAGGTTCGCTCCACTGAGGTCAGCGTTGGCGAGACAAGCGCCCCACAGATCGGCGTGCATAAGGTTAGCCCCAGCTAAGTTGGCCCCACTGAGGTCTATCCCAGTTAGCCTTGCTCCGCTAAGGTCAGCTCCCCACAGGGATGCGCCCGGGGCCAGGTGGTGCAGCGTTTCAGGCACCTGAAACCCTCGCGGAAAATGGGTGCTATCGGAGTAGAGGGCACCATCTAAGTTGGCGTGGGCTAGCTGACACCCTTGCAGGTTGGCCCCAATTAGATTGGCGCGGCCCAGGTCACTATGGCGTAGGTCGGCCCCGCGCAGGTCGGCTAACATCAGCGTGGCCTGACGCAGGTCAGCGTAGCGCAGATCGCTATCGCCAATCAGAGCACTGAGCAGGTTGCTGCGTCTTAGCACCGCCCCAAACAGTTGACTGTTCACCAGCAGTGCCCCGCTGAGATCGGCAGCGGTTAAGTCGGTGCCGCCCAGATCGCGCTCTCGCAAATCTTTAGTCGCGAGGGCCGCCCCTGGTGCCAGGCTCCACATTCGAGCCTGCCCAGGGTTAAATCCTTCGGGAAACTGGGTTTGGGCATTGTAGAGGGCTCCCTCCAAACGCGCATCATCGAGGTCGGCCCCGGTCAGTACGGCCTCGCGTAGATCGGCCCAGCGCAGGTCAGCCCCCACCAGTTTGGCGTTGCAGAACTGGGTCTGTTTGAGGTTAGCCCGACGAAAATTTGCCTGAGTGAGGTTTGCCCCGCTAAAGTCGGCTCCCCAAAAATCAACCCTAGCTAAACTCCAGTGGTTGAGGTCGGCTCCGGCCAGATTGATGCCGGTAAAGTCTCGCTCCCCTTCCACAAAGGCCGTCCAAAGATTTTCTAGCGTTTTGAGATTCATGCCTGCATACCGCTCAACATTGCCTGGGAACATCGTTAGTGATCAACTGACTTTTGCCTACTGGGCTGGCACCCCTAGCTTGTGGCCAAACGCCCTAGCCAAGGAACGGCCTGCTGCGGTCGTTCGGGCTGATGCACCCAAACCACATAGCCATTGTCATCCATGGTAGTGAGGGCGCGTTTGCCTTGCTGCTGAAGCTGTTGCACCAGCATTTGAGCTTTGTCTAAGTCGGGGCGGTTGCGGTAGTAGCGGTAGTACTCACCCTCAACGGCAAGGGCCAAACTGCGGCACTGATCGGCACCTTGAATGTGGTAAAGCGCATGCTCATTCATAGGGCTAGACGTTAGCTCCACTTTGGCCTGGGCATCCGGGGCAGCCGGCAACAGGCTAGCCCAGTCAAGAGCTGTGGTCGTCTTGGCGGTAGTTGCAGTTAGCGCTCCGTCGTGGCTGGCTGCAGCCAATTCAATAGAATGAAATTGGTTTATGGTGTCGGCGATAGGCAGGCGATCGCCCTCAAGGTCCTCCTGCTGGTCGTCCGCTAGCAGCACCTGGTCGAGCAAGCCCTGATGCCGCTGCACTCGGCCCTGCCGGACGCGCATGGCCTCAGCGGTACCGATGCCGATCGCAACACTCGACAGGATTGCAAAGCCAATGTAGCGAATCGAAAATTCCTTGTGCTGATTGGTGATTAGAGCTGAGTCGATCCAGTAGCTTAGTGGTTGGGGTAGCTGCTCCGAAACTCGGACTGCGCGATCGGAAGCCATTGGCCAGGTGAGAGCTGCAAACCCAGCACTAGAGGCTAGCAGCGCTGGCAAGACAATACGACGAAAGGGAGAGTTATCCATAGCAGAGAACACACTGAGGTGAATAAATCACCCTCCGGAAGATCTCCTTCAGAATACGCAATAGACCAGCAAGGAACTGCGAATTCACCGATGGTACTCTGTGATACTTTGATGAATCCTTAGAGTTATATCCGTAGAAATACGGATATCTCGGCCATCTAATAGAAAAGCTGGGATCCTTCACAAGGAAAGGTTTGACCTCTATCAGAACTTGATGCGATCGCTCCTGATCAGTGTTTGTGTCTCTGAGTATTGGAACACCAATACCCAGCAAATCAGCTCAAACTATGCGGTGGAACATCTTTATCAGTCTGCTCGTACTTTTAACCGCTGTGACCCCCGCCGCTTGGCGCGTGGCAAACGAACAACTCAGCCGTCATCAAGCTCTAGAAGCCGCAGGGGATGGCGCCACAGAGATCGTATCTACGGCCCAAGCTATGGCCGCTCCGGGCGATCGCCGCTGTCAGCAGTGCGATCTAGCCGATGCCGATCTTAGCGGTCAAGACCTCAGCCGCAAAAATTTTCGAGAGGCCGATATGACTAGGGCCAACCTAACTAGCACCCAGTTAATTAACGCCGTTTTGCATAAAGCGAATCTTACCCAGGCCACACTCCATCAAGCCAACCTTCAGGGGGCAGACCTTTCTGAAACTAATCTGTTGCAAGCCGACCTCAGCCAAGCTCAAATGCTCCATGCCAGTCTTGTCAAAGCCAACCTTACCAGCGCATCCCTTACCCAGGCCGAGTTGCGCGACGCCGCCCTGTGCTCAGCCCAAATGCACCAAGCTGATCTTTCAGAAGCCAGCCTCTACGGGGCGATCTTGCGCCAAGCCGATCTGTCAAACGCCGATCTGCGCGGGGCAGATCTACGCTACGCCGACCTCTACGAAGCCAACTTAACCAACGCTAATCTCACCGGGGCGCGCCTAGAGTTTGCTACCATGCCCGATGGCAGCACCTACAACCAAGGCTACGTGCAGCCCATCAACCCCTCCCAGGACTGCGACCACAACCGTTCTGAGAGCGTCGCTGAGCAATCAGAACCCTAAGGCCATCCCCTATTTAGCCAGAGAATACTGGCTTAAACACCGTCGCAAAGCATTCTTTTCCCGGCTCTCAAAGGCGAAAGCTGCCAACAAACGCAATAAAGCATAGTGCCATTCTCATGGCTACCCAGCGATCGCATTATTAGGCGACTAAACAGCCGAAGGCCGCTTCACGGTCAGATTTAACTTAGCAAGTTCTTATACGCTAGCCATTTTCCTTGCCAGCGTCATAGTAAGCCTGCGAGAAATTTGTGGGCCTCGGCTTGGCCTGTTGTCAAAATCTTTCCGTTGCCACCACTAATGCCTGCCACCAGTACGTTCGTAGTCAAACCCTAAATGCATAAGCCTACAGGTTAAACTAGCCCTTTGGCCTGTTCTGCCTATGCCTTTGTCTTAGGGTTGTGCTTCTAGCACTCTGGTTCTGCCAAAATGACTTCGGAAAGTATGAGCTCAGGTCACTGAAAGTTGACGATACGGGCAAAGCTTTCGGGCTCTAGGCTGGCACCACCAACTAAGGCACCATCGATCTCGGGCTGAGCCATCAGCTCATCGACGTTGTTAGGTTTGACCGAACCGCCATACTGAATGGTGACATCGGGGTTTTTCAGCAGTTTGCGAATGCCGCCAATTACCTGGTTGGCATCGGCAGCTTCGCAGGTGTCTCCAGTGCCGATCGCCCAGATCGGTTCGTAGGCAATGACCAGATTGTTTTGGTCAACATCCACCAGACCCTTCTCAATCTGAGTGGCAATCAACGATTCGGTTTCGCCAGCATCGCGCTGACTCTTGGTTTCGCCTACGCACAAGATTGGGGTTAGGCCAGACTTTTGAGCCGCTTTCAGGCGCAGGTTAACCGTTTCATCGGTGTCGCCGAAGTACTGGCGGCGCTCACTGTGACCCACAATCACGTAGCGCACTCCGAGCTCTCGCAGCATATCCCCCGAGATTTCGCCAGTAAAGGCTCCCTCTGGCAGCCAGTGAATGTTCTGAGCACCCACCCTGATTCTGGCTCCGTGCAGGCTTTTGGACAGGGCTCCCAAAGCGGTGAAGGGCGCACACAGAACTATTTCACGCCCATCGGGGGTGTCGGCGAGTTGTCCAAGAAAATGGCGTAGAAAATCCAGGGTTTCGCCCTGGGTCTTATACATTTTCCAGTTGCCAGCGATAACGATTTTGCGCACGGTGTTTTGAGGTTAAAGGCTAGATATTCAAAATTGCATCCCTGCATCGTACTAAGAAAAGAACCCCCGAATCAATTGTTGCCGCGCACAACGTTTGATTCGGGGGTTAAAGAGGAGAGGTGTTGGGTAGATGAGAGGGGACTTTGCGATCGCCTCACCCCTCATTCCCTTTACCTTCCTCACCTTTTCACTGCTCTAGCGCAGGGCCGCTGCCTCGCGGGCTGCTGCCGCCTCGTCAGGGTGAATGTTGAGGCGGGTGAGATTAATCCGACCGCGGCCATCAATTTCACGCACCTTGATGATCACTTCGTCACCGACGTTGACTTCGTCTTCGACCTTGGCCACGCGATAGTCAGCCAGTTGCGAAATGTGAACCATGCCCTCCTGTCCAGGCATAAATTCCACAAAGGCTCCAATGGGGATAACGCGGGTAACTTTGCCCACAAACACGTCACCAGCGGCAGGCTTAAAGACGATCGATTCAATCAAGGCTTTAGCCTGAAGGGCTTTTTCGCCTTCGATCGCCGAAACAGTGACGGTGCCATCGTCATTGATGTCGACCTTAGCACCGGTTTGCTCGGTAATCGCCTTGATCTTCTTACCGCCGGGGCCAATCACCATACCGATCATCTCAGGATCGATCTTGAAGCTGATTAGGCGCGGAGCGTAGGGCGATAGCTCTGCTCTTGGGGTATCAATGGTGGCCAGCATTTTTTCAAGGATATGCAGGCGGGCGGGCTTGGCCTGGTTGATGGCATCAGCAATCACCGACAGGGGCAAGCCGGTGATTTTCATATCCATTTGCAGGGCGGTGATACCCGTGTCGGTACCGGCGACTTTGAAGTCCATATCGCCCAAAAAGTCTTCGATACCTTGAATATCGGTGAGAATGCGCACCTCATCGCCTTCTTTGATCAAGCCCATAGCCGCTCCGCTGACGGGCTTAGTAATGGGCACACCGGCATCCATCAGCGACAGAGTAGAACCACACACCGACCCCATGGAGGTGGAGCCGTTGGAGGACAACACCTCCGATACCACCCGAATCACATAGGGGAAGTCTTCTTTGGAAGGTAGCACTGGCACCAGGGCACGCTCGGCGAGAGCGCCGTGACCAATTTCGCGACGACCGGGCGATCGCATGGGCCGAGTCTCGCCCACCGAGTAAGGGGGGAAGTTGTAGTGGTGCAGATAGCGCTTCTCTTCGTCGGGATGCAGGTCGTCCATCATTTGGGCATCGCCAGGAGTGCCCAGGGTGGCAACCGACATCACCTGGGTGAGACCGCGTTGAAATAGCCCAGTGCCGTGCACTCGCTTGGGCAACAGTCCCACTCGGCAGGAGATTGGGCGCACCTCATCGAGCTGGCGACCATCGACCCGCACCTTCTCACTAACGATCTGCTGGCGCATCAGCTTTTTGGTCACCGACTTATAGGTATTGCTCAGGGCTTTACCATTCTCGGCCACCGCCACCTTGATCGGGTTTCCTTCCTCTAGGGCGTCAATGGCGGCGACTAGCTCATCTTTAATGGCGTCGAGCTTTTCGTCGCGCTCGGGCTTGGTGAGGCTAAACTGCTTCAGCACGTCCTTAATGGCAGCGGCAGTTTTTTCTTCGATAAAGGTCCCCAGGGTGGGGTCGGTCTCAGGCTCTTGCTCGGTAACGATCTCAATGCCTAGCTCTTTGATCAGTTCTAGCTGGGCCTTGATCAGATCTTGTACAACTTCATAGCCAAAGTCGATGGCCTCAATCACGTCAGCCTCGGGAAGCTGGTTGGCACCAGCCTCGACCATGATCACACCGTCAGGGGAGCCCGCCACCACTAGGTCGAGATCGCCGGTTTCAACTTCTTTGTAGGTAGGGTTGATGACAAAGTCGTCACCCACTAGACCTACCCGCACTGCGGCCATCGGTCCATAAAAAGGAATTTTGGCCAGCAGCACTGCGATCGATGCGCCTGTGGCCGCCAGTACATCTGGGGGTACCTGCTCATCCATGGCCAGGGTAGTGGCGACAATTTGAATGTCGTCGCGCAGCCACTGGGGAAACAGGGGTCGCATGGGGCGATCGATGAGGCGACAAATTAAAGTAGCCCGCTCAGGGGGACGGCCCTCCCGCCGCAAAAATCCACCGGGGATGCGCCCAGCAGCATAAAGCCGCTCTTCGTAATCAACCAGCAGAGGCAAAAAGTCGATGCCTTGACGTCCTGCTGAGCGGGTTGCGGTCACCAGAACCGCGGTCTCACCCGACTGTACCAACACCGCACCCCCCGCTTGGGGAGCCAGTAACCCACCCCTCAGGTGAATATCGCGACCACCGAAGGAGATTGTTTTTTCAAATTCTTGCATGTACGACTACGTCCTTTCTCTCTTACCATTCTTCTTGGTTTCTTTGGCCTGATCCTAGCACCGATGACGACAATGGCTTGTTGCATGGGCCGCCAGAGACAAAATTAGGCAAAAGACTTAAGGTTCTGAGGCCCCTTGGGTACTCTACGGGCGTTGGTTTGGATCAAAATTTCTGGCCCCAGGAGGCTACGGTCATCGCTGTACTGGTTACTGGAGTAGCAGGATTTGTGGGCTCGTTTGTGGCCCGGCGGCTGTTAGACAGCGGCCAGCAGGTCTACGGCATCGATAACCTCAACGACTACTACGACGTGGGTTTGAAGCGCGATCGCCTCGCCCAGCTCGCACCCCACGATGGCTTCACCTTCGAACAGCTCGATCTGTTCGATCGCGCGGGAATGCTGGCGCTATTTCGCAACCACCAGTTTCAGTACGTCATTCACCTGGCGGCCCAGGCGGGGGTGCGCTACTCGCTAGAAAACCCCTTTGCCTACTCCGACAGCAACCTGTCGGGGTTTCTCAACCTGCTGGAGGGCTGCCGCATGATAGGGGTTGAGCACCTGGTGTTTGCGTCATCCAGCTCGGTGTATGGGGCCAATCGCAAGGTACCGTTTTCGGTGGACGATCGCGTTGACCACCCGGTGTCACTCTACGCCGCCACCAAAAAGGCCAACGAGCTGATGGCCCACGCCTACAGCAACCTGTATCAAATTCCCACCACAGGGCTGCGTTTTTTTACAGTCTATGGCCCTTGGGGACGGCCCGATATGGCCTACTTCAAGTTTGTAGAAGCAATCTTGGGCGATCGCCCTATCCAGGTATTTAACCAGGGCCAGATGAAGCGCGACTTTACCTACATTGACGACGTAGTGGAGGGAGTCGTGCGGGTCATGACACATATTCCTGTCTCTAGCACAGACCCCAATAGCGACAGCCAGGCTCCCTACAAGATTTACAACATTGGCAACCACCAGCCAGTGGAGCTGCTGCGCTTTATTCAGGTAATCGAATCGGCCCTCGGGAAGAAAGCCCAAACTGTTTTGTGCGGCATGCAGCCTGGAGATGTGCCCGCCACCTATGCCGACGTCAGCGATCTCATGGCCGACGTAGGATTTGCCCCCAGTACCCCCATTGAAGTAGGTATCCAGCGGTTTGTGGATTGGTATAAGCAGTACTACAAGGTCCAGTAGCTTGCAGGGTCTAGTAAGCCAGGGTTTCTAAGGTTTCGCGTAGGTAGCGACGCACCAGCTGATCGAGCGGAGCGGCTTCAGCCTCAGCGGCGGGCAGCTCACCCTTCCAGCTTTTGAAACCGGAGCTGCTGGCGATCGCAGACTTGAGGCTGAACCAAATGCGGGCGTGTTCAGAAAGCTGCAAGGAGTTTACGGAGCGAGTTACGGCCATAGCTGCCTCTAAAAAGTGCGGATAACTGTCGAGATCTCGGGTTTTTCTACCCCTCAGGGCCACTCGCTCAGTCTGCGAGTCAGCAAAAACTCTAGTCACTAGAGGACTACTTACAAGATAGCGTAATCACCCAGCGGCGATTGTGCCAAGGACCACAGTACTCAGTACTAAAAATTGGCAAAATCTATAGTCGGTGCGCTAGAGCCCTAGCGAGAATTGGGGTAGACATCGACGATCGCAGGCAAGGACTGTGGATAGGCGGCATCGTCTAGGTGGGCCGTGTCGTCGCTAGATTCCTCAACTTCTGGGTGGCGCAAAGGCTTGTAGCCACTCGTAGCATCACTATCTACGAAGGAATCTGCCGCAACGGAGTCTTTGGGATTTTCAGGGTCAACAGCGCCTGCGATCGCTTTTGAGGAGGCTGCCAAATCTGAGGAGACTGACAAATCTGATGCACGGATGTGAGCCGCTAAGTCGTCAGTTGCACCTGCTTCAAGCGCATGCTCTAAAGGAACTTCGGTTTCAACTATCGCTTCAGCAACACCACCCTCAGGCTCGTCTAAGACCCCAACAGGCACAACCTGAGGAGGCTCAAAAGTTTCCACCATGGCTGCAGTAGCAGACTCGGGCCTCGGCCGATTGATTAAGTCGGGCAAAATCTTGCCGACCGTCAGCCCAATCCAAGTGAAGTCAGCAGCCACGTTCTCAATAGGATAAGGGGCAACCTTGGTCATCACCCGATCTGGCGTAGCCAACACCTGAAGTACGGCTATGGGTATCTGCAAGAAAAGGTTGGCCATAAAGAAGCTGAGGACGGCGATCGCCACACCTCCTAGTCGTCCCCAATCGCTGAAGGGCGTCAGGTCACGGGCCAGAAATGCTAGAGGATAAAGCTTTAGCAACCCCCAGACCAGAGGCACCGGCACCAGCAGTGCTCCCAAACGCACTCGCCACCGCCGAAATTGACTCAGCAGACGACGCTGATCATCCTGCAATGCAGCCGGCTTCAGCGCCAGCCCTAGCAAACTAAAGATGTAAAAAGGCTGCCGCAACTGCATCACCAGCACCGGCAGCACGCCTAACGCAACAATGACACCCAGCTCTAGCCCAGGCAGAACCGGGTTACCCACCGCCAGCCCAAGTAAGCACAAATCAATCCACAGCGGTACCGTCGCCAATCCGGCTAGGTGTACCCACAGATACGGATCGCAGCGCCAGGGTGCCATTGTCAACTCCGTTTCTACACTGCCGTCTCGCAGGGTCCCTCGTAGAAGGACCCTGCCCTTGCCTAGGCCATCGCCAGGGTGCGACGCTTCGTGACCATCTTGAAGGCATCGATAATGTCGCCTTCTTTCCAGTCGCTGAAGTTGTCGATGCCGATGCCGCACTCGAACCCAGAGGCCACATCTTTGGCATCTTCTTTCATGCGCTTGAGGGAGTCGAGCTTGCCTGTGTAGACAACCTCGCCACTGCGCACCACTCGGAGGTTGCAGTTGCGAGTGACCTTGCCCGAAAGCACGTAACAACCGGCAACCGCACCCTTGCGCACGGGGAACACCGCCCGCACTTCCACCTGACCCAGAGGCTCCTCGACCATTTCGGGATCGAGTAGACCTTCCATAGCACCTTGGATGTCGTCGAGGAGGTTGTAAATCACCTCGTAGTCGCGCACGTCTACACCCAGGCGATCGGCAGACTGCCGCGCCCCAGGAGCCAGGGTGGTGTTGAAGCCAACAATCACCGCGCCACTGGCAGCTGCCAGGTCGACGTCAGTCTCGCTGATTTCACCAGGAGCAGCCAGCAACACTCGAATCTGCACCTCGTTCTGCGGTAGCTGCTGGAGCGCCGCCAGAATAGCTTCGATAGAGCCCTGCACGTCGGCCTTGAGCAGTAGGTTGAGATCCTTGAGATCGCCCTCCTGAACCTGGGCAGAGATGGTGTTGAGGGTAACGCGACGAGAGGCCATCGACTGCTGTAGGCGCGACTGACGCTGCTCAAGCATGCGCTTGTCGGCCACGGCTCTAGCGGTTTTCTCGTCGGAGTAGACCTCAAATTCGTCCCCAGCAGCGGGGACATCGTTGAGACCCAGCACCTCAACCGCAAAGGAGGGGCCAGCGACTTTGACTCGCTTCAGGCGATCGTCAAGCATGGCCTTGACCTTGCCCAAGATTGGGCCAGCCACCAGGGAGTCGCCCACCCGCAGCGTACCGTTCTGAATCAGTAAGGTAGCAACCGGGCCGCGCGCCTTATCAAGATTTGCCTCAATCACGGTACCGCGAGCCAGACGATCAGGGTTGGCTTGGAGATCTTCGATCTCAGCAACCAGCACAATCATCTCCAGCAAGCTGTCGAGATTTTCACCCGACAGGGCGCTAACCGGCACCATAATGGTGTCGCCACCCCATTCCTCAGGCACTAGCCCGTGCTCCATCAGCTCTTGCTTGACGCGATCGGGGTTGGCAGTCTCTTTATCAACCTTGTTGATGGCCACAATCAGCGGCACCTCGGCAGCCTTGGCGTGGCTAATGGCCTCAATGGTCTGGGGCCGCACGCCGTCATCGGCCGCCACCACCAGAATGGCAATGTCAGTCACTCGGGTACCCCGCGCTCGCATGGCGGTAAACGCCTCGTGGCCAGGGGTGTCTAGGAACACAATCTGATGGGAAGTACCCGCGTGGTCGACATCGACGTGGTAAGCACCGATGTGCTGAGTGATGCCGCCAGCCTCACCTTGGGCCACCTTGGTCTTGCGGATGGAGTCGAGCAGCGTAGTTTTACCGTGGTCAACGTGACCCATGATGGTAACCACCGGAGGCCGCCGCTTGAGGCTCTCAAAGTCGGCTTCGTCGATCATTTCAGTGACCTTTTTGGCCTCTGACTCCACTTCGCTGGTTTCAACCATGACCTCGAATTCCTCGGCCACCATCTTGGCGGTTTCGATATCAAGGGTTTGGTTGATGTTGGCAGCGATGCCCTTAAAGAACAGAGACTTGATCAGCTCTGTCTCGGGCACCATAATTTGCTCGGCCAGCTCATGGACGGTTAGCCCTTCGGAGAGCACGATAAACTCGGGGCGCTCCTGGGTGGGCTGAGACTCACCCCGGCGACCACGACGGGAGCGACCACCGCCGCTACTACTGTCGCGATGCTGAGGCTTGTGGCTCTTCATCGTCGGTGACGACGGCTTGCCACTACCGGCACTCTTGGGCTTAGGTGGGCGCGCTAGCGAGATGCTCAGATTTTGGGCATCGGTGGCCTGTTCTTCGTCTTCGTCAAGCTCATCGACCAGCACGTCGAGATCTTCATCGTCTTCGCCCAGCACGCCTTGGCCCCGCCGCTTGGTCTTGCCGACCTTGCTGGCTTTTTCGCGCATCTTTTGATCGTCGTCCTCGTCTTCGCGCTCTTCGCGCTTATGGCGAGGCGGTGAAGGGCGACGCGGCTGATCGTCAAGGCCACCGACCCCAAGTACAGAGATGGAATCATTGCCGGGAGGCGTTTCGGTGCGAGCGGCCGTTTCGGCTCTGGCCGTTTCAGCATCAGCGTTGGGTCGCCGCAGCTTGGGCTTGGGCTTCAGACGAGTAACATCTTCGCCCGCATCAATTTCGCGGATAGGAATGGTGGGACGCGGTGCGCTAGGGCCGTCAGCCGAACGACCTTCTGAGCTGCGGCTCTCGGGGCCACGGCTCTCGGGGCGGCGAATGACAGGGCGGGGCGGACGAGCGCCCTCTGGCACAATCACCTGGCGATCGTCACTTTCGGTACGAACCCGAGACACAGGCCCAACTAGCTCTGGTCTTGGCTTGACCGGCAGTGGAGCGGCCTCTACAGCGGGCTCGACCGCAACCGCCTCAACCTCTTCGACAGGAGTCTCAGCAGGAGCAGGAGCGTTAGACCCAGGGCGATTAAGAGATACTGGCGGCTTAGGTTTAACCTCATCGACTCTAGGAGCTTCCCCAGGACGGCTGGGGGGCTGAGAGAGACTATCAGGACGCGTTGGTCGACTGGCGCTGGGGGCAGGAGTGCTAGGGGAGGCAGCGCTGGGAGTGGGAGCGCCTGCCTCAGTGTCAGCCCTGGGGGTAACCCGATGGCGACGAATTTCTAAAATCTGCTGCTTGCGTTCGGGTCGAGCACCATTTTTGACCGGGGCCGCTGGTCGAGGCCGACTGGCAGAGCGATCTGGCGCAGCATTGGGCCGATTGGCACCGCCGCTGGCGCGAGACTGAAGAGCCGCTGAGCGAATTTGCTCAGCTTCTGACTCTGCGATGGTGCTGCTGTGACTCTTCACGGCAATGTCGAGGCGACTTGCGATCGCCAAGATGTCTTTGTTATCCAAATCCAATTCCTTCGATAACTCGTAAATTCTCACTTTGCCGTTCATCCACATCTCCCTACGCTAGTCAAGCTTGTTACTTACATAAACCAACCTGCTTCGTCCAACAAAACGACATCAAACCATTCTGACGAATACGTTAGCCCTAACATGGCATTGTAAACCAAGGCTAGGTGGACATGGGACCTCAAGCAAGTTTACTGACGCCCTAGGGGGGCCAGTCAGATACCCATACTATGAGTGTAATCAGTTGCTTCCCCAATGAACAGAATCTCAGAGGGATCGCGTATAGAGACGATTCAGTTGCAAAAATTTTTGGTTAAGCCTCCTGACGGCACATTTTTTCCTTAACACTCTCTACTTAGGCCTGCCGGCCGGGCAGAGATTGTTGGCCAGCAACGGAATTAGCCGTTTTGCCCTCTAGTCGGCTCCACAGGCTTTGGTAGACTTCCTCTGGTACGTTAACTTTTAAAGCCCGCCCCAGCCGACTTTTTTTCTGAGCCTGGCGCAGGCAGTCGGCCTGGGGGCAGAGGTAGGCCGATCGCCCCATTCCATCGCCGAGACGCACCGATCGGTCGGGATAAACCCGCACCACCCGCCAAAAATCAGCTTTGGGGGCGACCTGCCGACAGCTGATACAGCGTCGATAGTTGGGTTGCATGGGAAGCTTTCTCCAAAACTTACTCTTCCTCTGCGATCGCCGCTGGGTTTTCGTCTGCCAGAGATTCTTCCTCTAGAGCCTCCTCTTCTTCAAAGTCGGTGGCTAGTTCAGCCGCCTCAGCCGTAGGCTCTTCAGCAGACTCTGGGAAGTCAGCGTCATACTCAGCATCGGAGGGTGCAGTCTCCAGTTCATCCTCCTCAGAGGGTGCTTCATCAACCTCTAGGCCCGCTGCTCTAGCCTCAGCCGCCGCTCGCTCTGCCGCCGCCTTAGCCTTCCATTCTGCTGCCTCAGCTTCCTCCGCTGCCAGCTCTGCGGCTTCGCGGGCGGCTTCCTCGCGAGCCGCCGCTATTTCGGCAATCTTGCGGTCTTCCTCATCATAGTCATACTTGCCCGAGTCTTTGATGTCGATCTTCCAACCGGTGAGACGAGCCGCCAAGCGAACGTTTTGGCCCTCTTTACCGATCGCCAAACTGAGCTGGTCTTCGGGCACCAGCACGTGAGCCTGGCGATCGTCGGGGTTGACCAGGCGCACCTCGTCCACACGGGCGGGGCTTAACGCGTTGGAAATATACGTGGCCGGGTCAGGTGACCAGCGAATGACGTCAATTTTTTCGCCCCGCAGCTCGTTGACCACCACCTGAATGCGCGATCCCCGAGCACCAATGCAGGCACCCACAGGATCCACATCTCGCTCAAGAGTGTCTACAGCGATCTTGGTGCGGGGACCAACGGAGCGCGATGGGGGGTTAGCCTCCCGTGCGACGGCCACGATGCGGACGATTTCGTCCTCAATTTCGGGCACTTCGTTGGTAAATAGCTCGACTACCAGCGCCGCGTCGGCCCGCGACACTAGCAGCTGCGGGCCACGGTGAGAACCTTCGGAGACTTTTTTGAGGGCTACGCGGAAGGTGGCGTTGGCCCGGTAGTTGTCGTTGGGGAGTTGATCGCGCTTGAGTAGCTCGGCCTCAACCTCGGGCTGGCCCACGCCGCTGACGACCGCCATAATCACCGACTGGCGCTCAAACCGCAGCACCCGCGCCGAGAGAATGCTGCCTTCGAGGTCTTGGAATTCCTCTTGTACCAGCTTGCGCTGCTGGTCGCGCAGCTTTTGGGCCAGCACCTGCTTGGTTTGAATGGCGGCCATACGACCAAAGTCGCGCTGGTCGGGGGTGACATCAAGCACCACGGTGTCACCGGCTTGGGCTTCAGGGGCAACTTCGCGCACTTCTGACAGAGCGATTTCGTGGTCTTGGCTAGTGACTTCGTCAACAATGGTTTTGGTGGCTAGCACCCGGAAGCCTTGGTCGTCGTAGTCGTCAACATCTAGCTCAATGTCAAAGTTATCGAAGTATTCTTCGTCGAAGTGGGTGTCGATTTCGCGGGTGCGGCGGTAGCGCTCGTAGCCTTTGAGCAGGGCCTCTCGCAGGGCATTTTCAACCGCGTGCTTGGGCAGGTTGCGCTCGCGGCTAATGACATCAATCATTTCCTGCAGATTGGGCAGACTTACTAACGACATAACCACTCACCTCTGGACAATAATTCTTCTAAGCAACAAATCTGTGACGATCGCAAAACCTAAATGCAGCACGTGTGACCCTTAGTCAGGGCTTTGGTCGCTCAACTCCACCGTCTGTACCAGGTTGCGAGGAAGGGAAAAGGATTTTCCTTTTTGGCTGAGCACCACGGCCTCATCATCGCGGCGCACTAGCTGGCCCACCCACTGTTTTTTGCCCTTGTGCGCCTCAGTTAGGGCAACTTCGACCATAAACCCCTTAAACACCACAAAATCGCGATCGGTTTCGAGGACAGCAGAGACGCCTGGACTTGATACCTCCAACACGTAGGCATCGGGAATGATATCGCTGGTATCGAGTACAGCTTCGAGGGCCTGGCTCATTCTTTCGCAGTCATCCAGGCCAGTGTCTTCGTTTTCTAGACTGCGCACGTCGATGCGTAGCACTGGAGGAGACTGGTTGGTGTGAAAAACCGCCTCAACCACCTCTAGCCCTAGTTCTTGGGCAACAGGGGCCACCAGCTCAAGCACCTGGGGAATAAGGGGATGTACCATTTAACCCGCGAAAGAATGCCAATAAAAAAGTGGGCCTCGACCCACCTCCCAAAACATTGCTGCTAAAGGAGCCCAAACCCGGGGGTTTGAGCTTCACCATTCTAGCGGATTGTGGCGGCATTGAGACAAGCGCAGGCCGCGATCGCCCTAGGGAGAGGGTTGCAGGGGATTTGTCCAAATGTTTTTGACGGAAGCGGGGATCAAGATTAAGGGGAGGAATTCTGTCTATTCTGGCAGGCACTGCTCGCCATTGCCGGTGAAGGCCAAGGGGTAGTCTGGGCTCAGCGGATAGCCTACTGGCCCGGCTCTAAAGCCGTAGCCCCGCACTACTTTGTAGGTTTGCAGCACCTGACCAAATCGGCGCACTTCTAAGGTTTCTGGCGGATCGACGCGATCGAACATGGCTAGGTGAGTGGGGCAAATGGGGTGCCAGGTTTCGCCCAGCAGCACAGCGTCGCGCCCCTCAAGATCGGGGGCATCGTACCAAAAGTCAAACTGATCGAGGCGGCCTGAGATCGCTAGTACGCTAGGGTCGTTGAGAGCGTAGGCCAGGGCCGAGGCCGAGCGGTAGTCGGTGGTGAGCAACAGAGGATCGTCGAGATCGTCGGCTTGAGTCGCTACGGCTTGGGCAATCTGGGGCCAGCCAAAGAGCGCAGCACCGTCAGGATCCACTGAACCAAAGAACGTGCCGAGGGGGATCACGGTATAGTAGGCAACTAGAGCCGCGGCGGCGAACAGGCCCAAGACTTGGGCGATCGCCAGCTGCCCCGCCCGCGCTGGCTTTGACCACTGGGGTCGATAAAACTGATCGCTGAGCAGCGGGAACAGCAGCGGGTAAGCCAAGATATTCCAATAAAACAGGGCAACGGAGACGGCAGAGAGGGCTGCAAAGGCGGCCGTAGAGAGGCCAAAGATCCACAGCGCCAGGGCTAGATAGCAGGATTCCCGAACTGTTGCCGTCTGCCCCCGTCGCCGGAGCAGCCGAATAACGCTCCAGGACTGAATGGGGCCGAGGATGAGCCCACATAGGGCCAAAAACACCACGGGCTGAAGCAGGTTGAGGTTAAAGCCACTTCCGGTAGTGCGATCGCGGTAAAACCGAAACGAAAAGAAGTCGTGCTGAACATTCCACAGCAAAATCGGCGAGAGCACCAGCAAGAGTAGGCCCAGAGCCAGGTAGAGACGGCGATCGCGCAGCACCGACCAGCGTCGCCTATCCGCCAAAATCATCGCTACAAACCCCAGCCCCACAAACACCGCGTTGTACTTACACAGCCCGGCCAGGCCAAGAAAAATAGCGGCACCGTAGAGATCCCGCCCGCTGCCTTGGCTGGGTTTCTCAACCACGCTATCCACGTAGCGGACAAATAGAAAGCTGCTAACCACCGCGAAAGTCACCAGCCAGTGGTCGTGCCAGGCCAGCCCTAAGTACCAAAAAAACAAGGGCGACGACAGCCCCAGCAGGATGACCAGCCAAGTGCGATCTCTGGCTTGGTCGCCATAGAGGTAGCGACAGATGTGGTAGACCGTGAATCCTAACACCCCGCTGCTGACTAGGTTAGGCAGGCGCAGAACAACCGCAGAGCGCCCTAGCCCTGCGGCAAACACCCCCTGCACCCAAGCGTGAAAGGGCGGGTGGTCGTAGTACGAAAAGCTCGGTCGTTGCCCCCACAACCAGTAGTAAGCTTCGTCGGGGTTAGGGAAGGCTGTCAGCCAAAACACCACCCGCAGGGCCAAAAACCCCAGCAAAAACCAGCGTCCCCAAGCCCACACCGGAGACTGAAAGAAAGCCCAGCGCTTACTCATCGGGGGATTCTAGGGCGCTGGTGTCGATGTCATTTAGCTCGGGAATATCGCCAATGTCGAGGGTGCTGGGATCTTCCCCAACCAGATCAGCCTCAGCGTCAGAGGAGAGCAGCACGGTAGGCAAACCGGCTCCCCGCAGGCCTTGAAGAATGTGCCCCGGCGTTTCAGGAAACACCACAAACAGGGGAAGGGTCTTATCGGTGCCGTCGCTAAGCAGGTGCTCATAGCGCTGGGGCAGCAGCCACTCGTAGCCGCGATCGACCAAAATCTGTGTGTGCCGCCACCGCATCAGCAAGTCTGAAAAGTCTTCTTGGGGGCGGTGAATGTAGACAAAAATTTCAACCCCAGTTTTAATCTTCCACTCGGGATCGCACATCAGCAGGGCGACATCGCAGGGCAGCGTCACTACGGATCCAGGTGCAATGCTCTGGCTGTGGGGATTGAGGTGCACCCCGTCACGGACGCGCACGTTCGGCAGCGGCAGCGTAATGACACTCTCATCAGGCCGTCGCATGCTGGGCACAGCCTCGAGGTAAGGCCGATGGTGCTTGAGCAACTCCAAGGCCCCCTCGTGGTCGGTACAGACCGAGAGCAGCGTTTCGTACTGAATAGGTTTAATCGCCATGCTGACTACAGAGAACTACGAGTTAGGGTCAGTATGCCCTGCATTTTATCCAAACTGGGCGGTCGCAATGGCGGGCTACTCGAACGCATACCTCTAGTAGCTGATCCTCAATAGCCGCGAAGAACCTCACAAGCAGGACATCGACTTTCTGTTGTATTAACCCTGGCCACTAGCCTCGGGCTGAGCTGTGTTTAGAGTCTAAGGGGCCACGGGTAACCCCGAGCTTGCTCTGCAGATGGAGGGTACGCCAGAGCTGGCTACCGCTGATCTCTCCGGCTAAAAGCTGGCGATATTGGGCGATCGCGCGCTCCACCTGCTCCGGGCTTTCATCTAAAAATTCCAGCCGAAAGTGCTGTGCTCCGGCCTGCATTAGCCGCTGGGCGTATTCGGCCCCGGTTTGGGCAACACCGTTGAACACCGTATTGCGGCAGCCCGCATCGGCTAGCAGAGGGTGCTCGGTGCCAACTCGGTCACGCAGCTTGACCTGCTGACTCTCGCAAGGACGGCCGCAGTCGCGAAAGTCTTTGCCATCAGACAGAAAGGCGCAGAAGACGCAGTGCTCCATGTGAAACATGGGCATGTGCTGGTGCAGGGTAATCTCGAACCATTGAGACGGGGCTGACTCCAGCAGCTCTACCAGCTGGTCGGCGTTCAGATCGTAGGAGGCCGTCACTCGCTCTAGCCCGTAACGGTTCAGCAGATAGTCGGCTGTTAAAGCGTTAGCCACGTTCAGCGAAAAATCCCCCACACAGCGCTGATCGGCGAAATAGGCCAGGTGGTCGTAGTTGCGCACCAGGTAGCCGTCAGCTTCAGACCGCTTTACCTGGTCGAGAATATAGGTTTCTAGCGGCTTGGTGATGCGAGGTGGGGCAACCCAGATGGTCTGTTCGGCATGGGCTCGGTTGACTTGGAACCACCCCACGGCGTCACGGTAGGTGGCAGGGTTTTCGAACTCACAGTAGATGGTCTTGATGCCTGCCTCGGTAGCGGCAGCAAGCTGAGCACGGGTGCGGACAAGGATAGAGAGATGGGGGTGAGTTGATGGAGAGGAACCACGGTCTGGTGAATCTAGGCCAGAGTTTGGGGTCAGATTGGATAGAGAGGCGTTGAAGTTGAGGTGCCAAGGGTTAGGGCGTAAGCGCAGCTCCTCTAACCCTTCTACCAGCTCTCGCCGCAGCCGATTCAGCTCGCTGACGGGGATCATCACATTCCCCTGGAGATGATTGCTCAAGGATTTGAGATGGAACGGGGTGTTGCCCAGGCGGCCCAACTGCTGCTCCAGGCGATCGCCCGTCAGCGGCTTTGAATGGGCTTCTACTAAGGCCATAGTGGAGGCCGCCTGAGCAATATGGCCTTGGCTGTCGCGGGCGATCGCCACCATTTCTTGCCCCACCACGCCATGCACCTCAATGGTGATGGGCCGCGTGAATTTGGGGCGATCGCCGCTGTAGGTCTGCTGAAGTTCTTTATCTAGGGCTGGGTCGCTGGTTTTCCAAAGCTTGTCGCCGGGGTGAATACGGCGCAGATTGAGCGCGTCTCGGCCAAACGCTAGCCGAGTTTCTTGACCGACATCATCCACCTGATAAACGCGCCCTCCCTGCTCCTTTTCGGCGGGGTGGCCATCGTCAAACACTACCCCATCCCCCGCCTTGATCGGAGCCTGAGCTTTCAGAAACACAGCATCGTTGGTGACGCGGGTGATGTCGCCTAGATATACCCCGCGCTTTTTGCCAAAGCGGGCGTGGACGAGGGTTTGGTTGTCGATGCCCTCGAACCAGCCGGTGTAGAGGCCGCGGGAGAAGGCCATTTCGAGCTGGTAGCGGGCTTGAGTGGGTGGATGGGTGGGCGGGTGGATGGGTGGATGGGTGGATGATTCTGTAGCGTGGGTTAGAGCCGCGGCCTCAGACTCCGCCATCAACTGATTCCCAGACTCACGTTCTCTTGCCACCAGCTGATCTAGTGCCTGCCGATACACCCGCGTCACGTTGGCGACGTACTCCGGCGACTTCAACCGCCCCTCAATCTTCAGGCAGCTGACGCCGGTTTTTACCAGTTCAGGGAGAACAGATAGACCGGAGAGGTCTTGGGGGCTGAGCAGGTAGGCGCGATCGCCCAAATCCACCCGTTCCCCATCAGCAATTAACTCGTAGGGCATGCGGCAGGCTTGGGCACACTCGCCCCGGTTGGCCGACCTGCCACCCAGAGCTTCGCTGGTGAGGCACTGGCCCGAGTAGGCCACACATAGCGCCCCGTGGACGAAGACCTCTAGGGGTAGGGCGATGTTGCGATCGCCCATCTGAGCCTGAATTTTGGTGAGGTCTTTAATCGAGCACTCCCGCGCCAGCACCACCAGCTGACAGCCCAGATCGCGGGCAAACTCGACCCCAACGGTACTGGTCACCGTCATCTGCGTCGAGCCGTGGATGGGAAAATCAGGCGAAAGATGGCGAATTAGCCGACACACCCCGATATCTTGAACGATTGCAGCATCGACACCAGCTGCAATCATCGTTTTGAGGTACTGCGCGGCCTCTGCTAGCTCTGAGGGAAATACCAAAGTATTGAGCGTGACGTAGCCCTTCACACCGCGCCGATGGAGAAAGGCCATTAGCTCAGGTAGATCGGCTTCTGTAAAGTTCTCGGCTCGCATGCGGGCGTTGAAGCGATCGAGGCCAAAGTAAATGGCATCGGCCCCGTTTTCGACCGCTGCTTTGGCACAGTCCCAGTTGCCTGCTGGGGCTAGCAGCTCTGGCAGCATAGGCGATGTGATGGGAGCATTAAGACTGGCAGCTGGGTCGAGGGCAGGCATGGGTTTAGGCTCGCAGAGCTAAATAGTGGCCCCCAAAGGCGGCCAGAGGCACCATTCTATTCTGAACAGATTCCAGACGATTGAAAGCTTGGTTGGGCTATGAGTTGCCGGAGGGGCGATCGCACAATTGTTCCAAGGCCATTACACAGAGCAATAAATATTTGGTGATGATCCCGCTGGTTCCTACAATGGGGTAACTAACTATTGGTTGCAAAACCCTGGAGAAATCTATGAGTCGTCCGATAATCCTCGGCATTGTGGGTGACAGCGCAGCGGGTAAGACCACTCTGTCGCGGGGTATTGCGCAGATTTTAGGTGAAGACGACGTTACCATCATCTGCACGGACGACTACCACCGCTACGATCGCAAACAGCGCAAAGAAATGGGCATTTCAGCCCTGCACCCCGACTGCAACTACATCGATATCATTCAGCAGCACCTGGGCCTGCTGCGCACTGGGCAACCTATCCTCAAGCCCATTTACAACCACACCACTGGCGAGTTTGACGCTCCCGAATATATTGAGCCCAAGCGCTTTGTAATCGCCGAAGGGCTGCTGGGCTACTCGACCCGCGCCTGCCGCGACGCCTACGATGTCAAAGTCTATCTCGCTCCTCCCGAAGACCTGCGCGCCAATTGGAAGATCAAGCGCGACACCCGCAAGCGCGGCTATACCCCCGAAGAAGTAGTTGAACAGATCAAAGCCCGGGAAGAGGACTCCGAAGCGTTCATTCGTCCCCAGCGGCAGTGGGCCGATGTAGTGGTTAGCTTTTACCCCCCAGATGGCAACAGCAGCGGTGACGAACTTCTGCTCAACGTACGTTTGGTAATGCGACCCACCATTCCCCACCCCGACTTTACCCACCTGCTAGAGGACAAAAACGGTGGTTCTCTAAGTGATGCGGTGCGCATGGGCCTCGATCGCGACATGGGCAAACCGGTAGACGTGCTCGAAATCGACGGCCACGCCACTGAAAAGCCCGTGCAAGAGCTAGAGCGCACCCTATGCAGCGAAGTTCCCTACCTGGGCAAGTTTTGCAGCATTGAGGGCAACACCGACATTGGCAAGGTGGTAGGCACCACGGGCGAAACCCTGCAAAGCTATCCCCTAGCGCTGACCCAGCTGCTCATTACTTACCACATGCTCAAGGCCGCCAGAGTCCCCGAGTAGGAGAAAATGGCGGCAAAGGGCAGTTTGCCCTCCTCGAAATCTCTAATCGTCGCCGCATGAGTGATCGCCCTAAAAATAGCCGGCAGCTCCGCCTCTGCGCAGCTGCCGGCTATTTTTGGCTTCTGTGGATTATTGCTGCGATAGCGATTCGCCCTGGGACAGTTCGGTCAGCATCATTTGAATAAAGTTAGCGGCCACCTCCGCCGACTGGTCATGGGTGGCAAATACGATCGCCAGGCTGTTGGTGTCTCCCGCCCCATAGCAGAGCACCCGAAAGGAGCCATCCTCGAAGTAGCCAGTGCGATCGATGCCGCCCTGGTCAGATTCGACCCCCAGGTTGTTAATCAACTGGTCGGCCCGCGTCAGACAGCCCGCCACATCGGTGTCGAGCAGCTGGTCGCCGCTGGCAATTTCAGGGCGAGCATTGGCGGGTTGAATTAGAGCGGCCAAGCCGAGGCCGGTGAGGGCGATCGCGTATAGATGCCGTTTCATAGGAATTAAAACTAGGGTTAAGTACAGCTGCCGCCCCGCTTAAGGGTGCCCCGCCACCGGCACGGGTGGCAAAGGATTGTTTCACGGCCTGATCAGTTAATACAGGTTGCCCCCTAGCTTTCCGGATGCCACAAAGCAAAAAAGCGCCGGAGCTACTAGCTCCGGCGCTTGGGGTGTTGAGGAGTGAACGATTAATAAACAATGTAGGAGCCCGATATGTCACCGAGGTAGCTGAGGTATGACAACCCTGTGACATTTCTGATTCCCCTTTTTTTACAGCATGGTCTAGGCTAATCTTTCCAGAGTCTTCTGACCTTTGCCCATTTACCTGTCTCTACTCCCTCCGTGACCCAGCCCGACGCTCTGCGCAGTCTACTCAACGCCGTTTCCCAGGGGCAGCTTAGCCCCGATGCTGCCTTTGACCGGCTCAAATATCTCGACTTTGAGCCGGTCGATGACTTTGCTAAAGCCGATCACCACCGCACACTGCGCACCGGCTTTCCAGAAGTTATCTGGGGGCCAGGCAAAACTCCCCACCAGATTGTGCAGATCATGCACAGCCTGCATCAGCATAATCCGGTGGTCATGGCCACTCGCATTGAGCCCGAGGTTTACGCCCAGGTGCAGCAGCAAATTCCGGCGGCGCGGTACTACGACATGGCCCGCATTTGCGCCCTAGTGCCCGCAGACTGGGCAGCTCAGCACCCTGGCACCATTGGCGTGCTGACGGCAGGCACCGCCGACCTACCTGTAGCCGAAGAGGCTGCCATTACCGCCGAACTGAGCGGGTTTACGGTCAAGCGCCTGTGGGATGTCGGAGTAGCCGGGCTACACCGCTTGTTGCACCACCGCCACCTGATTCGTGACATGGATGTGCTAATTGTCGTAGCGGGCATGGAGGGCGCGCTCCCTAGCGTAGTCGCGGGCCTAGCCGATTGCCCCATCATCGCGGTACCCACCAGCATTGGCTACGGAGCCAGCTTTAACGGCCTCTCGGCCCTGCTCACCATGCTCAACTCATGCGCAGCGGGCATTGGTGTTGTCAACATCGACAATGGCTTTGGCAGCGCGGTGCTGGCCGGCCAGATTTTGCGCACCGGAGTGCGGCTGGGGAATAAGGGAGTGGATGGGTAGGGGTTGGATGAGCGGAGAGTTTTGAGTTTTGAGCTTAACCTTCAGCCATTGACTCAAAACTTAAAGCTGAGCATTCAAAACTCTTTCACCGACTAACGCAGGTCAGCGGGCATGGCAGCGGGTTTGACGTCGATGGTTTGGTCACGGCCATCGCGGTGAATATCAAGCTTGAGGGTACCGCCGAGTTTAGTAGCTTCTACCCGAGCCTGCACATCGGGCGGGCTATCGACAGGGTCGCCCTCAATCGCGCGGATCACATCCCCGATCTTCAAACCTGCGGCTTGGGCTGGACTGTCGGGCAGCACCCCAACAATGAGAACGCCGGGCTCGTCATCGTTGTCGATTTTAAGATTTAGCTGCTCTTCCTCGTTGAGGCGATCGACCATCTCGGCGGAGAGTTCGACCATTTGAATGCCGAGGAATGGGTGCAGCACTTCACCGTTAGCAAAGAGCTGATCGGCGATGCGCTTGGCGGTTTCAATGGGAATGGCAAACCCCAAACCTTGAGCGTTGGCGCGAATGGCGGTGTTCATACCAATCACCTCGCCCCGGTCGTTGAGGAGGGGGCCACCGGAATTGCCGGGGTTAATAGCAGCATCGGTCTGGATAAACTGTACCCGTTTGTCGGGAATGCCCACTTGGTTGCTGCTGCGCCCTAGGGCGCTGATGATACCAGCGGTGACGGTGTTGTCAAGACCGAGGGGGTTGCCAATGGCGATCGCCCACTGCCCTGGAGCCAAGTCTTGGGTGCTACCAATCTGCACGGTGGGCAAGTCGGCGGCTTCGATTTTGACTACCGCTACGTCGGTTACCGAGTCGACTCCAACCACTTTCCCCTCAAAGTCACGCCCATCGCGGAGGGTAACCTGCACTGTTTTGGCCCCCTCAACTACATGGGCATTGGTCAAAATCTGGCCATTGGCGGTGAGAATGAACCCCGACCCAGTCCCTTGCTCTAGGCGATCGGGCAGCTCAGAGGGGGGCATTTCTTGCTCGTCAAAGAAGCGCCGAAAGAAGGGATTGTTGAAGGCATCGGGGGAAATTTCGGGCACGGTGCGCTCGGCATCAATGCGCACCACCGCTGGCCCAACCTGCTCTACCGCTAGAGCAATAAAGTTTTGGTTTTCTCCCATCGGGTCGATGGTCAAGGGGTTGGGAGTAGCCTGAGCTACGGTAGTCAATGAAGTCTTGACCGCTGGAGGAGGTTCAGCAGCGGCATCCTCTGCTGGGGCTGAACTCGCTTGGCTAACGTAATAATGACCAGCCCAACCTGCACCACCTCCTACGGCCAGAGCTACTGCCACCAACGCGAGCTGCTGAGAAAACTGCTTTGGTAACGAGTCCATGCTGAGTGCCCTCTGCTACTGTGCCTGGTGTGCCTTACCTACTGCGCCGGATTGGCTTTGCGATCGCGACTGCGAGCAAACCCGAAGCCACTTAGCGCTGCCGATAATTTGACTGATCTGGCTCTACTCTACCGAATATTTTGCGGAGCAAATAATTTCCGGACGGGGCCGTCTGGGGCTAGAAAACCCAGGTATGCCCCCCTGAGCAATTGGGGTTGTCCTGCCTATTATAGAGCTGTACTCCTGAGAGATTGTTGGGTTCGCCAGGGGAGCCACAATCAAAATCGGCTAGGTCGCTAAGTTTCCATGATGTTTTACGATTCGCTTCAGCATTGGGCCACCCGTCGGTTGGGCGCTACTAGTCCTACCCAGCGATTGGGACACAAAGGCTTAGTTTGGCTGCTTGGTCTGGCCGTCACCCTACCGCTGGGGGCGCTGGCCACGCCAGGCGCGATCGCCCAAACCGGCCCAGCCGCTTGCTCTCAACCTGCCCTGTCGCGCTTGACCCGTCACCGCGTAGCCCAAGGCGAAACGCTGGCCGCCATTGCCCAGCGCTATAGTCTGTTACCAGCCACTATCATGGGGCTCAACCCTGCCGTTCAAGGGGGTGCCGTCAGCCCGGGGCAAGAGCTGATCATTCCGCCCTTCAACGGCATTCGGGTCAGCGTCCCCCCAGGTAGAACCTGGCAGCAGGTTTCCCAGACCTACAACAGTCGGCCCGATGTGCTGTTTGAGGTCAATGGCTGCGTGAGCACGGTACCGACCACCATTTTTCTGCCTGGGGTGAACTGGTTTCCAGGCGTGGCGACCACAGCGGCCACCGCTGCTCCGGCCACACCGCTTCAAGGATATCCCCTACCCCAGCGATCGCAGGTGATTGTCAACTACGGCTGGCAGCCTGACCCAGCCCAGGGCAAGCTGGTATTTAACACTGGGGTCGCCCTGGCTAGCTCAGCCAGCACTCCAGCGCTGGCGGTGGGGGCAGGCACCGTAGCCTTTGCCGGCACTGACGCCACCTACGGCAATCTGGTGGTCGTCAACCACGCCCAGGGGCTGCAAACTCGCTACGCCAACCTGGCAGCGCTGAATGTACGAGCTGGGCAAACGGTGCGCCAGGGCGATCGTCTGGGAGCGATCGCTACCTCAGAGGGCAACGACGCGTTCCTATTCTTTGAAGTGCGGCTTAATTCCACCGCAGGTTGGGTTGCCCAGGACCCCCAAGACTACGTGCCCGCCATGGTGTTGCGCTAAGAAACTGCCTGGTTTGGGCAGGCTTGGGGGGTTAGCATGACGCCAAGCCCGCCCAAACCCTAGCGCCCACTGGCAAGAGCGCCTACAATTGGCCTTAAGGGTGTACAGCAACACTGAGGTTTGTGCACCGATGGCCACCAGGTAACCTATGGCACAGCATTTTTCTGGACAGCCCTCGCCCCGTGCTCCCCAACCTTTCTCTGAAGACCGCGACCCTGCCATCACGTCGGGGCTGTTTTGGGCCAGGTTGCTAACCTACCGCCCCTTGTTTTTGCTGGGAGGGCTCTGGTTAACCCTGGTATGCGTGTCTGCGATCGCCTACCACGGCCTCATGTTCAACGAACCCATAGAAGATGCCGTTTCTGAAGCACCCCTAACGGTTTTGCCACTTCCAGCCGACGATGCCGCCTCTGCCCCAGAGATTGCACCAGAGCAGGAAGCTTCGCCCCGCTCTGGAGTGGCCCTTTGGGGTCTGCTGAGTCTGGTGGGGTTATGTGCCTTCGGCTCCTTTGTGCTCACCCAGCAGATCAAGGTCTCATCTCGAGCTACCAAGCGCAAAAAGCCCCGTCCGCGCCCAGTCGCTAAAGCGCCTGCGCCGATGCAGCCACCCCATCCTAGGCGTTTAGCTCCCTACTCGCCTCAGCGCGATGGAGTCGTAGCCCCTGGGGTCAGACTAGTGGAAACCCCTATGGTTGAGCCGCACCCAACACCGGTACCAGCGCGGCCTAGGGCTGGCACTGTGCCGCAGTTTAGAGCGGTGCCTCAGCCAGGGCGTTGGCGCGACCTCCCCCGAGGGGAATCGCCCCAGGTCTCGGCTTCTAGCGGTGCGCCTGGGCCAGCCGCCACTCCGGCCGTGGTGCCCCCTGAGGCAGACCTGCCCCTCGACTGGTCTGAGGGAAGCGTGGCTCACGCGCTGGATATGCGGCAGCGGCGATCGCTGTCGTCCTTGATGTAGGCATTGTTTACCTTGGGGCTTTGAGTCAGCTTCCGGTTATCTATCACTCCGACTACGTCGCCCCCCTGCCCGACGGGCATCGCTTTCCGATGCCCAAGTTTCGGCTACTGCGCGATCGCCTGCTGCACGATGGTGTGATCACCCCAGACCAGATTTACCAGCCCGGCGAACCGCCTCAGGCCTGGCTGGAGCTTGTGCACCAGGCTGCCTATGTCAACGCTTACCGCCAGGGCACGCTAGATGCTAAGGCCCAACGGCGCATCGGGTTGCCCTGGAGCGCCGCCCTAGTTAAGCGCACCTGCACGGCGGTGGGGGGCACCATTCTCACTGCCAAGCTGGCTTTGGAGCATGGGCTGGCCTGCAATACGGCAGGGGGAACCCACCACGCCTTTCCCGACTACGGATCGGGATTTTGCATCTTTAATGATCTGGCGATCGCCACTCGAGTGCTGCAAGCGCAGGGCCGCGTCAATCGCGTGCTGATCCTCGACTTAGACGTGCACCAGGGTGACGGCACCGCCTGGATCTTCCGCGACGACTCCAGCGTTTTTACTTTTTCCATGCACTGCCAGGAGAACTTTCCAGCCCGCAAACAGAGCAGCGATTTGGATGTGCCCTTGGCCTTGGGCATGGAGGATGATGCCTACCTAAACTGCCTGGCGCGATATGTTCCAGATTTGCTGGCTCAGGTGAAGCCTGACCTCGTGTTTTACGATGCCGGGGCCGACCCGCACAAAGACGACCTGCTGGGCAAGCTGGCGCTGACCAACACCGGCCTTTATCAGCGCGATCGCTTCGTACTCGACAGCTGTGTGAAGGCGGGCTATCCCATCGCCTGCGTCATCGGCGGCGGCTACGGCCAATCGATGGAGGATCTGATCTTTCGCCACTCGCTGCTGCATAGAGCCGCCGTCGAGGTGTACCAGGCTCACCGCTTATAATTGAAACTTTGTAGCTCTGTCAGACCATGGATTGGGCGATCGCCACCTTCTACAAATTTGTCACCCTGAGTGAACCAGCAGCGCTGCGCCGGGAGCTTTTAGAACTGTGTCAGAGCTGGGGGCTGCGGGGTACAATTTTGCTGGCTTCAGAAGGGCTGAACGCTACCGTAGCGGGCGATCGCCAGAGCGTTGATACCCTGTTGGCCTGGCTGCACAACCATCCCGAAATTGGCCCCTTCTCCCACCAAGAATCCATCACCGCTGCGCCCCCCTTCGAGCGCATGAAGGTGAAGCTCAAGCGGGAAATCGTCACCTTAGGACATCCCGAAGTCAACCCTGCTCAGCAGAAGGTCGGCACCTACGTCGAGCCTCAAGATTGGAACCAGCTCATTGCCGATCCTGAGGTGATGCTGATCGATGCTCGCAACAACTTCGAGGTCGAGCTGGGCACCTTTAAGGGCGCGGTGAATCCCCAAACCCACTCTTTTAGGGAATTGCCGAATTATGTAGACAACCACCTCGACCCCGCTCAGCATAAAAAAGTGGCAATGTTTTGCACGGGCGGCATTCGCTGCGAAAAAGCCACTGCCTACCTGCTAGAGCAGGGCTTTGAGCAGGTTTACCACCTCCAGGGCGGCATTCTGAACTACCTCAAAACAGTACCGACGGCTGACAGTTTGTGGCAGGGCGACTGCTTTGTGTTTGACGAACGGGTGGCCGTTAATCACTGCCTGCAACCCAGCGAATACGAGCTCTGCCTGGGCTGTGGCCACCCGGTGGGCGAGGCCGAGAAAGCCTCACCTCACTATGAAGCGGGCATCAGCTGCCCCCACTGCTATGCTGCTCTTACCCCCGCCAAACGGGCTCGGCTAGAGGCTCGTCAACGCGATCGCTAGCTTTAAGGAAATCTATGCTGCCCACCGAACAACCGCTTCAGGCCCTGACCTATGGCCCCACCGATGGCACCGCTGATTGGTGCCTAGTGGCTCTCCACGGCTGGGGGGCCAACGCCGCCGATCTAATCGGATTAGCCCCCTATTTAGAAATAGCCAACTTCTCAATGGTCTTTCCCGATGCGCCCTGGCCCCATCCTCAGGCTCCGGGGGGCCGCATGTGGTACAACTTTCCCAACAGCTATGATTTTCGCCGCCCCTACGATTTTGAGACCCAGACTGACCTCCAGACCAGTCGAGAGCGGCTCAAGCTCTGGATGTCAATGCTGCCTCAAACCACCAAAATTCCCCTAGAGCGCACTATCTTGGCTGGGTTTTCCCAAGGGGGGGCGATGGCGCTAGACGTGGGGTCACAGCTGACTCTAGCCGGGCAGATCATTCTCAGCGGCTACCTGCACAGCCCTGCCCAGGCTCCGGTGAGCCCCCGCCCAGTGATGATGGTGCACGGTACCTTTGATGCGGTGGTGCCGATCGGCAAGGCCCAGCAGGCCAACGACGCCCTCACCGCCATTGGCCAACCCGTGACCTGGCAGGAAATGGCCATGGGGCATGAAATTCCACCTCAGGTAATGGGGCTAATTGCCGGGTTTTGCGAAGATTTGCGGCAGGCCAGCGGGAATCCCTGACCAAACCTTTATCCTAAAGGGAGAGTGAATTGACCCTGGCTGCACCCGTGCGGCTCTGAGGCAAACGTCACCAAGGGGGAAAAGACTATGCTGAGCCTACACGTTTCACCGCAAACCGTCTCAGATATGACACCGGACACGGTGGCTGAGCTGGCTACTCGCCTAGAGACCGATGCCTACGAGAATGCCTTTGAGGGACTGCAAGACTGGCACCTACTCCGGGCGATCGCCTTTCAGCGACCCGAGTTAGTTGAATCCTACGTCTATTTGCTCGACCTCGAAGCCTACGACGAGTCGTAGACCGTTGGCGGCTAAATCCTGTCTAGATACCCCCGCTTCTGCCGGGGCAAACGGTTGTTTGCCCCGGCAGAAGTGTCGTTCTTAAAATCGAGATGACTGGCGTCGGGTTTGGGATGGCAAGTAGTTCTACAGCCGTGGACGCTCCCCGTCGAGTGCTGATAGGCATTAGCGGCGGCATTGCAGCCTATAAGATTTGCTCGGTGATTTCGTCGCTGGCCAAGGCAGGCCTAGCGGTGCGTGTTGTGCTGACCCAGCAGGGGCAGGCCTTCATTCCACCCCTGACGGTGGCCACCCTGGCCCGGCACCCTGCCTATACAGACGAGAATTTTTGGCAGGCGACCCAGGGACGGCCGCTGCACATTGAGCTGGGCGAATGGGCTGAGCTGTTGGTGATTGCCCCCCTGAGCGCTAACACGCTGGGCAAGCTGGCCCACGGTCTGGCCGATAATTTGCTGACCAATACCGTACTGGCCTCGACCTGCCCAGTGCTGTTGGCCCCAGCGATGAATACCGACATGTGGCAGCAGCAGGCGGTGCAGCGCAACTGGCACCAGCTACTTCAGGATCCGCGCTATCACAGCATTGATCCAGGTAGTGGGGTGCTGGCCTGCGATCGCATCGGCACCGGGCGCATGGCCGAGCCGGAGGACATTCTCACCCCCATTCACTCGCTGCTGCACAGCGGCGGGCAGCGCGACCTGGTAGGGAAGCACCTGCTGATCAGCACCGGCAGCACCCGCGAGTTTTTGGATTCTGTGCGCTTTATTGGCAACCCCGCCAGCGGTAAAATGGGGGTAGCCTTGGCCCAAACTGCAAGTCACCGGGGCGCTACAGTCACCCTCGTTCATGGGCCGATGGAGGAATCCCTCAAAGCCCGCCTGGGCGGCATTCAAACCGTGAGCATTACCACGGCTGAGGAGATGCATCGGGCGATGCTAACTAACCTACCCCAGGCCGATTGGATTGTGATGGCGGCGGCGGTGGCCGATGTGAAACCAGCGACCCAGGCGTCCACTAAGTTGGCTAAAGCAGATCTGCCCCAATCCCTACCCCTGGCCCAGGTGCCCGACATTGTGGCCGATTTATCCCAAAAGCGATCGCCCCACCAGCGGCTAATTGGCTTTGCCGCTCAGACCGGCGACATCACTCCCCCAGCGTTAGATAAGCTGCAGCGCAAGGGGTTAGATGCGATCGTGGCGAACCCTATTGATGTGGCGGGAAGTGGATTTGGGGGCGATCGCAACCAGGCCGTCCTGCTCACTCAAGCGGGCGACAAGCTTCCTATTCCTCCCTGCACCAAGTTGGAGATGGCCCACCAAATCTGGGATGCTCTGCTGAAAGCTGGATTCTAGCTGTGCTATATCCTGTGGATTCAGCTACCCCTCACCTCTTAAAATAGGGGCTGTTCTAACACTGCGGCCGCTATGACTGCTACCTCTGCTCCCAACCTGCTTTCCAGCGTGGTGAATCAGGTGCTCGCCATTAAGCCCCTGTGGAATTTTGCCAAGGGGCGCGCCCGCCATATGATGGTGACGCGGGCCGAAACCATCGGCGTGCCCTGGCGGGAACGAGTTCAGGCCTTGCAGAGCCGTCGTACAGGAGCTGGGCTACCCACAGCTGAGACCGAGGAGCTGTCGCCCCTTTGGCAGACCGATTTAGAAGCGGTGCAAAATCCTTACCTCATCTATCCCGACTATTACACCACCAGCTTTCACGCCTACGACGAGGGCAATTTGGGCTGGCGACCGGCGATGGAAGTCGAAGTGGCGGCCCAGGCGGTGCACGCCAAGATCTGGCCCGAGGCCGGAGCTGCTGGCGACGATCGCCTTCGCCAGAGCTACCACAATGTCCTCGTTGCCCAACTGCCCCAGGCCCCGGAGACCATTGTGGATGTTGGCTGCGGGGTGGGCATGAGCACCGAAGCGTTTCAGACCACCTTTCCCCAAGCTCACCTAACTGGAGTAGATTTATCGCCTTACTTTCTCGCCGTGGCCCAGTATCGGCAGCAAGAACGGCAGGCAACTGGAGAGATTTCCTCGACTGCAACTCCGATCGCCTGGCACCATGCGGCCGGCGAAGCAACCGGACTACCCGCTGCCTCCTATGACCTGGTTTCGATCTGCCTGGTCTTTCACGAGCTACCGCAATCGGCAGCGAAGGCCATTCTGCAAGAGGCGCGGCGGTTGCTGTGCCCCGGTGGCCACCTGGCGATTATGGATATGAACCCTCGTTCTGAGGCAATTCAAAAACTGCCGCCCTTTGTCTTCACCCTACTCAAAAGCACTGAGCCCTATTTAGACGAGTACTTCAGCCTGGACATGGTGGCGGCTTTCGAGGCGGCGGGGTTTGAGCAGCCTACCGTGACGTTCAATAGCCCACGGCACCGGACATTTATTGGTCAGGCAATTTAGGAGAATAGTGGCTGGGAAAAGCCCAGCGATCGCGATAGGCCATGCTGAGTCGCGCTTTCTCATCAGGCAGGTACGCGTGTGCTGATCACGTGGGGCATAATCTGGACAGACCCTGCAACAACTTCTCCCTTCTGTCCAGGGCTCAGTACCTATGAAAAAAGTCAGTCCCGCCTCAGGGGAGACCCTCGAGCGCTTAAAGTTGAGCCTCTACCTGGTGCCTATTTTCGGGGTCGTGCCTGCTCTTTATAGCCTGTGGCAAAAGCAGGGCAGCCGCCAAGAGCTAGCGGTCAGTCGGCTGGTGGTTACCTTGGCCTTCACCTGGGTCATTACCTACGGGGTGCTCAGTGCCGGGAGCCATCTAGCACCAGGGCTGTCGCTGCGGCTACTGATTACCAACACCCTAGTGACGACCGGTTATACCTTGACTAATCTCGTCTTAATGGTGCGTCTATTGCAGGGCAAATCGGTCAACCTGCCGGGGTTTAGCCAGTGGAGCAAGCGGCTGCCTTAGGATTACGGGTGTCAACTCAGCCTCCCTGCTAGCACAAATTCTGGATTGGGAGAAAGCGCTAGACCTCGTCCCCAGGGCTGTTCCATGGCCGGACGAAAAATTAACCCAATTTGCTGGGTCCGTGCCATATTACGTGGGTCGGCTGACTAAATTGCTGTTAACATGCAGCTAAAAATTTGGCAGAGTCATCCCCCTACGGGGCTGTAGTCTCCTACCCCGCTCATTTTTATTGCCCCGAGGTCCCTGGTGTCCCAACGTCATCCCCAACATCTCAACGCTCGTTCACCCCAGGGGCATCCACAAAAAATGCCAACTCAACAGCGACGACGCATGCCGCGCATGCTCGGCGTGGGCATTGCCCTGGCCTCGGTGGCGGGTATTTCTGGAGTGGCCGGGGCGATGCTGGCGGTCTCGCTGTCGGCGGCACCGCTCATGCAGCAAGATCTAAGCGCCGAAGAATCTGGAGTGTTTAGCCAGGATGCCGCGATCGCGTCGAGCGGTAATCTGCGGCTGCCTCGCCTGACTCGGCCGGTGAATATTCTGGTGCTGGGCGTCAAGGTGCTGACGACAGACGTCGAAAGCGTGCCCCCCGAACTGGAAGATGTGGGCTACCACGCCCTAGTCAACTCCTTTGACGGCCTTTCAGACTCGATGCTGCTGCTGCGGTTTAATCCCCAAACCGAGCAAATGGTGGTTCTTTCCCTTCCCCGCGACACCCGCACCTATGTGCGCGGCCGGCTAACTAAGCTCAACGAGGCCAACCGCGATGGCGGCCCCGCTCTAGCCGCCGAGTCAGTCAGCGATTTACTGGGTGGTGTGGCCGTCGATCGCTACGTGCGCATCAACGTACAGGGGGTCGAAAAACTGATCGACGCCCTAGGCGGAGTCACGGTTAACGTGCCCGCCGATATGAAGTACCAGGACGATAGCCAGCACCTCTACATCAATCTCAAGGCAGGCGAACAAAAGCTCAACGGCAATCAGGCGCTCCAGTTCCTGCGCTTTCGCTACGACTCCCAGGGCGATATTGGCCGAATTCAGCGCCAGCAGATGTTTATGCGGGCCCTAGCTGAGCAGGCGCTCAATCCGGCGACCATTGCCCGGCTACCTAAAATTTTGTCGGTGATTCAGGAGAACGTCGACACCAACCTGTCCGTAGAAGAGCTGTTGGCCCTGGTGGGCTATGGGGCACAGATCAACCGCTCTAACGTGCAAATGCTGATGCTGCCAGGCAACTTTAGCAGCCCCCAGGAATTTGCGGCGAGCTATTGGATTCCTAGCTATAACGACATCGACGGCATGGTTGACCAATACTTCGGTTTTGGTACCCAGCGGGTGGCCACCACCAGCGACCCTAGCCGAGTCCGCGTTGCCATTCAAGACAGCACCAACGACCCAGTGGCGGTGCAAGCTCTGACCCGAGCGCTGCGTGAAAGCGGTTATTCCAACATCTTTATCGACCAGACCCTAAACGCCCCTCTGCCCATTAGCCGCATTGTGGCCCAGCGGGGCGATGGCGCAACCGCTGAAATGGTGCACCGCTTTTTGGGAATTGGCGAAGTGCGGGTCGAAAGCACCGGAGCGCTCAACTCCGATATCACCATTCAGCTGGGTCAAGACTGGAACCAGGGTCTGGGTGAGTCGCTTTAAAATCACGCGATCGCGACCATACCCCTAGGACGTAGACTGGCGGGGTAGCGATCGCATCGGATGAACACCTATGGCGCAGTGGGTTTGGGGCGCAGCCGCGCTAGCCGGTCTCAGCACAGTGAGCATGACCACCCTGGCTCAGGCCCAGACCGCCCTCCAAGTGGTCTATCCTCCCGATGGCCACCAGACCACGGCAGAGCAGATCTTTTTCATTGGCACTGGGGCCGCCGACCAGCCCGTGCTGCTGAATGGCGAACCCATTGAGGGACGCAGTGCCTCGGGACACTTTGCCCCCTCGCGGCCCCTGACTCCTGGCCCCAACACCTTCACCCTCACCCAGGGTGACCAAACCTTATCAATTACGGTTACGCGGGTGGCCAACGGGCCAGTGCTGCCAGAAGCCTTGGGCTTTGCCGAAGGCTCGCTGCTGCCGGGGGCAGATATTGCTCGCCAGCCGGGGGATTGGGTGTGCCTAGGGGCCGTGGCTCCTGCCAATGCCACAGTGACGGCAGCCCTGGCAGGGCAGATCTATACCCTGCTGCCCCAGGGCGATCGCACCGACCTACCCCCTAACTCAGCCGTCCTCACCGACCAGGCCAGCCCCATTGCCACCACTGGCTTCAGCCGCTACGAAAGCTGCTTCATGGCTGAAGAACCGGGCGATCTGGGACAGCCCGTCTACCGCCTTGCCCAGGGTGCATCCGTAGTGACGGATGCCGCCCCCGGTTCTGTGAGTATTTTGAATCCCAGTGCGATCGAGGTCGTCGAAGTTACCGCTGCCGCAGGCGTAGCCCGCACTGGCCCCAGCACCGACTACTCCCGCCTCACTCCCCTGCCCCAGGGCACCCGTGCCCGAGTCACGAGCCGCGAGGGCGACTGGCTGCGCCTCGACTACGGCGGCTGGATTCGCGCCGCTGAGACTCAGCCGGTGGTTGGGGGGTCGGTGGTGCGATCGCTCATCCGCGGCGTCACCTCCCGCCAGGTGCCAGGCTGGACAGAAATCTACTTCCCCCTGCAAGTCCCCGTACCCGTCAGCGTTGAGCAAGGGACCGACACCTTCACCCTCACCCTGCACAACACCGTGCCCCAAACCGACACCATTTACGTCACCGACGACGGGCTAGTGGAACGCCTAGACTGGAACCCCGTACTGCCCGACCAGGTAGAGTACCGGATCAATCTCAAAACCGACCAGCAGTGGGGTTACAAGCTGCGCTATGAAGGCACTACCCTCGTGCTATCCCTCAAGCAGCCCCCCACCCTTCAAGCCTCTCGCCCCCTGGCAGGCACCACGATTTTGGTGGACCCCGGCCACGGCGGCGACGAACCCGGCTCACGCGGCCCCAACGGCACCCCCGAAAAAGACGTCAACCTGGAGGTATCGCTCCTCCTACAAGCCGCCCTAGAAGCCCGAGGGGCGCAGGTGATCATGACCCGCACCGCCGACAGCACCGTTGGCGTCAACGAGCGCCCCGCCCAGATCGCCCAAGTCGAACCCACCCTAGCCCTCAGCATTCACTACAACGCCCTACCCGACAGCGGCGACGCCCAAAACACCGCCGGCATCGGTGCCTTCTGGTTTCACACCCAGGCCCATAGCCTGGCCCAGTTCCTCCACGACTACCTCGTCACCGAGCTCGATCGCCCCTCCTACGGCGTCTTCTGGAACAACCTCGCCCTCACCCGCCCCCACACCGCCCCTTCAGTGCTGCTAGAACTGGGCTTCATGATCAACCCCAACGAATTTGAGTGGATTGTGGATCCTCAGGAGCAAGCGCGACTAGCAGAAACCCTAGCCGAGGGGGTGGAACTGTGGGTGCAGCAGTCGGGGGCAGGAAGTGAGTAGGTGAAGAAAGATGGGGGAGATGAGGAAGATAAGGGAGATGAGGAGACTGGGGAGAATGACGACAAAAAGCAGCTAGGGGCTGAGAAACCTAGGATTGAATGTTGCCCAAAAGCCCATTAGCAGAACAAAGGTTTAAACCGATGATCAGCCAATCCTTTCCGTGAGGTGAAGGACGACGGAACGTCCTTCTCGACGGGGGTCTGGGGCCAGCGAATTGGCCCCAGTGGTCAATCTGGCTTTCACCCAGAATTGTGCGCTGCTCTTACAAAAAAACCGAGGTGGTGCATTGCTGCGCGAATGCACCCTACGCATTGCCTCATCCGTCATCGAAATTTAGGATCCCATCCTCAATGCGATCGCCCCACCCCCTAAAATAGGAGACTGTCCAGAAACGTTTGTCGAGAGTGCAGGAAACCCCATGACCGTCCGCGTTCGCCTTGCCCCCAGCCCCACGGGAACTCTGCACATTGGCACCGCCCGCACCGCAGTGTTCAACTGGCTGTTTGCCCGCCACGAAGGCGGCCAGTTCATTCTTCGCATCGAAGACACCGACGAAGAGCGATCAAAATCAGAATTCACCGACAACATTCTCTCCGGCCTAAAGTGGCTCGGCATGGAGTGGGACGAAGGCCCCTTCTTCCAGTCCCAGCGTCTCGACCTCTACCGCCAGTCCATTCAAACCCTGCTCGACAAGGGTCTCGCCTACCGCGCCTACGACACCCCCGACGAGCTCGACGCTATGCGCGAAACTCAAAAAGCAAGGGGCCATGCCCCCCGCTACGACAACCGCCATCGCGACCTCACCCCCGACCAGCAGGCCGCCTTTGAGGCCGAGGGCCGCCCAGCAGTGATTCGCTTCAAAATTGACGACAGCCGCACCATCACCTGGAACGATATGGTGCGCGGCCCCGTCACTTGGCAGGCCAGCGACCTAGGCGGCGACATGGTGGTCGCCCGCGCCTCCTCCGCCACCACCATTGGTCAGCCCCTCTACAACCTGGCCGTAGTCGTCGATGACATCGATATGGCTATCACCCACGTCATTCGCGGCGAAGACCACATCGCCAACACCGCCAAGCAAATTCTGCTCTACGAAGCCCTCGAAGCCGCCGTGCCTGCCTTTGCCCACGCACCGCTCATTCTCAACCAGACAGGGCAGAAGCTCTCCAAGCGCGACGGCGTCACCTCCATTTCTGATTTCCAAAAAATGGGTTTTGTGGCTCCGGCCCTGGTCAACTACATGACCCTCCTAGGTTGGTCTGCCCCCGACGCCGCCGAACAATTCACCCTGGCCGAAGCTGCTAAGCAGTTCAGCTTCGATCGCGTCAACAAGGCCGGAGCCAAATTCGACTGGGATAAGCTCGACTGGCTCAACAGCCAGTACCTCCACGCGATGGAGCCCGCTCCTCTGCTAGAGCTAACGCTGCCCTACCTGCAGGACGCCTATGCCATTGATGCGGAGGCCGATCGCGGCTGGCTGTTGCCCTTGGTAACGCTCCTCGGCCCTAGCCTCACCCGCCTAACAGACGTTGTGGAGCAAAGCCGCTTTTTCTTCACCGAAACCGTGGAGTTCGCCGACGACGCCAAAGCCCAGGTACAGCTCGACGGCGTACCGGCTGTGCTGAAGGGCATTCTGACGGGGCTCACCGAAAAATCTCCAGCCACTATCGACGATCTCAAAGCCTTGGTTGATGAGGTCACCAAGGCTCAGGGCGTGAAGAAAGGGCTGGTGATGAAATCGATGCGGGCCGCGCTCATGGGTGCCCTTCAGGGACCAGACCTGATGGAATCTTGGCTAATTCTGCGCCAGCGCGGGTTTGATGTGCCCCGTCTACAGGGAGCGATCGCGCTGGCCTAACCACCACCAGCGGACCATTACGCCTAAGGTAATGGCCCCCAACGTCAGCATGAGCAGCCCGGCCAAACCATAGGTGGCCGCCAGACCAATTCGCTGGCTCAGAGGCTGGCTCACTAGCGGCGACACAAACTGGCCCAGAAAGAAGCTAGTCGTCAAGCCACCCAAAATCCGCCCCCGCAGAGCAGCGGGAGTGAGTGAGGTCAAGCCGACCGTCATATTGGGGGTGAAGAGCCCCAGACCGAGACCGGCGATCGCCAGCCCCACCAGCACCACTCCATAGCTAGGAGCCCGACTAATCACAAGGTAGCCTAACCCCATCAGCCCAAATGCCATGGCGTAGAGCGCCGTAAACGAAAATCGCGCCTTGATCGTCTGATAGCTAAGGGAACTGCTAGCCGCCGCCAAAGTCGCGAGGGCGATCGCCAGCCCACTCTGAGAGGCATTGGCGTTGCTCAACTGCTGAAGATAAAACGGAATCTGCACCGGAATCATGTAGAACACAATCTGGGTGAGCAGGGCGATTGCGAACGTCACTACCAACAATGCCCAGGGAATCGGCTCTGGGTTAGCCGCTTCTAGCGCCAGCACCTCGGCTCGGCTGGCCCGCCTAGGCTCCGGCAGCACCAGCAGCACCAGCGGCAGCATCAGCCAAGCCGAGAGATAGATCAAAAACGGCAGCCGCCAGTTCACATCCGCCAGGTAGCCTCCCAGGGTGAGAAATAGTACCCCACCCAACCCCATAAACGCCGCCTGCAAGCCCAAAAACCGCGCCCGTGCCACACCAAGGTAATAGTCGGCCACCAGAGTAGTCGCGGTGGTCATAATGCCCGCCACGCTTAGGCCCAGCACCAGCCGCCCCAGCAAAATCCCCCCGATTTCGTTGAGAAAAAAGCCCGAACTGCCCGCCAAACCGTAGGCGAACACCGACAGCGACAGTAAGCGCTTGCGCCCAAAGCGATCGATGATGATGCCCGCAACGGGGGCACCGAGAGCAATAAACAGCGCTGGCACCGTCAGCACCAGCCTCACCCAATAGTCGGCATTGGGCACCGCAGCAAAGTGCGATCGCATCGCCGGCAGCGAGGGAGCGATCGTGGCCCCCGCCATGACCGTTAGGGTGCTGACTAGCAGCAGGGTAGCTTTTACCCCCAACGTCTCGGGATGACGGGGTTTCATCGCAGGGCTCCTCGGCCGCTAAACATTTCTCAACCCGATAACAGTTAAAGTAACAATAGAGGAGAAGCCTGGCCAACGCTACGCACCTCAAGGTTAGTTGCTCCGGGGACAATCAATTTGATTGGGGATTTGCCCGAGTCCCGTGGCTTACGTTACATTAAGTAAAGATTTATCTCATATTTCTTTTCCCGACTCGAGATTCCGCCCCCGGCAACACCCTGTTTCCAGGCATGATAGACGTAGGGCCAAACTCGGTCACCATCCGTTAACTGAACATTCGTTAACACTGTGCACGTTAGTCAATAGAGGCCATAGGTATGAAATTTTCGTGGCGAGTAGCCTTACTGTGGACCCTGCCCCTGCTGGTAATAGGGTTTTTCTTGTGGCAAGGAGCATTTTCGTCGGCTCCGGCCGATATGGGTCGCAACGCGGCCAACACCCGCCTCACCTATGGTCGCTTTCTCGACTATCTCGATGCCGGGCGGGTGACAGCAGTAGATCTCTATGACGGCGGCAGAACGGCCATTATCGAAGCCGTTGACCCCGACCTAGACAACCGCGTCATGCGCTGGCGGGTTGATCTGCCGGGCAATTCCCCCGACCTGGTGAGCCGTCTGCGCACCGCCAACATCAGCCTCGACTCTCACCCCCCACGCAACGATGGCGCTCTGGTGGGTGCCCTGGGCAACCTGCTGTTTCCGCTGCTGTTAATTGGCGGTTTGTTCTTTTTGTTCCGCCGCTCTAACGGGGCCATGGGTGGCCCGGGCCAGGCGATGAGCTTTGGCAAGTCAAAAGCTCGCTTCATGATGGAAGCCAAGACCGGCGTCATGTTTGATGATGTGGCCGGTATTGACGAAGCCAAGGAAGAGCTGGAAGAAGTCGTTACCTTCTTAAAGAAGCCCGAGCGCTTCACCGCCATTGGGGCGCGCATTCCTAAGGGTGTGCTGCTGGTGGGCCCTCCCGGTACCGGTAAAACTCTGCTGGCCAAGGCGATCGCAGGCGAAGCGGGCGTACCCTTCTTCAGCATCTCCGGTTCCGAGTTTGTCGAAATGTTCGTCGGCGTAGGCGCTTCCCGCGTGCGCGACCTGTTCAAAAAGGCTAAAGAAAACGCCCCTTGTATCATCTTTATCGATGAGATTGACGCCGTTGGTCGGCAGCGGGGTGCTGGCATCGGCGGCGGCAACGACGAGCGCGAGCAGACCCTTAACCAGCTGCTCACCGAGATGGATGGTTTCGAGGGCAATACCGGCATCATCATTATCGCTGCCACCAACCGGGCAGACGTGCTCGACTCAGCGCTGCTGCGCCCCGGTCGCTTTGACCGTCAGGTGATGGTCGATCCGCCCGACATCAAAGGCCGCATTGAAATTCTCGAAGTCCACGCCCGCAACAAGAAGTTGGCTGAAGACATTTCTCTAGAGACGATCGCCCGTCGCACCCCTGGCTTTACCGGGGCTGATCTGGCCAACCTGCTCAACGAGGCCGCCATCCTCACCGCTCGCCGTCGCAAAGAGGGCATGACCATGGCCGAGGTAGATGATGCCGTGGACCGTGTCATCGCCGGTATGGAGGGCACCCCCCTAGTCGACAGCAAGAGCAAGCGACTGATTGCTTACCACGAGATTGGCCATGCGATCGTCGGCACCCTGGTTAAAGACCACGACCCGGTTCAAAAAGTCACCCTGATTCCTCGCGGCCAGGCCCAGGGTCTCACCTGGTTTACCCCCAGTGAAGAGCAGATGCTGATCTCGCGCGCTCAGATTTTGGCTCGAATCACTGGGGCACTGGGCGGTCGCGCCGCTGAAGATGTAATCTTTGGCGATGCCGAAGTCACCACTGGAGCCGGCAACGACCTCCAGCAGGTGAGCAATATGGCTCGGCAAATGGTCACTCGATTTGGCATGTCCGATCTGGGGCCGCTATCCCTCGAAAGCTCTCAGGGTGAGGTGTTCCTCGGTCGCGACTGGCTCTCTCGCTCAGAATATTCTGAGGAAGTGTCGTCTCGCATTGACGGCCAGGTGCGCACTATCGTCGACCACTGCTACGCCAACGCCAAGCGCATTATGCAAGACCACCGCGCCTTGATCGATCGCCTCGTCGATCTGCTGGTCGAGCGCGAAACTATCGACGGCGACGAGCTGCGTCAGATTGTTTCTGAGTACACGGTGGTGCCCGACAAACAGCAGTTTGTGCCCCAGCTCTAGGGTCTAAGCTGTTGAGATGATTAAGGCTCGTCCCTAGGGACGAGCCTTTTTAGTTGGAGAGAAATTGTCTATGCCCCGCCCTGTGCTCTACGTGGCAATTACTAACCACGGCTTTGGCCATGCCACCCGGGCCGCCTCGGTTGCCGCTGCGGTCAAAGCGCTACAGCCCGAGGTAGATTTGGTGCTGGCCACTACCGCTCCCCAATGGCTGCTCAACGAATACCTGCCGATGGACTATGAGTATCGTCCGGTGGCCTTTGATATCGGTGTGATTCAGCCCGATAGCCTCACCATGGATTTGCCGGCCACGCTGGCTAGGCTTGAAGACATTCAGGCTCATCAACAAGAAACCGTGGCCTCTGCGGCCACCTACCTCAAGCAGCGCGGGGTGAGTCTGGTGCTGGCTGATATTCCACCGCTGGCTACGGCGATCGCCCACGCCGCTGACATCCCCTGCTGGATGGTCAGCAACTTTGGCTGGGATTTCATCTACCGCGGCTTTGGCTCAGAGTTTGAGCCGATCGCCCGCTGGATTGGGGAATGTTTTGGCGAGTGCGATCGCCTCTTCCGCCTGCCCTTCCACGAGCCGATGGCTGCCTTCCCCCTCATAGAAGACGTCGGGCTAACCGGAGGCACCCCGCGCTATGAAGCTGAAGCATTGAGGGCACAGTGGAACCTGTCTCATCTCAAAGAACGCACGGTTCTACTGACCTTCGGCGGGTTAAGCCTCCAGGCCATTCCCTACGAGCGCCTCACCCAGTTTCCCGGCTGGCAGTTTCTCACCTTTGAGCAAGACGTTCCCGCCCTGCCCAATCTGTTTAAAGTGCCCAGGCAGGGCTACCGCCCAGTGGATGTCATGCCCCTATGCAGCCGCATAGTCTCCAAGCCCGGGTTCAGCACCTTCTCCGAGGCCTGCCGCCTCGATCTGCCCGTTATCACTATCACTCGGGAAGACTTTGCGGAAGGTCCCGTGCTCGTCAACGGCCTGCAAGACTACAGCTGGCACCGAGTCCTCACCCCCGCCGAATTTTTCGACGGCGACTGGGCATTTTTAACCCAGCCCCTCGACCCACCCCGCACTACCAAATCTATCGGCAAAGACGGCAACCATCAGATCGCCAAAGCCATTGTCGATTACTTCAGTAGATAAGTCTCGTACCCACTCAACTACTGCCTACTGGGCTCGCCCTTGCCCGGTTGGCAGCGGCGGCAGACTCTGGTACGGCAGCGGAATGTACTGCACCGTCGGGCGGCCCATCATCGGCTGAGGATAGAGGTCCATCAGGCTGTAGATCTCCAAAGGCAAGCCTACGGTCACGGGTAGACCCATGTCGGTCGCCTCCTCTACCGCAATTGGGTAGTCGTGGGTGACCTGGCCAGTGGTGAGGCGATCGATAATTTTGTCAATGTTGGCCGGGTCAACTTTCTGTCGAGGGTTTGAGTCTTCCAGCAGAGCTCGCACAAATCGCTGTACCTGGCTAATTGCCTTGCGGGCTAGATCGGCCGTTATGAGAGTCTGATCATCCATTTTCTCGGGTGGTTTTGCCTCTAGCACCGTGAGAATGCTGGCGGCTGCTACGTTGCCCAACTGAGGATCCACCGGCCCCAGCACCGCATTTTCATCCATCACAATTTCGTCGGCGGCCATTGCCAGCATCGTGCCGCCACTCATGGCGTAGTGGGGAATAAACACCGTTACCTTAGCCCCGTGGCGCAGCAACGCTCGGGCAATTTGCTCGGTGGCCAGCACCAGCCCCCCAGGAGTGTGCAAAATCAAGTCAATGGGCACGTTGGCGGGGGTGAGGCGAATGGCCCGCAAAATCTGCTCTGAGTCTTCGATATTGATAAACCGCGAGATGGGAATGCCCAGCAGGCTGATCGACTCCTGGCGATGAATCAACAAAATCACCCGGCTGCCGCGCTGCTGCTCTAGATTGCGAATGGCGTTGATCCGACGTGACTGGACGAGCCGCCGCTGAATGGCAGGTTGAAGGGAGGAGAGAATTAAAAAGATGAAAAATAGGCTGATGACGTTCATGAGCTGACGAATAAATACAGCACCGGAGTCAGCACCCGTCCATCTTGCTCGATGGCGGCAGGGCCGACAACCCAACAATTAACGCTTCTGGCATCTTAGAAACTAACCGATGATCAGGGCGGTTGCCCGGTGCGATTCTAAAATCTGGTTCCAAGCCCCCGGCCCATAGCTATGATGACGAAGGGAACGCTTAAGGATGTGAAACCGTGATTCAACCTTCTGTGGCCGTATTCACCACCGCAATTGTGGCGTTTGCCATCACAGCAGCGCCAGCGGCAGATCTATCTTTTGCGACCCCCAGTGGGCTGTTTCGTCTGGAGCCCGACAGCGGCGATCGCGAAGCCCTGCTGCCCGAGGGCGATCGCCCCTTCAATACCCTAGCCTGGTCTCGCAGCGGAGAGCGGCTAGCCATTGTTCAAAACTACGGCGAAGTCTATCGAGTTGAACCGGGTGCGGGCTCCCCCAAGCTGGTGTTTTCTAGCGATTGTCAACGGCCGCCCACAATCGATCTGGTCTGGCAGCTCGATGGCGAAACCTTAGTCATTAAGCAGCGCTGCCCCGCCCCCACCGCCGGTGCCCCCGCTGAATTAGAACTGTTCCTTAGTCGCCCTACTGGAGAGGTGACAGCCTTTAATTCCTTGCCCGACAGTCCAGAGTCAGACGTTTTTGTGGCGCCCGATGGCAGCCAGATCGCCTATGTGACCGGCCAGCATATCTTCGTAGCCGGGCTGGACGGCAGTCGCCCTCGCCGCATTACCCAAACCCCTGGCATCTACGGTGCTGCTGGGAGCCCTTTGGCTTGGTCCCCCGATGGCACCCAGCTGGCCTTCTATGAGGGTAACTATCCTTTCCAGCGGCTCAATGTCGTGAGGGCTGACGGGGGCGATCGCCGCGTGCTGACGCCCGAAGCCAACTTCCAGATTTACCGCAGCATTGTGCTGTGGTCACCTGACGGTCGCTATATCGCCTACTATCGGCCCCACAACCCACCCCTCAGCAACCAAGAAATCATTGCTCTAGTCAACGTCAACACTGGGGAGACCCAATCTCTCACCCGGCCTGGTTTTTACGACGCCCTCAGCTGGGCTCCTAACGGTCAGCAGCTCGCCTTCGCCTCAGGAGCTCAAGCCGGTCGGCAAACCCTATTTCGCATGGATCTCGTCAGCCAAGAATTTACGGCTTTGACCAATCAGCCTCTGCAGAATATCCTCGACAGCCAGTGGTCCCCTGATGGCGAGTGGATCGCCTTTACGGCCACCCCGCCGGACGACTCACTAGGTACCCAGGTGCTGCACCGCGTTCAGCCCGATGGCACAGCACTGTCTCCCCTAACCGCCATTGACGAATACGTTTATCCCTTCGCCTGGGTGCCAACCCCGATCGAGACCAACACCCAAGGCCTAAACAAGACTCCCTAGCTGAGCCTGAATTTCGCTCTGTCGCTGCACCGCCGTCAAAGCCTGCCGGACAACCTCAACCCCGGCCCCAGGCTTTGACGACTCCTCGGTTAGTGTTTGCTTCCACAAGCGGCTGCCGGGCTGCCCTGCAAACAGCATCAGCATGTGGCGAGTAATTTTGTTGAGCTTCAGCCCCTGGCGCACCCAGTGGTCAATGTAGGGCAGCATCGCTTCGGCCACCTGGTGGCGGCTGAGGGGATCCTGGCGGGCAGCAAAAAAGCTCTGATCAATCTGGCTAAAGAGGTAAGGATTGTCGTAGGCAGCTCGGCCAACCATGACCCCATCGACCTGGGCAAGCTGTTCTGTCACCTGCTCAAGTCGGGTCAAGCCACCATTGATCTCAATCCACAGGTGGGGAAAGTCGCGTTTGAGGCGGTGCACGTCGCCGTAGCGTAGGGGCGGCACGGTGCGGTTATCTTTGGGGCTAAGCCCCTGCAGCCAGGCCTTGCGGGCGTGAACAGTAAAGTGGCGGCAGCCGGTCTGAGCCACGGTATCCACGAAAGTGGCCATGTCCTCATAGCGATCGCGATCATCGATCCCAATCCGGTGCTTGACGCTGACCGGCAGCGGACTGGCCGCCATCATGGCCGCAACGCCCTCGGCGACCCGCCCAGGCTGGGCCATCAGGCAGGCTCCAAAGTTGCCGCTGCGGACGCGATCGCTCGGGCAGCCCACGTTCAAATTGATGGCATCATAGCCAAAGTCAGCGGCAGCGCGGGCCGAGACTGCCAGCATCTGCGGATCGTCACCTCCCACCTGCAGCACCAGCGGCGACTCACTGGGGGTAAAACCCAGCAAATGGTCGCGATCGCCGTGCAAAATTGCCTGGGCCGTCACCATCTCGGTATAGAGCAGGGTGTGCCGAGTGATCTGCCGCATAAAGTAGCGATAATGGCGATCGGTGCGATCCATCATGGGTGCAATGCTAAGGAGCACCTCAATGGTCGCCACTCCGGCTTGGTCCGTCGGTCTCGTCTCTACGGTCATAGAACCGCGCATTTCTGTCATTGTTGCTCCCGTAGTCTAGCACTCTGGCTCTGGGCATCCAGAGGTTGCTTCACCCAGAGCCAATCAATTCTGGGGGCCGGTTCTCCACCGTTTTAGATCAGTTTTCTACACTAGGTGATCGCCTGTTTTTTTGACACCATGAAATAGTCACGTTCAGGTGAATGGCTCAATGAACAATGCGATCGGCTCATTTTACAACTGGTATAAAGCAACTCTACGCAATACCAAATACCGCTGGCTCTTGGTTGTGGGAACCATAATTTACTTGGTTTCTCCCATTGATATTGCCCCTGACTTCTTGCCAATTATTGGCTGGGTCGATGACGGTTTGTTGGCCACCCTGCTCGTCACCGAATTGACTCAAATTGCGCTGGAGCACCTCAACAAGCGTAAGCAGTCCGGCACTAGCACAGCCGATGAACCCATTACCACCATTGATGCGTAGGCCGAGGCAGGTCAGTCCCTGCCAGACTCTTTACCCTCAAACCTATCTCCCGGAGATGTCGCTAGCGGCATCTCTTTTTTTTAAGCTTCGTCAAGGCGGGTTATGAGGTCTTGCGGTAGATTAAAAGCGAACGGCGACTTGCCTACCGGCTCTTTAGGTTAAAACTCCCATGACCACCGCCACCAACGTCTTGGGGACTCCCCTCGCCCCCTGCTGCACCTCGCCCATGACCGGCTTTTATCGTGATGGCTGCTGCAATACCGGCGCAGGCGATATGGGAGTTCACGTGGTGTGTGCCCAGATGACCCCTGAGTTTTTGGCCTTCACCAAAGCCCAGGGCAACGATCTCTCGACACCGATGCCCGATTTCCAATTTCCGGGGCTCAAGCCGGGCGATCGCTGGTGTCTTTGCGCCCCTCGCTGGCAAGAAGCCCTAGAAGCCGGGGTAGCGCCCCCGGTGATCCTCGATGCCACTCATGCCGCTGCCATCGAGCATGTTTCCCTAGCTGACATGAAAGACCACGCTCTTCCATAACTGAATCCAGGCACCTGGTTCCTAAAATAAATCCTTGAATTTGGCCTAGATCAAGGCTAGGGGCTGGGTGCTTAGGCCAAGAACGCCTCATCCCAGTCGCACCGCTGTACCACTGGCCGCCACCATCAGCATGTTGCCGCCGTTGTTGATTTCGAGCGATTCATAGTCGATGTCTACGGCAATAATGGCGTCGGCGCCTAGTTCTTGGGCCGCCTGCGTCATTTCTTTGATGGCGGTGTTGCGGGCCTGGCGCAGAGACTTTTCGTAGACACCCGATCGCCCGCCCACCACATCGCGAATGCCCGCAAAAAAATCCTTAAAAATATTGGCTCCCAAAATAGCCTCGCCATTGACCAACCCGCAGTATTCAACTACTTGGCGACCGTCAACGTTAGGACCGGTAGTTAAGATCATGGGTTACCTTGGGTTAAAGCGCTTCAGAACTCGTCACTTGCATACTAATATCTAGCCACGGAGCCCGAGTAACGGGGGCACTGCTGGAAATAAAATCTACCCCTGTCGCCGCGATCGCCCCCAACGTCTCTAGCGTCACGTTGCCAGACGCCTCGATCTTGACCGTTGGCTTTTGCTGGCGAATGCGCTCAACAGCCGTCTTCATCAGCTCTGGAGACATATTGTCGAGCATGATGATGTCTACAGGACAGGCGATCGCTTCATCAACCTGATCCAGATTGCTCGTTTCTACCTCCACCGTCATGGGGTAAGGAATTGCCGTTCGAATCTGAGCCACGGCCGCTCGAATGCCTCCAGCAGCAGCGATATGGTTGTCTTTAATCATCACCGCGTCGTCTAGCCCCATGCGGTGGTTAATGGCCCCACCAACTCGGCTGGCGTACTTTTCAAACTGCCGTAGACCAGGGGTAGTCTTGCGGGTATCGACCAATTGGGTAGGACTATCAGCTAACTGCTCCACGTACTGATGGGTAGCGGTGGCAATGCCGCTCAGGCGCATCACCAGGTTTAAGGCCACCCGTTCGCCCGTGAGCAGCACCGCCAGAGGGCCGCTGATTTTGGCAACGGTGGTGTCTTTAGTGCAAGGGTCGCCATCATTTACCAAGGGCTCAAAGCTGGCGTCGGCATCCAGCTGCTGAAAGAGGCGGCGAGCAAAGGGAAGCCCAGCAATGACGCCGGGAGCACGGGTGACCCAAACGGCCTGCCCAGGCCGCTGGGCAAAAGACCCCAACCCAGCGGTAGTCCAGTCACCGCGGCCAACATCTTCTTGCAACCAGGCTTGTAGGTACTGATCTACGGTGATATCAGGAATCGGAAGAGGGTTTGGGGACATAGGTTATGGCTCTGGAAGGGCATTGAGGGCCAGCGCGATCGGCTTAGACCTCGACAAAGCTCGCAATTTCTGCCACAGCCAGAAATTATTGTGCTAACTTACGAGTAATGCCGCTGTTACGGCAGCAACTCTACAGATTTTACCGTTAGGATTCCAGGAGGTGATGCCCATGCAAGAAAGTAGTAAACGTGTGGGTCTTCAGGTTGAGATCAGCCGGCTGTGCGCCGGGGCTGTACTCTAGCTTCAGTGTTGGTTGCTTTGGCAACTAGCTAAGCTCTCGAAGCTGGCTGAATAGGGTTCCTCCCGGCAGTCAGGTTCAACCTAAGATCCAACTAGACCGCCCCTGCTTAGGAAGACTTTCTTCCCCTGGCAGGGGCGGATAGCTTTTAAAGGGGCAACGCTTTAAAGGCAACACGCGATCGGCAGACTCAGCATCCCTTCGCTGAATGCGATCGCACCACTACCGTCCTAGGATGATGGGATAGCTCATCTCCCTACCGCCATGGCCACTCTCCTCAGCGATCGCGACATTCAAGCTAAACTAAGCCAGCTTTCTGACTGGACGTTGGTCGGCAAGACCATCACTTTTACCCGCACCTTCAAAGATTTCGTCGCTGCCGTCGACTTTGTCAACCAGCTAGTCGAGCCTGCCGAAGCCGCCGGTCACCACCCCGACCTGCAAATCTCCTACAACCGGGTCGTCGTTAGCCTCTCCACCCACGACACAGGAGGTCTAACCGAAAAAGACTTTGCTATGGCAGAAACTATCTCTGCTTTGAGTTAAACCAACTTAACCTTAAACGTCACAGTCGAAGAGCCATGATTTCTTCACTTGACGTTAATGAGGCTAATTAAGCTCTTCCCAAACTCTCACTCACACTTAACTCGTCTTGCACCCTGAGGATGTTGATCTACGACAACCTCCTATACGAAACTGTGCTGCAGCTTTCGCTACTGGTACACGCTTCGCTTTTTAGAACGGTGTGAGGAGAAAATTACATGTCTAAGCTATTTTGGCCTTTGCTGGCTGTGCCCGCTGCCCTAGGTGCAGCTGTGGCCGTCTCTGGCTCCGCGATCGCAGCTGAAGCCGCTACCCCCCTGGTCAGCGACTTCGACCAAGACTCTATTCAACTGGCTCAAATCACCAGCGTCTCAGAGCTCACCGACGTGCTGCCCTCCGACTGGGCCTTCCAAGCGCTACAAAGTCTGGTTGAAAACTACGGTTGTATTCAGGGCTACCCCGACCGCACCTTCCGCGGTCAGCGCAGCCTGACTCGCTTTGAGTTCGCTGCTGGTCTCAACTCCTGCTTGGACGTGATCGCTACCCTGATCGCCCAGTCCGGCATCGACCCTGACGACCTCGCTACCATCCGTCGTCTGCAAGAAGAGTTCCAGGCTGAACTGGCTACCCTGCGTGGCCGCGTCGATGCCCTAGAAGCTGAAACCGCTACCCTGCGCGCTCAGCAGTTCTCTACCACCACCAAGCTGCGAGGGCAAGTTGACTTCCACCTGGTAACCCCGATTGACAGCATTACCGATGAAGCAAACACTAGCGTTGCCAATCGCGCTCGATTAAACTTCGACTCCAGCTTCACTGGTGACGATCGCTTGCGTATTCGCCTGCAGGCTGGTGAGGGTAACGCCATTGCCCCAGATGTGCTCGGTGGCTTGGCCAACGCTCGGGGCAACGACTACAACGTAACCATTGACGACTTCTACTATCGATTCCCCGTTGGTAGCCGCATCACTCTAACTGCCTCTGCTCGCGGCCTTCAGGGCGATGACTGGGTCACCGACACCATCGTTCCTTTTGATGGCCCCTCCGTCGCCCAATATGGAGAACCAGCTTTCTATAGCAGCGGCGGCAGTAGCTCTAACGGTGCCGGTGCTGGTATCAGCATCGCCCTGACTGACAGCATCGTGCTAGATGCAGGTTACACCGCTGGTGGTCCTGGTGCCTTCAATCCTAATGTTGGTATCTTTGCTGCTGCCGACCAGAGCTACATTGCTCAGCTGAGCTTTCTGAGCGATGGTTTCCTGGATGCTGGTATTGCCTACCTGCACAACGACCAATCCACCAACTTCCAAGGTGGTCTACCCGGCGGTACTGACACCTACGCTGCTCTGTTGAACCTTGACTTTGGTGGATTCTTTATCGCTGGCCATGGTGCATATCAAACCTTCAACGGCGGCAACGACTTCAGCTGGACCGCTGGTCTTGGCATCAACGACTTTGGGGTTGAAGGGTCTCAACTGGGCATTTACGGTGGTCAGCTACCTCAGGTAGCTGATACCACCAACAACCCTCTACTAATCGAAGGTTACTACCAGGTGCCCTTTAACGAGTTCCTAACCATTACTCCTGCAGTCATCTATGGGGACACCAATCTGGGTAGTGATACTGATGAAACTGGTTTCTGGGGTGTCCTGCGCGCCACCTTCGAGTTCTAGGGGTTATCCCTCTTACTGGGGACTCTGAGTTGGTTGATCACTGGTCAGAGTCTCCGGTCGCCAGAGCTTATCCATCAGCTTCAGAAATCGGAATCAACAGTCGTCTAATACGCCATTCCAAAAAATTTCCTTACTCCTGCTAACTCAGATAATTTTGGGGAACCTTATGCCTAAGGTGCTTGTCTAAGCACTAGATGAGGTGATTTTGTGACTACTTAGTCATTAGGTCAAATCTTATCTAGCCGCCGATGAGCAGATCTGCTACTATCGGTCTTGGATGTACATAAGGTTGAGTTACTGTCCCCTATTATTGGGTCAGGTCTGAACTTCGTTCATTGGGTGCGGCTTTTGCCAAACCTGCTGGTAGGTACACAATAAGCCTTGATTAAGGTGTGAGGAGAAAATCGAATGGCTAAGTTATTTTGGCAATCTTTGCTGGCTGTGCCCGCTGCCCTAGGTGCAGCTGTGGCCGTCTCTGGCTCCGCGATCGCAGCTGAAGCCGCTACCCCCCTGGTCAGCGACTTCGACCAAGACTCTATTCAACTGGCTCAAATCACCAGCGTCTCAGAGCTCACCGACGTGCTGCCCTCCGACTGGGCCTTCCAGGCACTACAAAGCCTAGTTGAAAACTACGGTTGTATTCAGGGCTACCCCGACCGCACCTTCCGCGGTCAGCGCAGCCTGACTCGCTTTGAGTTCGCTGCTGGTCTCAACTCCTGCTTGGACGTGATCGCTACCCTGATCGCCCAGTCCGGCATCGACCCTGACGACCTCGCTACCATCCGTCGTCTGCAAGAAGAGTTCCAGGCTGAACTGGCTACCCTGCGCGGCCGCGTCGATGCCCTAGAAGCTGAAACCGCTACCCTGCGCGCTCAGCAGTTCTCTACCACCACCAAGCTGGTTGGTCAGGCTGACTTCCACCTGGTTACCCCGATTGACATCGTCACCGGTGAGGCGAGCACCAGCGTTGCTGCCCGTGCCCGCTTGAACTTTGACTCCAGCTTTACTGGCAACGACCGTTTGCGTATTCGCTTGCAGGGTGCCAGAGGTAATGCAATCAGCGGCGACCCTAACAGCGCAGGGCTCCTAGGTGGCCTCGCTAACTCTAGCAGCAGTGACGCCGGTAATCCTAGCAATACTGACTACAACGTGCAGATTGATGACTTCTACTACCAGTTCCCGGTTGGCAGCCGCCTTACCGTGACTGCTTCTGCTCGTGGCCTTCAGGGCGATGACTGGGTAACCAGCACCATCGTGCCCTTCGACGGCCCTTCCGTTGCTGATGCTGGTGGGCCTCAGTTCTACGACGCTGGTGGTAGCACTACCGCTGGCGCTGGTGTTGGTCTGAGCTTTGCTCTCACCGACAGCATTGTGTTCGATGCAGGTTACACCAGTGGCGAGGGTGGTTTTACTCCCTCCGTCGGTATCTTTGCTGCTAATAGCCAGAGCTACATTGGCCAGCTCAGCTTCCTGACCGATGGCTTCCTGGATGCTGGTATTGCCTACATCCACAGCGACCGGTCTGACAGATTCAATGGTGTTCCGGGTGCTACTGACACCTATGCTGGTCTGTTGAACCTTGACTTCGGCAGGTTCTTCGTAGCTGGTCACGGTGCTTATACCACCTACAACGGTGGCAACGACTTTAGCTGGACTGCTGGTCTTGGCATCAACAACTTCCTGGCTGAGGGTGCTCAGCTAGGTGTCTACGGTGGCCAATTGCCCCAGCTGTTGGGTTCTACCAACAACCCCACTATTGTTGAAGGTTACTACGAAATTCCCTTCAACCAGTTCTTGACCATCACCCCCGCTGTTATCTATGGCGACATCAATACCCTCGCTGCTGATGACGAAATCGGTCTCTGGGGTGCTATTCGCGCCACCTTCCGTTTCTAAGTTTTTATAACTTAGTCACAACTTAGCTAGTCTAACTAGCTCTAAGGCTCTGCCAACATGGCAGAGCCTTTTTTATTTTGGCAAGTTTATAAAGTCCATAGCCTCTGTCCAATAGCCATGGGGTAACCAGAGACCTCCAGAACTATTTACCTGCTCTAGGCTCATGGTGTAGACCCAAGCTATCTCTAAGGAGTGCTGGTTCAGGTCATAAACCGTTTGTAAGCTCCGCTGGTACTCACTGCTCTGGGGGCGATCGGGGTAATATTCTTCAAAAGCATCTATAGCCGTTAGAGCATCTGCGCTGGAGAACGTCAGCAAAAACCCTTTTACCCAACCAGGTTCTGTGGTCATAGCTGGGTAGCCTAGGGGTAAATGGTAGAGTCGTCCAATCGTCTGTGCTGGTCGGGCTGCGATCGCAAAAGGTTCACAGAGGTTGGCAAACGCTCTCTCCCCAGGTTTGAGGGTGCCATAAACGAACAAATAGCAAAGGACGTCACCTGGCATAGAGTTGTTCAAGTAAACACACAACCTGCTCAGGCTGTCTTTAACACAGCCATTTAAAGTGAAAAACTTCATAAAGCATTAGCAAACCAATCAAAATTGAAGTGATGGGGTTTTGATATCCGGATACTTTACCCTGGGGAAAGTAAGGTTAGGTGCAAGCTACACCCCCTAGTTTATAAATCTCTCTCTGGTTGATTGCCCATGAGAATTCTCGTAACTGGCGGAGCTGGGTTTATTGGCTCCCACTTAATTGACCGTTTAATGACTGAGGGGCACGAGGTAATTTGTTTAGATAATTTTTATACAGGTCACCGGCACAATCTGCTGCATTGGCTCGATCACCCCTACTTCGAGGTTATTCGCCACGACGTAACTGAGCCAATTCGGCTTGAGGTTGACCAAATTTATCATCTGGCCTGCCCTGCCTCTCCGGTGCATTACCAGTACAACCCGGTCAAAACCATCAAAACTAACGTCATGGGCACCCTAAATATGTTGGGCTTAGCTAAGCGAGTTAAAGCTCGCTTTCTGCTGGCCTCAACCTCTGAGGTGTATGGCGACCCTGAAGTGCATCCCCAAACCGAAGACTACCGGGGCAACGTCAACCCAATTGGCATTCGCAGCTGCTACGACGAGGGCAAGCGCGTCGCTGAAACTTTAGCCTTTGACTACCACCGTCAAAACAACGTCGATATCCGAGTGGCCCGAATTTTCAATACCTATGGGCCTCGCATGCTTGAAAACGATGGTCGTGTAGTCAGCAATTTCGTTGTCCAGGCCCTACAGGGTATTCCGCTGACTGTGTATGGTAGCGGTTCTCAAACGCGAAGCTTTTGCTACGTGTCTGATTTGGTGAACGGCTTGATGCGACTGATGAATGGCGATTACATTGGTCCAGTCAACTTAGGCAACCCCGATGAGTACACCATTTTACAGCTAGCTCAAACCATCCAGGCTATGGTGAACCCAGACGCTGACTTGATTCATAAACCCTTGCCCCAGGATGATCCCCAACGCCGCAAGCCGGATATCACTCGGGCTCAAACGTTCCTCGACTGGAATCCTACGGTGCCTCTACAGGAAGGTCTCAAGCTCACCATCGACGATTTTCGCAGTCGTCAGAGCCCATCAGGAACAACTGCGGCTGTATCACCGACACTGCACTCTGTGACTAGCTAGCCTTTACAGGTGGCCATAGCTAGGAGGCCATAGCTGGGCTATGGCCTCAGGTTTGTCAAAGTCAAGAGCGTTGAGCCCACAGTTCAACGATTATCGATTGTTCATAAAGTAAGGACTATTTTCTATGCGGGTATGTGTGATTGGTACTGGTTATGTAGGCCTGGTTACTGGTGTGTGCCTAGCCAACGTTGGCCACGATGTAGTGTGTATTGACGTCAACGAGGAAAAGGTTAAGCTCATGCAGTCGGGGCAGTCGCCCATTTTTGAGCCTGGGCTGGCTGAGATTATGCAGTCGTCAATGGCGGCAGGGCATCTCCAGTTTTCCACTGATCTCAAAGGTGGCGTTGAGCACGGCGACATCCTATTCATTGCAGTGGGCACCCCAGCACTGCCTACGGGTGAAAGTGATACCCGCTATGTGGAGGCGGTAGCTCGGGGCATTGGCACTCACCTAAACGGCGGTTACAAGGTGATTGTGAATAAATCTACGGTACCCATTGGTTCCGGTGACTGGGTGCGCATGATTGTGTTGGATGGCGTGGCTGAGCGCCAGCTGGTACCCGTGCCCGCTGGGGGTATTCCTGAGACAACCCACCCTGAGGTTGCTGCCGACTTCGATGTCGTTAGCAACCCAGAGTTTTTGCGCGAAGGCTCAGCAGTATACGACACCTTTAACCCCGATCGCATCGTGCTGGGCAGCAACAGCCCTCGGGCGATCGCCATGATGAAAGAACTCTACACACCAATCATAGAACGGCGCTTTGCCGAAGATACTAATGCCGACCCAGTGCCTGTACTGGTCACTGATATCAGTTCGGCCGAAATGGTCAAGTATGCTTCTAACGCTTTTTTGGCCACCAAAATTAGCTTTATTAATGAAGTCGCCAATATCTGCGATCGCGTGGGGGCCGACGTGACTCAGGTGGCTCAGGGCATTGGTCTGGATTCTCGCATCGGCAAAAAGTTTTTGCAGGCTGGCATTGGCTGGGGCGGGTCGTGCTTTCCTAAAGACGTATCAGCCCTGATTCACACCGCCGACGACTACGGCTACGAGGCACAGCTACTCAAAGCCGCCGTGGAGGTTAACGACCGCCAGCGTCAAATTACCCTCGAAAAACTTCAGCAGGTGCTTAAGATTCTCAAGGGAAAAACCGTCGGCCTGCTGGGGCTCACGTTTAAACCTGACACCGACGACATGCGCGACGCACCAGCGTTGATTTTGATTGAGCAGCTCAATCGCCTAGGAGCCAAAGTTAAAGCCTATGACCCCATTGTTTCCCAAAGTGGGCTGCGCCACGGGCTGACAGGCGTCATCGTTGAGACTGACGCCACGCTCTTGGCCGACCACTGCGATGCCCTGGTCTTAGTCACCGACTGGCAACAGTTTAAAGAGCTCGACTACGCCGCTATGGGTCAGCGGATGAACAGCCCCATCATCATTGATGGCCGCAACTTCCTCGATCGCGAAGCCATGGTGCGGGCTGGCTTCCAGTACTTGGGTATTGGTCGCTAACGCCTAGTTGTCATGCCCATCGCGCCAATGTCTCTGGCGCGATGGGCATGACTCTAGCGATGGCAACCGCTCCATAAATCTAATCAGCCTTGGGGCTCAAAACCTAAAGTTTTGGGTCTCCAGCAGCGGAACGTTCCCTGGAGCTGCTCACTTGCAATAGGTTATTAGATCGAGTCTGCGAGGCTAGCTCGACTGGCCTTAAAATGAACAGATAGCTCATTATGCTGCCTGTTATGACTGCCTACGCGTCCGCCTCAAGTGCCTATGCCCTAGAAGATGAAGCTTGGTGGGTGCAGCGATGGGTAGAGCTGTTGAACACCTACCGCTTCAAAAAGCGCCTAGAGCGGGGACGCATCTACGCCCGAGAAGGCCACATTCTCAGCCTAGAGTACAAGGGGTCCAAGGTCACGGCCTTGGTGCAGGGCACAGCTGAAGAACCTTACAAGCTTTCGATCTGGCTCGACGCGTTTAGTGACGAAGATTGGAACTACGTCATTGATTCGCTTTCGGAGCAAGCCATTTATTCTGCTCAGCTGCTGGCGGGGGAAATGCCGGCTGAAATTGAGGCTGTTTTTACCGCCAATGGCCTCAGCCTTTACCCATTCAACCTGTCAGAGGTGCATTCTAAATGCAGTTGCCCTGATCCTAAAAACCCCTGCAAGCACATTGCAGCGGTGTACTACCAGCTAGGAGATTTTTTTCGCGAGGATCCGTTTGTGCTGTTTCAACTGCGGGGTCGCAGTCGTGACAGTATTTTAGACGCGCTACGGCAACGACGGCAGAGTACCGCGACCTCCACCGAAATCCTGACCACAGATACGGAGTCGGACATTCAGCAGGAATCGGGGAAAGTCACCAGTCAAGTTGATCTTCAGCATTTTTGGGCCTATGCAGAACCCCTGGACTCGGAACTGGTGGTGATTACCCCTGCCGAAACAACGGTTCTAGATGTGTTGGGTAAAATACCACTCCCTCCTGAGGATGCGCCTGCAGTGATGGGTCACCTCAAGGAAATTTATCAGACCGTAGCCCAGCAGGCGATGATGCAAGCCCTAGGCTAGGCTGACCGTGTCAGTGATAGCAGCCGTCGTAGCCCTAGCCAGCCAATGATCGAGTAACCAGCGGCCAAGAGCAGGCTAATCACTGAGACGCGAATGCCAGAGCGCCAGGCCTCAACCCTTACGCGCTGCTCGGCTTCCGCCCGGCGAGTGCCGATTTCGGTTTCAATTTGCTGCTGGGCTTGGTCGGCGCGCTGCTGCAAGAACTGGGTGAGCCCCTCTGGATCGTCGCGGTACTGCTCAATATCGGCGGGAAGCTGGCCGCTTTGGATCGCTTGGGATAAAAGGTCGTCGTTTTCGAATAGCGCCCCTAGCTGGGTCTGTTGCTGGCTGAGTTCGGTAGACAGCCGTTGTTGCAGCTGGGTTGCGGCTTCGCTAGCTTCGGTGCTGACTTGGGCTAGGGCCGCCTGACTAGAAAGGCGCACGGCGTTAAGGTGCAGTAGTATGAGCAACAAGTAGACCAAACCCAGCACGCTAGCCAAAGCACAGACCCAAAACCGCAGATCGGTGGTCAGATTTTTGCGCTGCCCTCCCTTGCCCACAGAACTGTCGAGCCAAAACCCAGTCAGTAGCAGGGCCATGCCTATTAGGGGGACGATACCGCGATCGACGAGCTGAGTGGTGGTGGCCAACTGCCACTGCACATTGGTGAGATTGGGCGGAATCAGCAGAATTAAAAAGTCGAGCAGGGCTGACAGAATGGCGATGGCACCGGCTACCTTAAGGGCGATCGCAGCCAGAGGAGACACCGTGGAGCTGGTGACAGCGGGTTCAGAGGTCATAGGAAGGGTCGGTCGCTTGTTACAGTTAACCATTCTGCCTTGACCCGGCAAGAAAACCACATATTCGCTATAAAACCTTGAGCTTTGCTGGCTTCAAGTCCCTCCTAATTTTGCAACCTAATGACCAAAGGTATGACTAATAACTGCGATCGCAATCATTAGCCAATGGCTACGTAATAGAAGCTTAGAAACCTATGTCAGCGATCGCGCCTGCCCTACTATTGCTCCGACTGAGGGGGCTTAGGGCTCCAGTCTTTGATCGCCCAGGTACTGGCATCCCAGGGAGTAAATTCGACTCCGGTGAGGCGATCGCTGACTGCATTGGTCATCGCTCGGTGCACCACCGGAATAACAGCGACATCCTGGGCCAGCAGCTCGTTCATTTGCTGAAACAGTGCAGCGCGGCGCGCGGGGTCGAGCTCTTTACGGGCTTCCTCCCAGAGGCGATCGTACTCCGGGTTACAGTAGCGGGCGTTGTTGGGCTCCTGCCATTGGTTGGCCTGGGAAGCAATTTTGTCGCAGGTCCACCAGCCCATGTAAATACTAGGGTCAGGGCTTTCATTGCCGATGGAGTACACCTGCATATCGGCATAGAAATGGTTGAGGCTGCCGGTGTCCTCCGGGTTGCCTGAGAAAAATTCGTCCATGCGCACTCGCGCAATCTGCACATCTACACCCAGCTCTTGCAGACTGTCGCTGACAATGGATTGGGTCTTTTGGCGCACCGGATTGACCGCCGCCTGAAACAGCACCTCTAGGGAAACGCCATCTTTTTCACGCAGACCATCACCGTTGCTGTCAACCCAGCCCGCCTCATCGAGCAGCGCTTTAGCCTGCGCCAGATTGTAGCTATAACTGATGTCTGGCGCTTGGTAGTTGGCGGGGGCCACCAGCAGTTGAGCGGTTGGTTTGCCAGAGGCACCATAAAGCTCTTTGGCAATGGTGTTGCGATCTACAGCTAGATTAATCGCCTGGCGCACTCGCACATCGCTGAAATAGGGGTGCGGAATCTCTGGGCTAGAGCGCTCCCCGTCTTCAGTGCGGGCAAAGGGATTGGAGAAATTCAGCATAATCCGCTCCACCTGGGAGCCAAACAGGTGAGTGACATGGCCACTGGCGTCGGTTTCTAGCTCGCTGAGGGCCTCCGCTTCAACCTGGAGGTTGTGGGCAAAGTCGGCGGTGCCAGCCTGCAATACCTCGCGCGCTGCGGCGTAGGGAGCTAGACCACCTGCCAGCTCTATTCGCTTGAAGGCAGGCCGTCCGCCCCAGTAGCTGGGATTGGGCTCGTACACCACGGTGCCCGACTCAAACCCGACGACCTGGTAAGGGCCAGTGCCCACGGGCTGGAGGTTGGCCAGCGCATCTCGGGCGGTGGGGCCGTTAAATTCTTCAAAGATGTGGCGAGGCAAAATCAGCCCGGTTTGACCGGTGAAAGGAACTGACCAAGCAGGGGTGGGAGTGGCAAAGGTAATTTTTACGGTGTAGTCGTCGATCGCCTCAACGCTTTTCACACCGTCATAATATTGAGCGGTTGCTGCCGCCACCACGGGATTGCGAATAAATTCGAAGGTAAACACCACATCGGCGGCGGTGAAGGGTTCGCCGTCGGCCCAGGTGATATCGGGGCGCAGCGTCCAGGTGACAGAGGTGCCATCGGCGGCTATGCCCCCGTTCTCTGCAGTCGGAATTTCGTCGGCTAGAAAGGGCACCAGCTCGCCCGCCTCGTTATAGCTGGCTAGGGGTTCGTAGACGATGCGGGCCGCCTCAAAGTCTTGGTAGCCACTAGCCAAGTGAGGGTTGAGGGTAACCACCGAGCGACTGTAGAGCAGGCGCAGTGTTTCTGGGTCGCGAGCTGGCGTGGTGGCGTCCGAGTTATCCGCCTCGATTGCAGCGGGCGGAGCGGTGGCCAGGTCGGTAGATCGGCTAGTGACGGTGGCGGCTATGGCGATGCCAGCGACGGCTACCAAAAGTGCAGTGCGAAACCCTGATCTGATCATTATTTACGGTATGGAACCCCAAAACGACAGTGTTGCCCATTCACCCCCGCACTTTATAGTAGACAATTTGTGCGGTGAGGCTGAGGGCGATCGCGGCAGTAGAGGGCAATGTTTCGCCTCTATCTCTATGTCTATCAAGGGCGGGGGCAGAGTTCCCGGAAACTTTGGCCCAATCTTGAGCGGGGGGTCAAACGGGGAAATCCAGCGCGGGATTGGAGAGCAAATTTGGCTTACCAGGACAAGGCGTAGCAGGCTCAGTGCTGTAGCGCTGAAGGTAGTGGCGGTAGCGATCGGGAGCAATTTGCGCCTTCGCTGAAATCATCACGGCAATGTGCTGGGGCTGCATAGCAGCAAAAAACTCGGTTAGCTGCTGGTCATCTAGCGGGCAGGGTCGCCAGTATTCGTGACACAGGGGAGACCAGTCGTAGACGTGACCAGCCGCATCGCCCAACACCTGATCGACAAACACCCCGTAGAGAATGTATTCCGACAGAGTTTTCGCTCGGGCCAAGGTCTCTAGCCAGGGGCGACCTCCCACTTGCTCTAGGCGATCGCACAGGGCAACCACGTTACTCTGCCGCCAGCTAATCAAATTGCCAATGTAGTTGGGGCGGGTGACTCCGTAGCGATAACCCTCTAGCCCCAGCAGCCGATAGGCTGCCTCGTACAGCGGTTCGAAGTCAGGGCTATAGAACTCGGGCACTCGAAACAGCCGCGTTTGGTCGGGCTGGGCAAAGTTTGTCAGATCAAAGGGGCGCACAAACACCACATCAGAGTCAACAAAAACCGTGACGGCCTCAGGGACGCGTTGGGCAAAGGCCAGCTTGACCAACTGCTGCAAAACCCAGTTGCGAATCGGCGGAGTTTTGAAGCTGAGCCAGGCGCGGCTGACTAGGGGAAAGCGACGAATCCAGGCAGGCAGTAGCGACTCAACCGTTAAAATTTCAGTGCTGGCGTTGGCCAACGACTTAAACATTGGATAGTCCCGCTGATCGACAATGACGTAGTGGCGCATTGAGATCTGACTGAGCTGACCAACACTGTCGACTAACAGTTGGCAACGGCAGAAGTCGGGGCCATAGCTGAGGGTAGCCAGGGCGAGGGATGGAGACACAGAGGCCGGCATTAGTAGTTGCTCAAAGGGGCGACGCTAGCAGAGGGAATACAGCCTTGGCGGTGCATTCAGAGCAAGCAAAGCAGCATTTTTACCCGGCTCTAACTCTAGGGATAAAAGAAAAAGCGTAGGTAAAGGATAAACTGAAGTCATAAAAAGACATGTTGTAATTGAAGAGTCAATAAAAAAGTGAATAAACTGGCAAAATTAGCTACTCTTAGGGGTCAACAGCCCCCTTAGTGGTTGAGTGTTCAATGTGAGACTACGCGACCAGGATCAGGCAACCTTATGACTGACACTACGGCTTCAAGCGCTTCCCCAGAGCCCCAGGGTAACCCTTCGCGGTACAACTCCGAGGAAGCTCTAGACCAGCCTTTCCCCCCGGCTGGCAACGAGTGGGAGGCAGTCACCTTTCCTGGTCAGCTGCCCTTAGACCATGCCGTTGAGCTGGCTGAGGTCTATGGTTTGTCTTCGCCAACTGCGGAAGAGAGCCTAGTAGAGGCCACACCACCCGCCGAGCCTGCCCCAGAAGATCTGGTGCAGCTGATTCAAGATCTCAACCAGTGCAACGATGCCCTCCTGCTGCGCGTCACTGAGCTCGAGGAAGCTCTAGAGCGATCGCAGGTGGCCCTTCAGGCTGAGATCGAGCGCACCCAAACTATACCGGGCAGTCTTCCTTTAGGAGCTACCCCCGGCCCGGTGCAGCAGCAGATTGCTCAGCTCCTCAGCGAGCTTGACGTTGCCAACGATGGTCTGCGCCGCACTACGATTCACAACGAAACCCTCCAGGCCGAGCTGGAGTCAAACCAGCAGCGGGTCGCCCAGCTCGAGCGAGAGTGCACCCTCCTGCAGCAGCGCTTCGGTGAAAAAAATACCGCCCTGCACCAGGCTGAAGAAACCTGCCGCGATCTCAAGGCGCGCCTGCATCGTCAGCAGCGCTACACCCTCCAGTTCAAAGCGGCGCTGGAGAAGTGTTTGAATATGACTCCGGCCGCCGGCTCGGCCGTCCCCAGCTCGACTGTGATGCAGGGGCAGCTGCTGAGCCCCACCGTCCTTGAGGACGTGAGCCAGCCTGTTGCCATGCCGCGATCGCAGCAGATCCAGCCTTGGTCAGCCGGTCAGGGCAGCGTCACGGATAATCCTAGCCTGACCCACCTACTGCGGGGACTGCGCAGCGCCGGACCGAGCTCAGTACCGGCTCCGGCAGCAGTCCAGCCCGATTTCTTGCCATCGCCTGAGCCGAGCGTGGCGATCGCCCCTGAGCCCTTACCGACAGTTTCTGCGGACCCACCGCCCTTGGCTAACCCCAAACCCGCACCTGCCGCCCTCGATCCCTGGCTGGAGACGATTGACCAACCCGCAACAACTACCGCTTTAGAGGCAGCATCTCTATTTACAGAGCCATCGCCTTGGGGAGAGCCCGTCGCTGCGGCATCGCAGCCCACCCCAATGCCTAACCCCTCTGCCACCGCTCTACCCGCAGAACCGGTGCGAACTCAGCAGCCCACAGCACCTGCACCCGGCCCTAGCCAGCCAGCGGCTCCTGCCCAGCCTAGCTACAGCTATCCAGTGTCCGCCCCCAAAGCTTCACCGTCGCCCCTAGTCCATCCACTGCGATCGCAGAAAAAGATCACCTCCATTGCTGCCGTCGAGCTACCTAGCTTTGGCCGCGCGGTACGACGACGCTCGGTATGACCCCATGCCTTAAACACGAAGCGACCTAGCCTCAAAGACTAGGTCGCTTCATGGTTAAAGACCCTGCGATCGCTGAGCAAACTACTTGATATGGTGGCCAATCACCATTTGCAAAAGAGTAGGCTCGCCGCCCGGCTGGTGGTACTTATCAGCCCAGGTACGAATCACTTCGTCTAGCTCTTGGAGAGCGGTATCGCGATCGGCGACGGGAATGTCTAATTCTTCTAAAACTCGCATCGTGCCAGGAATGCCGTTGGCCCACTCGCGCATCATGCGAAAATACTGAGCTGTATCTTCGACCATGGCGTACATGCGCTCTTGGTCATCAACCGGTGCGTAGGAAGCTCGGACCAGCCCATAGTACGAGGCTCCCCAGGAGGCATCAATGCGCGCCACAGTGCCCGAATAGATCAGCCGCCGCCGAATGTGCTCGGCCAGAGCTTCGCTTAGGGGTACGCGGTGCTCTACAGGCAAATCATCCTGAGACTTTTCGTGGAGAATTTCAATCAGCTCTAAAAACTGAAACGAGTTGATAATCCGGGCATCGGGACAGGGGTTGGGCAGCCGGCTTTCCAGCAGCGCTTTTTCGTCACTGGTTAGAGAGGTGCCTGAGACCCGCGACTGCCCTGGCTGCCAAGGGTAGCGCCGCAGCCACATATAGGGAAATTGAATGAGATAGCGGGGTTCCTGGGACCCCAGCATTTTGAGCAGCTTGCCCTCGGTGAGAGCCTGGCGCATTTCTTCGACAATAGCCTTAACCCGCTTGGGCTCAATGTGGTGCAGGTGGCCCGTCATGCGCAGGTTTTCGCCCTGCTCTAGATAGGTCATATAGATGGCGCATTTAGCCGCCGTGGCTGCTGCATCTAAGAAGGCCCCGTGGCGATGCCCCCCCGTGCGCATGGCGCTAAAAGCGATGTACAGCAGTATCTGATCGATGGCGCTGGGGCTAAGGCGGCGAATCAGGGCTTCGTCTTCTACCGCTAGGGCAGACAGAGACATTGAGAGAAGAGGTTCGGCCATCGGACTTGGGGAAACTCAGAACAACAGGCGGTATCGCGACCCACGCTGCTAAGGGGGCAAAACCGCTGAAAATTGTCAGAAATAGCAAATACAGCTTAATCTAAAGGCTCTGCAAGAAGATGCACCACGGAAAAGGCGATATAAATAGTTTGATTATTTAAAGCTTTGACGAGGGTCAACGGCTCAGCCGTCAGCCATAAAAGTTACACCTGATTACGTTTAAGTGTGACTCAAAACCTGCAAAATTGACCTTTATTGCAGGTTAAATTCATCTAGTCTGTGAAGCAGAGCAGTATGAACCTAGTGCACCACCTAGCCACCCCTAGATCGGTAGAAGCTAAGGAAAACTAGGTAGTGCGAGTCTTGGTAATTCTGCCACTGCCGCGATAGGCAACGGGGTGCTCACTGCCGAAGGAAGGCTGAGGAGGGGTGGGATCAACCCGACCACTGCCCCGAAAGCTGAGCCAGCTTGCGATCGCAGGTACTCGGCTGAGCCGACCGCTGCCGCGATCGTCCTCAGCCCGCACTGCTGTGCGCAGGGTAGTTTCGGAACTAGCTCCGAGCCCGGTAGCCAGGCCCATGGGCGCGGCAGTAGCAATAACCAGGCCCAGGCTAGCGGCGCAGGCCAGATGAGTCATCAGAGAACAGAGGGAGGAAGAGTGCATAGGACGTGGCCTTGTTAGCGCTTCTAGTCCTAGTTACAAACCCATCCCTCCTTAGTCAGGAAAATCTTTATGCGTAAATCTGCGGATTTCTAAAATTTAGTAATCCCCAGCACAATCTTGTTCTGTTCTAAGCAGTCTGTCGTCCAGTCCACGTTGATTCTATCGGAGGGTTTGAGGCTCCGAGATAAGCCCCAAAAGCTCTTAGGCAGGCAATAAAAGGTGTAACCGCAGCCTATTTCTAGGGCAGGAAGCAGCAGCGGCGGTCAACATCCCACCATGAAGGGCGATCGCAACGGCAGAAAAAACCCGGGTTGCAATGGTCAGAACCGACCAAACGATCTAATCTATGGGGAATGTAATACATTCCGGTTAGAGGCCCAACGAACCATCGTTCCGGGGAAGCCGATAGCCAATGTTCGTTGGAGGTCTGGCCGTGCCCCGATTAGCCCTGGCAAACCGTGTAACCTGCGTCACTCCGTCGATGACTCTGGCCATTGCGGCCCGGGCCAAAGCAATGAAGGCCGAAGGCCTGCCGGTGTGCAGCTTTAGCGCTGGCGAACCCGATTTTGATACCCCCGACCACATCAAGGCGGCGGCCAAGGCTGCCCTCGATGCGGGCAAAACTCGCTACGGTCCAGCAGCGGGCGAACCAGCCCTGCGCCAGGCGATCGCCCAAAAACTTCAGCAGGACAACGGCCTCTGCTACGGCCCCGAGAACGTCATCGTCACCAACGGCGGCAAGCATTCGCTCTCTGGCCTGATGATGGCCCTGATCGAACCCGGCGACGAGGTGATTATTCCGGCCCCCTACTGGCTGAGCTACCCTGAGATGGTGAAGCTAGCTGGGGGCACGCCGGTCATTGTGCCCACTACCGCTGAACAAAACTACCGCATTACCCCCGAGCAGCTGCGCCAGGCAATTACTCCACAGACCAAGCTGTTTATTCTTAACTCCCCCTCTAACCCCACGGGGATGGTCTACTCCCCCGCTGAAATTGCGGCTCTGGCGGCGGTAGTGGTCGAGGCCGACATCTGGGTGGTGTCAGACGAAATCTACGAAAAAATTCTCTACGACGGGGCGACTCACCTTAGCATTGGGGCTGTGTCGCCCGAGGCCTTTGAGCACACTATTATTAGCAACGGGTTCGCCAAAGCCTATTCAATGACCGGCTGGCGGGTGGGCTACCTAGCTGGGTCAGCGGAGCTGATCAAGGCGGTAGCTACTATACAGAGCCACAGTACGTCGAACGTGTGCACCTTTGCTCAGTACGGGGCGATCGCCGCCCTCGAAGGCCCCCAAGACTGCATTGCCACTATGGGCCGCGCTTTTGCCGAGCGACGGCAAGCCATTATTGAACGGTGTCGAACCATCAATGGCTTGAACTGCGGTGAGCCCGAGGGGGCTTTCTACCTCTGTATCGACATCAGTGCCCTCGGTGTTTCCTCCCTCGATTTTTGCACCGCACTACTCGACGAAAAATACGTAGCGGCCATTCCAGGGATTGCCTTCGGTGCTGAAGGCACCATTCGCCTTTCCTACGCCACCGACATGGAGACCATTTTGGAAGGTATGGATCGGCTAGAAGCGTTCGTAGCAAGGCGTTTGGGTTAGCACATCGACCTTCAGCCTCACCCGTTCATAAATATGTGATGTTGATCGCTTAGTTTTGCCCCCCGACAGGAATACTAATAGGACTGTTGGTAACACAGGCTACATGGGGCGTCGTTTTATCGGATTGCCAAATCGAGGGGCATTTAGCCGTATACCGCTGCGGCTGCTAATCGTTGTGCCCTTTGTGGTGCAAGTATCGGTGGCGGTGGGGTTGACAGGATGGCTATCCCTGCACGAGGGGCAGCGGGCGGTGAACGAGGTAGCCACTGAGCTGCGCTCTATGGTTTCCCACCACATTCAGCATGAGATGGAGACGATGCTGGCCACCTCCCACCTGGTGAACCAGCTCACCTATGACGCCATTGCCCTCGGCCAGGTTGACCCCGCCGACTCAGAGGCCCTGTTTCGTCACTTTATGCAGCAGTCTCGCACCTTTCCCCACATCGATTCGCTCATGTTTGGCAACGCCAACGGCGAGTTTGTGGGGCACACCAACCTGGGCCAGCAAGCCCACCAGCGGATGCAGGCTGGCCCCTCCCTTGACAATCATATTGAGTTTGTAGAGGTTGAGACAGCGACAGCCCGCTCCACTCGTGTCGTCTCGTCTACCCCTAACTGGAATACCCAGACTCGACCCTGGTATCGGGCGGCTGTGCAAGCCCAGGGCCCGGCCTGGGGAGAAATTTTTCCTTACCACGCCTACCCGGTGCTGGCGATTTCAACGTCTCGCCCCGTGTACGGCAACGACGGCAAACTGATTGGGGTACTGGGCAACAACTTCTTTCTCACCCACATCAGCCAGTTTCTACAAGAAATCTCGATCAGTGAGCACGGTCAGGCCTTCATTATGGAGCGATCGGGTCTGCTGATCGCCACCTCTAACGATGCTAAGTCTTACAAAATAGTAGACGGTCGGCCCCAGCGGGTCTACTCAGTTATCAGCCCAGACCCTCGCATTCGCGCCAGCGCTCGGCTGCTGCTCAACCAGTCGGGGGGAGATTGGCAAACCATTCAACCCCAGCAGACCGAGTTTTGGCTCGATCGCGAGCGGCAGTTCATGCAGGTGGTTCCCCTCAGCGATGATTATGGCCTTGACTGGCTGATCGTGGTGATTATGCCTGAGAGCGACTTTATGGAGGCGATCGAGATCAGCCGCCGCAACACCATTGCCCTTTGCACCCTGGCGCTGGCTGGGGCGATCGCTTCGGGCCTCTACACTACCCGCTGGATTACCCGCCCCCTAAAAGCCTTCAGTTCAGCATCCCAGGCGATCGCTGAGGGCGATCTGAACCAGACCATTGGCCGCACCGGTCTGCACGAGCTAGAGGGACTGGCCGTGGCCTTCAACCGCATGGCGGCGCGGCTGGAGTCATCCTTTGGTGAGCTGCAACGCTCCAAGGCCCAGGTCGAGCAGGCCAATGCCGAAATTCAGCAGCAGGCGGCGCTGTTTCGCCTGATGGCTGAAAACATGAGCGATCTGATCTGTTTGCATTGGGTCGATGGCACCTACCTCTACGTCAGTCCGTCGGTAAAGTGGCTGCTGGGCTATAGCCCCGAGGCTCTGATCGGGCTACAGCCCAGCAGCCTAGTGCACTCTGACGACCTGGTGAATTACCAAATGCACTTGCAAACCTCGCCCCTAAGGCGGGTCTCAAACCCCGCCCCCGTGGTGTATCGAATGCGCCATCTTCAAGGCCACTACGTCTGGCTAGAGACCTTTACACGCTCTATTGTCGATTCTACCGGTGTGGTGGTGCAGCTCCAGACGGCCTCCCGCGATGTCACTGACCAGGTGAGACTGCGCCGTCAGCTCCAGCACGACGCCTGCCACGACGGCCTCACCGGCTTGCCCAACCGCAAGCAGCTACAAGAGCGTTTAGAAATAGCCTTGAAGCGGGCCCACCAGCAGAGTCAATACCGTTTTGCCCTGCTGTTTTTAGACATCGACCACTTTAAGGTGGTCAACGATAGCTTGGGTCACTTGATCGGTGACGAGCTGCTGATGGAGGTGGCCAGCCGCCTCAAAACGGCGCTGGGGCCAACCGATCTGGCGGTGCGCCTAGGGGGCGACGAGTTTATTGTGCTGCTGGAAGACATTGGCCATTTTGAGAGGGCCCAGGCCACGGCAGAGCAGCTGTTAGAGACGCTGCGCCAGCCCTTTCAGCTCAGCAGTCACCAGATGTTTGCCACCGTTAGCCTGGGGCTGGTGATGGGTGATGCCCGCTATCAAAGCGCCCTAGAGCTAATTCGCGATGCCGACACGGCCATGTATCGGGCTAAAGCCGGGGGCCGCGACGGCTACCAGACCTTTGACAGCGGCATGCACGATCGCGCGATCGCCCGCCTCACCTTTGAAACCGAGCTGCGCCGAGCCCTACTCCACCACCCCGAAGAATTTGTGCTTTACTACCAGCCCATTGTCGATCTGCAAACAGCGGCTGTAACCGGGTTTGAGGCTTTGGTGCGGTGGCAACATCCCCAGCGGGGTCTGATCATGCCGGGAGAATTCATTCCAGTCGCCGAGGAAACCGGCCTGATTGCGCCCTTAAGCTACTGGCTGCTAGAGCTAGCCTGCCGACAGATGGCCACCTGGCAAAGCACCTACTACCAAGCCAAGGCACTTACGGTCAGCGTCAATCTGTCGGCGCTGCAGCTGCACAGTACAGGCTTGCTCAGCCGGGTCGATGAAATTCTGAGCAAAACGGGGCTTTTGCCGCACAGCCTGGTGCTGGAGATTACCGAAAGCATGCTGATCGACAATATCGACGACACTATTCGCGTGCTCAACGGGCTGCGGCAGCGGGGCATTGCCCTCAGCATTGACGACTTTGGTACTGGCTATTCTTCCTTGAGCTACCTGTACCGCTTTCCGATCAGTAGTCTGAAGATCGATCGCTCCTTCGTCGGCCAGATGAACAGCAGCCCGAGCCACGAAACCATTGTGCATACCATCATAAATCTGGGGCGACAGCTAGGCTTTCGGGCGATCGCCGAAGGTATTGAAACTTCCCAGCAGGTCAGTACCCTCAAGCGATTGGGCTGCGACTACGGCCAGGGTTACTGGTTTGGCAAACCCCAGGCCGCTGCTGACCTGGAGACTTGGCTGACCCAGTCTACCGCCCACTACCGCCCCTACCCGGTGAGCTAAGCCGCCGATCGACCCACTGTCTGGCCTTATAAATGGCCTCAGAGCGGCTGACTACCCCTGGCACCGCCACCGCACAACCCATGTCGTAGGTGGCCCATACCGCATAGAGCGGCACGCCATCCTCAATGCTTTGGTCAAGCTCTAGGCGAAAGCCCCGATAGTCAAAGGACAGCACCACGTGGGGAAAGTCTGGATCGGCGAACAGCATAGTGGGGAGGGTGTAGGGTTCAGGGTTTAAGGTTCAAGGAGCCGACCTGAGACCTTCGGCCTGATACCTTGAACAAAAAAGAGGCGGGCCGTAACCCACCTCCCATGAGTCGCGGAGCACGACTGTGGTGTTGCCCCCGTCTAGGCGGCGGCTAGGTTGCTGGTGGCAAAATCCCAGTTGACCACGTTCTTTAAGAAGCTATCGATGTAGTCGGGGCGCTTGTTTTGGTAGTCGAGGTAGTAGGCATGTTCCCACACGTCCATGGTGAGCAGGGGCACTTGCCCAGCGGTGAGGGGGTTGTCGGCGTTGAGGGTTTTGGTCACCTTGAGGGTGCCGTTGTCGAGCACCAGCCAGGCCCAGCCGCTACCAAACTGGGTGGCCCCAGCATTCTTAAATTCTTCGACAAACTTATCAAAGCTGCCAAAGTCAGAGACAATTTTGCTGGCCAGCTCCCCAGCGGGAGTGCCGCCGCCACCGGGCTTCATGGAGTTCCAGTAGAAGGTGTGGTTCCAGGCCTGGGCACCGTTGTTGAACAACCCCTGCTGAGAACTGTCGCCGGCGATCGCCTTGATCACATCCTCGATCGGCTTGCTGTCGTGGTCAGTGCCTTTGACCGCATCGTTGTACTTACTGACGTAGGCCGCGTGGTGCTTATCGTGGTGAAATTCGAGGGTGCTCTTAGAGACGTAGGGCTCTAGGGCATCGTAGGCGTAGGGGAGAGGGGGCAATTCGTAGGCCATGGGGGGCTCCTTGCTTAAAGGCCAGTGGCATGATAAATCGCCCCTTTGATAAAAACTATCCCCCTAGGGTGGAGGGGGATAGCGGTAGCCGAGCCTTTCGACTCGGCCTCAGGGCAGAAATTTTTCTTTAGCTCAACCCTGAATCGCCACCAGCTCGATGTCAAAAATCAGAGTTTCTCCCGCTAGGGGATGGTTGGCGTCGAGGGTAACATCGGCCTCAGATAGGTCAGTCACCATCACCGGCACCATCTGGCCCTCAGGCCCCTGAAGCTGCAGCTGTTGCCCCACATCGAGGGGAATCTCGGCAGGAATGTGGTGGCGCTCAACGACCATCACCATCTCGGGCTGGTGGGGGCCGTAGGCGCTCTCAGCCGGAATTACTTCGGTTTTGGCGTCGCCAGGGGCCATGCCCACCACCGCCGCCTCAAAGCCGGGAATCACCTCACCATTGCCAATGGAAAACTCTAGGGGGTCGCGATCGCGCGACGAATCAAACACAGTGCCGTCTTCGAGCCTGCCAGTATAGTGAATCGAGACGCTGTCGCCGGGTTTAGCCTGGGTCATAAAAACATCCTTGCGTGGGAGCTTGTCTACAAGTCGTAGACCGTTCCCTTCACGCTAACGGGCATTTTGTAGAACCCCAGCAATACTAGAGATTTTCCTAAGGTTTCGGGCAGAAAACCTGCAAACAGCGCTGGCCTCAGCCGTTTTGAATCACCAAACCCTGACTATGCTGTAGATAGGTCTGGCCCAGCGGGCCCTTATCAGAGACAATCCGCAATGGTCGAGTCCGTAGACGACGCAACGCCTCAGCCCTCTGCCAACATTTGGCTCATAGAATTACAGGCCATTCTCCAGGGGGCAGTAGGGGGCTTTCTGTTCGGCATTCCGCTGCTGTACACGGTGGAGGTATGGGTGATCGGTGCCGCCACGGGTCCCCACTGGCTGCTGACGGTGCTCGCCACCACCCTAGTCGGCGTGGGGCTGCTCACCCAGGTCGAAGGGTTTCGCCAGACCCTCCACCTGCACCCCCTCGAAGCCTTGTTCGAAAGCATTGAGGCTGTTGCCATTGGGGTTGTCTGTGCGGCCCTGGCCCTGGTACTGCTGCGCCGCATCACCCTCGACATTCCCCTATCGGAAGTTTTGGGAAAGGTGGTGTTTGAGACCGTGCCCTTTGCGCTGGGGGTGGCCTTGGCACGCTCAACCTTGCAGGGCAAGCAAAGGCGCGATTCTGGCACAGACCGCGTGCGCCGCACGACTGCCCCCATCTCGCGCCGACTGGCCTCCCCTACCGTAGCCAACCTGCGCGATGCCCTGGTCGATTTCGACGCCGCCCTGATTGGCGCTGTGCTGATTGCCTTTAGCATTGCCCCCACCGAAGAGGTGCCGCTACTGGCCGCATCCCTACCCCCCTTGTGGCTGCTGCTGATCATGGGCGCGTCACTGGGTCTCTCCTACGCCATTGTGTTTGCCTCGGGCTTTACCGATCGCGCCGAGCGGCGGCAGCGGGGCCTGCTGTTTAGCCCCGTTACCGAAACCTTGGTGGCCTACCTCGTGGCCCTACTGGCATCGATGCTCATGCTGGTGCTGTTTCAGCAGCTCAACCCCAGTGACCCCTGGTCAGAATGGTTGAGCAATACCCTTGTTTTGGGCCTGCCCGCCTCCATTGGCGGAGCCGCAGGGCGTATCCTTATCTAATGGATTTGCCCACCCCCCCCGACAACTCACCCTCTCCCAATGCGCCCAGGAGCTTTACCCAACGGTCTGCGGCTGAGTGGGTGACGTTTATAGCGGCTTCCCTCATTTTGCTGGGGCTGGTGGGGCTCATTTTCTTTGACTGGCAGACTAACCAAAATCGCCCGCCCGCCTTTTCGGTAGCGGTGTCGGAGGCGGTGCGGGTCACCGATGGCCGTTACTACGTGCCCTTTGCCATTACTAACACCGGCGGCCGCATTGCCCGCATGGTGCAGGTGACCGCCGAGCTACATATCACAGGGGTTGACGACGAAACCGGTGAGCAGCAGATCGACTTTCTCTCAGGTCACGAAACCAAGGCGGGCAATTTTGTCTTCACCCACAATCCCCAGGGGGGGGATTTGATGGTGCGGGTGGCTAGCTATCGGCTACCGTAGAATGCGGTGGTTCAGGGCACTGGCGTTGGGTCATCCCTAGGCGCAACAAGGGGGATGCATGCTCGGCTATGTCTTAATTTTGCTGGCGACCATTTGCTTTGGGGCCCAAAACCTCATCACGCGGGTTCTGTTTATTCCGTCTGACCTGTTTGGGGTGCTGGAAACTGGCGGCTTGTAGAGCCCACTCTGCCCAACTCATTTTTGCTGATGTTTATGCGCATGCTGGTCGGAGTCCCGCTGATGGCGGTGCTGCTGCCGCCGGTGTATCCAGCTATGTGGGGCGACTTGCGGCGTCTAGGCTCGGCGAGCTACCGCCGCGAGCTCCACCTGGCCCTAGTGGGCGGGGTGTTGATGTTTTCATACCTAGCGCTGCTTTACGTGTCGGTGGGGCGGATTGCGGCGGGCATTGCGCTAACGCTATTTTTTACGTACCCCGTCTATACGGCGCTGCTGGACTGGTACTGGTTTAACCACCGCCCTAGCCCTAGCCGCTGGGCCATTTTGGCGCTGATTTTGCTGGGCAGCGTCCTGACTATTCCCATGACCGGAGCGGCGATCGAGAGTTGGGTAGGCGTCGTCTTTGGTCTGGCCTCGGGGGTGGTGTACGCCTTTTACACCGTGGCCGCCCAAAAAGCGTTTGAAACCTTTCATCCGGTGCCGTTTACGGGGATTAGCTTTGCGGTGACGTTGGTGTTATCAGCAGTCAGCCTACTGCTGTGGCCGGTGGATTTGGCGGGTCTGCTGTGGCCCGCGCTGTGGATGGGAGGCTTGCTATCGGCGATCGCCACCCTCGCTGGTCATGTGCTAAACAACCTCGGCATTCGCGTCGTCGGGGCCACCGCCGCCTCAATGCTTGGGGCCGCTAACCCAGCCCTCACCGCCGTCCTCGCATGGGGCATCCTGCAAGAGCAGCTTTCTATGGTGCAGGGGTTAGGGGTGCTGCTGGTCACTGTCAGCGTGGGTCTGCTCAGCTTGACCAAACCTTCGTAACCAGGAAACTGATCAGACTCTAAGTTAATCTTGCTCAGCCGCAAGAGATCGGCCTGTTCTTGAGTCCAAGCGTAAAAATCTGTGGTGTAGAGGTCAGCCAAAATGAAACCTCCGAGACCTGCCTAGCATAATCTTGCCGCATCTAGCCTCAAAAACCCCTAGGACTGAACCACCTCTTGTATGGGGCTAACTTGCACAGGGCCAACTTGAATAGAGCCAACTACCGGAACCACCTTTGCCGAGGGGCAGAGATCGGCCAGCTCACACATACTGCATTTAGGGTTGCGGGCATTGCACACCGCTCGCCCGTGGTACACCAACCGAATCGACCAGTTTTCCCAGTCGGGCTGGGGCAGCAGCTTCATCAGGTCGCGCTCGATTTTGACGGGGTCAGCGTGCTTGGTCAGCCCTAGCAAATTAGTGATGCGCTTAACGTGGGTGTCTACGGTCACACCGCCGTTGATGCCGAAACCGTGGGCCAGCACCACGTTGGCTGTTTTGCGAGCCACGCCCGGCAGGGTGACCAAATCTTCCATGCGGGGAGGAACTTCACCGTTGTACTCGGTGATGATCCGTTGGCAGGCGGCGCGGATGTTTTTGGCTTTGTTGCGGTAAAAGCCGGTGGATTTTACCAGCTGCTCCAAATCGGCGATATCGGCCTCGGCAAAGGCATAGACATCGGCATAGGCGGCAAACAGAGCCGGGGTGACCAGGTTAACCCGCTCGTCGGTGCACTGAGCTGCCAGCATGGTGGCAATCATCAGCTGCAAAGGATTGGCAAAATCTAGGGAGCAAGGGGCTTCGGGATACAGTCGTTTCAGGCGGAGAAGAATCTCCAGCGATCGCTGTTTTTTAGAAGCTCGTCGCTGGTTGGGCATAGACGGGGTGGGGGGGTGGATGGGGTGGGGGGTGGATAGGTAGTGTGGGTCGCGGCCCCTACCCATTCACCTGGCGCTGTCAGCCAAAAACCTCAGTGACCCATGGTGGGGGAGTTACCGAAGATTTTGGAAGATTTCGAGCTGGGTGGTGTCGCGGACAATGAGAAACACGCCCAGGCCTAGCAGCAGCACGAGGCCAGTCTGCATGACGTTCTCTTGAATGCGATCGGGTAGGGGCTTACCGCCGCGCAGGGCTTCGATGAGCAAAAACGCTAGCTGACCGCCGTCTAACGCCGGCAGGGGCAGAATGTTGATGATTGCCAGGTTGATGCTGATGATGGCGGTGAAGGGGAACAGCATGGCGGCGCTATTTTTAGCCAGTCCAGCCCCCTGCTCAACGATTTTGACTGGCCCGGCCACCTGGCTAGCCATTTCCCCAAAGTTGGTCACTAGCTGCACAAAGCCTTTCACGGTGCGCACTAGAGTGTCTTGAAACTGCTGCGCCGCCAGACCAAATACTTCAATAGGGTTTTTGGGACGGCGGTAGCCAAAGTCACCATTGGGCTGAAGCTGCACGCCGATTACAGCCGTGCCGTCGGGGCCGATGACGGGAGTCACCGAGACATCTAGCTCGCGGGCACCGCGCTGTACTGTGAGCTGCACAGGCTGGTTGGGGCTATCTTTGATTAGCTGAATGAATAAGGGAATGCTCTTTTCGCCGGAGGCCAGAGGTTCACCATTGGCCGCTACCAAAATATCTCCAGCGCGAATTCCTGCCTGACCTGCGGGAGAGCTTTCAGCGATTACCTGGGGCACTAGAATGCCGGGCTGGGGGTTGAAGGTTTCGGGAATGCCCACGGCGCTAAACTGGGCCACAAACACCAGGTAGGCAAATACCAGGTTTGCGATTACTCCAGCGCTGATTACAATGGCGCGATCGAGAATCGGGCGATTTTTCAGCAGGTCGGGGTCGTTGGTGGGAATTTCGCTCTCAGGGTCGTCATCGGGAAAGCCGACAAAGCCGCCCAGGGGAATGGCTCGCAGGGAGTATTCAGTCTCAGCTCCCTGGTACTTCCAAAGAATGGGGCCAAAGCCGATGGCAAAGCGGTTGACGTGAATGCCCTGTAGTCGAGCGGCTGTGAAGTGCCCCGCTTCATGAACGGCTACCAGTAGGGCGATGACCGCGATCGCAGCTAAAACCGACATAGACAAACCCGATAGGTTAAGAACAGTTTCCCTATTCTAGCGTTGCTTCTCCCCGCTCACGGTGGGCCACCCCTCCGCAGACCCATTCTCAGCCTTTTGGTTAGCTGGCTACCTGCACCCCACTGGGCACAAACTGAGCCGTCCAAATGCCTAGATCGGAGTCTGGCAACGCCGAGCGCAGCTTGGCCGCCAGCTCGTTGGCCTGCGCTTCAGACTCCGTCAGGGTAAACACTGAGGGGCCAGATCCCGACATCAGGGTTCCAAGCCCGCCGAGATCGGCCATGGTGGCTTTGAGGGCGGCGGTTTTGGGGTGGGCATCTAGCACGATTTTCTCAAAGTCATTGCAGAGGTGCTGGCCCAGGGCGATCGCATCTCGACGGGCCACTGCCCTCACCATCTCACCCGATCGCACCTGGGCCTGCCGCTCTTGCCAGCCTTGGGTATTGGTTACATAGGTGTCGCCATACTCGGCCCGGTAGGTTTTGTAGGCCCAAGGGGTTGAGACAAACTCAGACTCATACTTGGCAATCACCAGGTGCAGGTTGTCGATGCCAGGGAGTGCATCGAGCCGTTCGCCCCGGCCTGTGGCGATCGCCGTCCCGCCCGACACGCAAAAGGGTACATCTGACCCTAGCTCAGCCCCCAGATCTTGCAGCTCGCTTCGGGTCAGGCCCAAGTTCCACAGGAGATCTAGCCCCACTAGCACCGCCGCCGCGTTGGACGAGCCGCCGGCCAGCCCGGCGCCCACCGGGATCTGCTTCTCGATGGTGATTTCGACGCCGCCCAGTTTAGCCATCGCGTCCGGGAATTGCGCCATTACCAGGGCCGCTGCCTTGTAGGCCAAATTGGTCTCATCCGCAGGCACTAGGGGATGGTCGCAGCGCACCCGAATCTCATCGACACCAATGCTGCGAACGGTGATGCGATCGCACAGACTAACGCTCTGCATCACCATGATCAGCTCGTGAAAGCCATCGGGGCGGCTGCCCACAATTTCGAGATAGAGGTTAATTTTGGCAGCGGCTAGCAGAGTGTAAAGGCGCATAGAAAATCAGCGGGGGTGCTTCAGGATTGTATTACTCAGCGCCACCCACTGTTCAACGCTGAGGTCTTCTGCGCGGGCGGTGGGCTCAATGGCTAGGGTCGTCATCATCGCTTCTAGTTCGTCGCGATCGACCACCCCCTTGAGGTTGTTGCGCAGCATTTTGCGCTTGCTGCCAAACCCCAGCTTTACCAGTCGGTCAAACCCCGCTAGGTCATCAGACGGAGTGACAGGCGGGCGAGGGGTAAGCTTCACCACCGCCGAGTCCACCTGGGGCGGCGGTTGAAAAGCGCGGGCCGGAACCGGACACACCAGTTCACAATCTGCTAGGTACTGCACTCGCACCGACAGTGCCCCAAAAGCCTTGCGGCCGGGGCGAGCATAGAGCCGTTCCGCCACTTCCTTCTGCACCAGCAGCACGATCGCGTCGTAGGGTGCCGGGTTCGGCGCGGCCAGGGTGCCCAGCAGCTTTTCTAAGATCGGCCCGGTGATGTAGTAGGGAATGTTGGCGACAACTTTGTTGGGCAAACCAAAGTCAAAGTTTTTGTCCCGCGAGACGGCAGCGATGTCTAGCTCTAGAATATCGCTCGGCACCAGGCGAAAGTTATCGTGCTTGGCGAACTGATTATTGAGCTTGCGGACCAAGTCGCGATCGATTTCCACCGCTACTACCGCGTTGGCCAAAGGCAGCAGCCAGCGAGTTAGCGCCCCAGTGCCAGGGCCGATTTCGAGCACGGTGTCTAGGCGAGTAACAGCAGCGGCCTCCAGCATGCGGTGGAGCACCTTCTCGTCGGTGAGCCAGTGCTGGCCAAAGCGCTTGCGGGTCGGTTGAGAGAACATTTCGTGATTAGCAACCTGTGATAGGCTCTCGCCCAAAGTCTTTTGCAAGGAGAGAATTATGACATTCTTCTCGGCTTGGTTAACGGTCTTTGCTGTCAGTTTAGTGGCAGTTGTCACCCCTGGCCCTGATTTTGCCCTGACGTTGCGCAACAGCCTGGCCTACTCTCGACGGGCAGGAATCTTTACCGCGATCGGTGTTGGAGCTGGGAACTTGGTTCATGCCACCTATTCCCTAATTGGCATTGGCGCTGTGATTTCACAATCTATTCTGCTGTTCAATGCCTTGAAATGGGTTGGCGCGGCTTATCTCATTTATCTTGGCGTCAAGTCTTTGCATGCCAAGAGAGTAGCGATTCCTCTTCGGGGACACTGCGTGAACGCATCAGAAGCCATTGGGCAACAGCGAGACATAGGGCGTTGGGCCGCGTTCCGCATCGGCTTCCTAGGAAATTTGCTGAATCCTAAAGCAACGCTCTTTTTTCTAGCGCTATTTACCCAAATTATCCAGTCTGCAACGCCGATCGTAGCGCAAGCAGTTTTTGGGGCAACCGTCGCGGCTGTCGCCCTGATTTGGTTTGCGGTGGTGGCCGTGGTGATTTCCCAACAGATTTTCAAGCGACACATTCTGGCTGTTGCCCATTGGCTAGAGCGTTTAACTGGGGCAGCGCTCATCGTATTGGGGGTGCGCTTGGCTGTAGCAGAGGCAAACGAATAGCCGCCTAAGTTCAGCAAAGTACCGAAGGCAAACGAGAGCTGTGAGTTGAGCGCGACAGTTCAACTTAATCTGAGGCTGTCAGTGCGATCGCCCACCTGGGGAATCCTACAGAGTGGTTATCCAGAGGCTCGTGAATGGCACCTGTTCCTGACAGAGGACAACTAAAAACCTGGAAGGACGACAGAGGCTTCGGCTTTATCAAACCGGACGATGGTGGCAAGGACGTTTTCTTGCACATCAGCGCCCTACCGGCAGACTGCCGCCGTCCGCAGATCGGAGACACGATCCTATACGAGAAAGTGACCCAAGCTGACGGCAAGGTACGTGCTGCCAAAGCCTCTATTCAAGGCGTTGTACTCAGCCCACCGCAAACCACTACACCTATCTCAACAACGCTCCGCCCCCAGACAGCTAAATCCATTCCAACAACGCCCCGCCCTCGGACAGCTAGGCGTCAATCAATACAAGACATCTGGCTCGAAGCTGTGGTGGGTGTTTTAGGCCTCACTACTGTTGCCCTGTTCGCCTTACCGTTTGTGCATAGAACCCTCTTGTCGCCTGTTGCGAGTATTTTGCCCTTGCCCACTGAACCGCCCAGTACTACGACTCCGCCCTCACCCGTTGCGCAGCCCAGTACTAAGCCCTCGCCCTCATCCACTACGCAGCTCAGTACTAAGCCCTCGCCCTCACCTACCGCGTCACCCAGTACCACGACACCCCCGGCACCCGCTGCACAGCCCAGTACTACGACTCCGCTCTCGCCCGTTGACGCCGTTGCAGAACCCGCCTGCACGGTCAAAGGCAATATTTCGATTTCAAGCGGCAACAAGCTTTACCACGTTCCCGGCATGGAAGATTATGAGGGGACAGAGATCCATCTCGACAAGGGAGAACGGTGGTTTTGCACCGAGGCGGAGGCGATCGCTGCGGGCTGGCGTAGAGCCCCGCGATAGCCATACCCTGCTGGTTTCCTAGAGAGCAGATGCCGCCACAAGACTGGCGGCCTTGTTATCATCCTGACATTGCCGTGCGGTTGTTTGCCCATGCCTGTTGCCCTAGCCACTCCCTTGAGTCAAATTGTGCTGTCTCCCGGCAGCGCTATGACTGTGTCGGGGTTGACTTGGCAGCACTACCAGCTTTTTCTAACAGAGCTAGGCGAGAATCGAGCCACTCGGTTGGCCTATAGCGGTGGCAGCTTGGAGATTCGCATGCCCAGTAAACTCCATGAGATTGTCAACCGGCTGCTGAGCAAGATTATCTTTGCCTTAGCAGAAGAACTAGGGTTAGAAATTGTGGATCTGGGTTCAACGACCTGGAACCGTAAAGACTTAGACAAAGGGATTGAACCTGATAGCTGCTTTTTTATTCAGAATGCTGGGTTAGTGCAGGGTTTAAATCCTGAGATTCCGCCAAACCTGTCGCCAGACTTGGCGGTGGAAGTGGATATTGCCAGTGCGTCGAATCAGAAATTGGTCATTTACCAGGCGCTTGGGGTGCCCGAACTCTGGCTTTACAGCAACGGCAAGGTCAAAATTTTGGACTTGCGCGGCGAGCAAATCCGCGAATTGGAGAGCAGTTTGGCCTTCTCCGTAGTACCAGTAGAGCAGCTGCAATCTTGGGTTGCGCTACGAGAAACCAGGACTGATCTAACCGTAGTCAAGCAGTTCGTCAGTTTGTTTCTAAGGCCAATTAGCGTTCACAATCCATTAGCGGCCCAAATAATTCAAAATGCCTCGAGCGATGCCGTCGGCAATCCGATTCACTGCGGCAGGGTCGCGGAAGCGGGCGGCATCTTGGGATCCGGTGACAAACCCAGTTTCGACCAGCACCGAGGGCATGGTGGTGTAGCGCAGCACGTAGAAGCGGGCGGTGCGGACGCCGCGATCGCGCATATCCGTATTCCCCAAAACACTGGCATGAATGCTGCGGGCCAGTCGTTCGCCGCTGGAGAAATAGTAAGTCTCTAGCCCGTTGACCTCAGGGCGGCTCATGCTGATGGCGTTGGCGTGGATACTCACGAACACGCTGGCTCCGGCCCGGTTGGCATACTGGGCGCGGGCGTCTAGATCGACAAAGACATCGCTGCTGCGAGTCATCAGCACCGTAATACCGGCGGCGGCAAGCTGCTGTTGCACTCGGTTAGAGATGGCGGTGTTGATCTGCTTTTCTTGTAGGCCACCGATGCCCACGGCACCGGGGTCGCGCCCGCCGTGGCCGGGGTCAATGACGACCACCACCGACCCCTGGGGAATCGGTGGCAGGGTGGGCGTGGAGGCCACCGCCGGGGCTGAGGCCCCAAGAATTTTGGCAGGTAGGCTGGCGGCGACTAGGGCGTTGTAGACTTCGTCGGCCCGCTGGCGATCGCGAAACACCCCCACCTGCACCACCTCTTGGCCCTCGGCGTTGGTGCGAAAGGCTTCGGGCTCTACAGCCCGCACCTGTTGCAGGGTGTTGGGTCCAGTAATCGGCACCACCACGCGAAAATAGTTGCCGGTAGCCACTGTGCTGCTGGGTGGTGGCGGGGGCGATGTCATCGGCGGCGTGGTGGGACGGGCGGCGGGCGGCGTATTGGGGGTCTGGCTCAGGGGTGGGGCGGCCCCGGCGGCTAGGCGCACATCTAGCGGCGCGTCGTGGGTGAGGTAGATGTGACCGACAGGCTGGCCGTTGTAGGTGCGGCGGGTCATCTGCCAGCCAGGGTTGAGCTGGATTTTGAGAAATCCGTCAGTGCGTCCGTTGGTGCGGCCAATCTCGATGGGCGGAGCGGAGCGATCGCGCGTCGGTCGAGCAAACAACACCAGGTCATTCTGCCGAGCCGAAACCTCTAGGCGGTAGTGCACCCTTAGGTCTTGACCGTTGATGCGCACCGAGTAGCCGTTGCCGTCGGTGCTGCGATCGCAGGCTCCGGTAAAGTCAAAGTTCAGCAGCAGCGGGTCGACGGTGACCGGCCCGCCCGCTTGTCCCTGCTCTTGCCAGCACTGCCGCTGGTTGGGCACCTGGGTCAAAATCATCAGGCTGTAGAAAGCCCCGTTGCGCACTGGGCTGGCGATGGCCACCGCCAGGTTGGGGTCAATGGGCTGCTGATCAAACTGCTGGGCTCGGGCCATGGGGGCCGCAGCCAGCCCCGTGAGCACCACAGCGGCAGTGGTCAAAAACGTTTTCAGCGGTCGAGACAGCAGGGCCATAGCAGTTGGTGCAGCGGTGTGAGGAGTAGGCTTGGAGTCAAGCGTGGGCAAGACTCCTAATGCTACCCACGATTGTCGCGATCGCAAGCACCTCCTGCGCGTTTGAGGTGTCGCAGTTTACCAATTGGCCCCATCCAAAATAAAACCGGCCCAGGGATGCTGAGCCGGTAACGAGGGGCTAAGTCGCCCCAACTAACCTAGTTTTCACCAATTCTCTATTGCCCTAGCTCCCGAAACGTTTCGTAGGCCCGCTCAGGATGATAGATATGGCAGCGGGTCGTGATCGTCTGCATCAGTTCCCAGGAAAACTTAGTTTCCTTCATGAGAGGGCCCCAGTTTTCCTTTAGCGCCGCGTAGGCGGGCCTTAGGTTGTAGGACGGAATTCCTACCGAAACATGGTGGGGAACATGGACGTTTATATCGTGGCACAGCACCTCGATCCACTTGGGATAGTCGCAGTGGAGTGTTCCGGAGAGCTGCGACTCCACCTCATTCCAGGTGTCGCCGTAGCGAAACTGAATTTCAGGGATGGTGTGGTGCACTAGCGTAAACGTGCTCATCCAGAAGTGGTAGCCCAGCCAGGGCATCAGCCAAAATTTCACGACACCCCAGGGGCCGGCAAAGTAAAATAGAGTGGGGAAAAACACCAGCGCAAAGACCACCACCGCCGCGATCGAGCGCTTGACCTTACCGTGGTCGCGGGGTTCAAAATTGCGCAGATCAAAGTGCAGTGCGCCCCAGTGAGCCACTGACGCCAGCCACCACAGCCAGCTCCGCATAGACCGATATACGGCCTGCAAGAAGCCACCCGCACCGGAGTATTCTTCCTTGCTCCACGGTGCCCAGGCGTTGTCGATCTCCATATCGTTGGTGTGGCGGTGGTGAATGTCGTGCAGCAGCCGCCAGCTGTGGAAGGGGTAAATCAGCGGCAGAAACATGATGTGCCCCAGCCAGTTGTTGACCCAGCGGCGGTTAGCAAAGGAACGGTGGCCGCAGTCGTGGCCCACCACAAAAAAGCCCGTTAGGGCGGTGCCGGTCAAAAACCAGGCAAAGGGGAGTAAAAACCAGGGGGAAAAGGCGATCGCTACATATCCTAGGGTTACAGCCCCTACGCTGAGCGCTACAGCTGCCCAAGCTTTGCGCGGATCTTTTTGAAAATAAGCTTTAGGAATAGTTTGAATAACCTGCTTTAGGGTCAGGTCGCCGTAAGGGTTCACATCCGCAGCTCTGGCGGAAGTCTCAAAAATTGCAGTCAAGGACTAGTCTCCACAGAAGTTAAGGTGCGCACATCAGAGCTGGACTGTTTGCCCAAAAAAAATCTGTTCACCCCGTAGGGAACCGAACAGAGCCTAAGCTTGATTGCAAAATCGAGAAATCAACAGCCGAAACTTCAATAACTCTGATAATCACCGCAAACAGCTTAATGGGGGCAAAGATTGGCCCACGAGAATACTTATAATTCCTTAACATTTATAACATGTTCAGCCTCGCTTACCGATAGAGCTGGGAGCTGTTAGGAAAACTGCTGCCCGAGGAGCGTTGCGTTCTATAAATCACCTCCCCGCATGCCTGAGCATTAGCCGACAATGGGGATAGCTTTAACGGCAACTGGCACTTCAACCGGTGCCATCTTGAGAGGCATAAGTTAGCAGACAACGATAGCTGTTGGCCGATTTCTTCGACCCTAAAGCGGCTCACCCCGAGCGGCTGCCTTAGCTGAATGGCTACGCTGGCCCCCTGCTGAGCAAGACAAGTCAGCAAGCTTCAACCCCAAGGCACTGCCCGTTAAGGCTGATCTAGCCAAGTTGTGGAGGCTGTCTTCCATGGATATTCAACAGTTTTTGCACGAATACAACCGAGGCGATCGCAACTTTTCAGGCGTTCGTTTTCATGGGGCCGATCTGCGCGGTGCCACCCTCAGCGGCATCGACCTCAGTGGGGCCGATCTGTCTCAGGCTGACCTCAGCGGGGCCGACCTCTCGCGGGCCAATCTAGAGCGGGCCAACGTGACCGACGCCGAGCTGATTGGGGCCGACCTCAGCGGGGCCAATCTCAAGCACATCAATTTAATTGGGGCCGACTTGGAGCGGGCCAACCTGGTTGGGGCCGACCTCAGCTACGCCGACCTGCGCACGGCTAATTTAGAACAGGCCGATCTCCAGGGCGCAATTTTGCGTGAGGTAGCCCTCAGCGGTGCTAACCTCTCCCACGCCACCCTAACCAACGCCTGGGTTGAAAACACCGATCTCACCTCAGTCGAACTGGATGATACCAGTGGCAACTGGGTTAGGTCATCCGATGCTGGCGATGCTGCTACAAGCTCCCGATGGATCTCTTGGGGGCTGCACTAGCGCCCGCCTCCAACTCAGTTGCCTCTTTCGGCATCGAGAGCCTTGAAAAAGAAACCGGGTTTCTGCGTCAGAGGCGTTACTCTCTAGCAGAAACCCGGTTTTTTGCAGATCGCCGCCTAGTCAGCGGCAATTTCTAGCTGTCTATGGAAGGCGGGCAGCGAAGTTTTGGCTGACCTCCTCGGTGCTGAGGGCGCGATCGTAGATGGCGACTAAGTAGTACTCGCCCAGCCAAGGGCGATCGCCTGTCAGCTCATTACCTAGAGCCAGGCGGTAGGTAGCATCCCAGTTGGAAAGATCGCCGCTGATCACCTCGCGTTTTTGCACCTGGCCGTCGAGGTAGAGGGTGGTATTGCCCTCGCCGTCGCGGGTATAGACCAGGTGGGTCAGCTGGTTGACGCTGACTGAACCCGCTTCGACCACCTTGCTAGACCCATTGACTCCAGTAGTGGTGGTGCGCAGGCGCGTTACGTACTGGTTGTTGTTTTGGCCCAGGGTGACGTTGCGATGCCCGGTATCGGCTGAGAGGGTGACAATCCGCGCCGGGGTCTGGCTGGGGGAAAGCTGGGCTGGTTTCACCCAGGCCTCTAGGGTAATGGCCTGGCTGCGCTGAATGGCCTGGTTGAGCCGGGTCGCAGCTCCGGCGGTAGCCAGCAGGCTAGGCTGTTGGAGGCTAATGCCCTGGGGAAGGCGAGCGATCGCCCCGTTTACCAGAGCCAAATCCAGCGCGGGCTGAATCCCCGACTGGTCACGGATGGTGTTGCCACTGCCTTCCCGGAAATCGTAGAGGGCCTGAACACCTACCATGACTCGTTTGGAAACGACGACTGTGACGGTATCGCGCCCGGTCAGCCGTCCGTCGCTGGCGCTCAACTCCAGTACGTAGGTGCCCGCTCCAGGGAACTCAGCCGAGGTGGAGGGTTTTGCAGCATCTTTCAGAAGGGCGGGGGCCGGACCGCTGAGCTGCTTCCAAAGCGTGGTCAGAGTATTGGCCGGGAGAGCATCGTCTTGGACGGTGCCGTTGAGAGCTGTCGTTGCCGCCTGAACCGCTCCTGCCGCTGACACTGCCAGGGTTAGAACTTGATCGGCGCCAGCGTTAACTACCGGGGGCTGGTTCACCTGAATGGTGACCTCGTCGTGGGTGGCGATCGCCCCATCGTTTGCTGTCAGCCGCAGCACATACTCACCGCCCCGAGAAAACTGGGCCGTGGTGATGTCGCTGGCGGGGTCGGCAAAGGTGACCGCGCCGGGGCCGCTGACTTTGCTCCAGGCCAGGGTCAGGCGACCAGGGGTAGTGGGGAAGCCATCGTCGCTAACGGTGCCATCAAGTTCGGCCAGAGCAGGGAAATCGAGGCTCTGGTCGGGACCAGCATCGACCACCGGAGCCTGGTTGGCGGTAATCGTCACCTCGCGGCTGGTGGTGAGTTCCACGGTGCTGACGGTCAGCCGCAGGGTGTATTCGCCGCTGGTGCTGAAGGTGGCGGTGGTAGACAGCCGCTTGGCATCGGCAAAGGTGACCGGGCCGGGGCCATTCACCAGACTCCACTGCGCGCTCACAATACCTGTTGCCGGATCGGCCAGGCCGGTATCCACCACTTCACCCTGGAGGGCAGCGGTGGCGGGCAGGTTGACCAGCGGTGCAGCGCTGGCCCGAATCGTCGGCGCTTTGTTGGCGTGGACGGTAACGTCGGCCACCGCGGTGAGCAGCCCGTTGCTGGCGGTGAGCCGCAGCCCGTAGGTGCCGCTTTCGGAGAACTGAGCGGTGGTGTTGGCCAAGGTAGGGTCGCCAAAAGAAACCGTGCCCGGTCCGCTAAGCTGGCTCCAGAGCAGGGTGAGCCGTCCCTGCCGCGGGTTGCCCAAGCCGCTTTGCACCTCGGCGGTGAGCTGGGCTCGGTTGGGCAACTGCACCACGATCGCATCCGGCGCTTTGATCATCGGCGCGTGGTTAACGGTGATCTGTACCTCGTCGCTAATGGCCTGGGCCTCGTCGCCGACGGTGAGCCGCAGGGTGTAGACGCCCGCCACCTTAACAAGCTGTCCGTCTTCATCGTTGACGCCCGGTTCAGCAAAGGTCACCGTGGGCTCTAGGCTGGTCGGGTCGCTAAAAGTGATCGGGGATGGGCCACCGGGCTGGCTCCACAGCACTGATAGGTTGCCGTTGAGCAGCTGGTCATCCATAACAGCTCCTTTGAGGGAGAGAGCACTAGGGAGGTTGATCACCCGGTCGGCACCGGCAGAAACCACCGGAGCTAGGTTGGCGTCGGCCCCCACCTCGAAGTTGGTGGCAATTTCGGCGGAGGTAAGGGCGCTACTGTAGAGCGCCACCAGGTGGAAATCGCCCAGCCAGGCGCGGTCTTCGCTGAGGGTGTCCCCCAGCTCGTTGCCCAGGGCCAGGGCAAAGCTGTCGTCCCAGTTGGCCAAGGTCCCAGGGATGACGCGCTGGGCCACGACCTGTCCATTCAGATACAGACGGGTGGTGCCATTAGTCTCGCGGGTGCAGACGACGTGGGTGAGAGTGGCAGGGGCCACAATGCCGCCGGCAAAGGCGCGATCGCTGGCGTTGCCATTCGTCTCGCTGGTGCGCACCCCAAGGTGAAACTGGTTACCCGCCTGGCCCAAAATCAGGTTGCGGCTACTGGCCCCACCCGACAGGGTGAGAATGCGACCCAGGCCGGGCTGGTTCCCCTGGGAGGGGTTAATCCAGGCTTCTAGGGTGAACTCACCGCTGGCTCTGATCGCCTGGATCAGACGGCTGGCATTGGTGCTGGTGAGTCGGGCGGGCTTCTTCAGCGCCAGGGCAAAGGACGTGGTTGCGCCGCGGGCTTTGAGCGGCGTGGGTTTACCGGCGATCGCCAGATCTACCGGCACCCCGATGCCAGCGACATCGCGCACGGTGTTGCCCCCATTGGCCAAACTATCCGCAAAGCTGTAGAGGCTGAGCAGACCCCGGTTGATGCGCGCCCCTACAAATACTTGCAGATCGTCGCTGTGGGTGAGCACACCGCTAGCCGTGGCAGTTTCTGCCGTCAGCCGCAGCAGGTAGACACCACTGGCGGTAAAGAGCGCGCTGGTGCGCGGGGCGGCGGCGTTGTCAAAGGTGACGGAGCCAGGGCCGCTGACCGCCTCCCAGCGAGTGGTGAGGGCTTGAGTCGTCCGATCGCCTCGACCATCCCGCACCAGTTCGCCCCGCAGTTCTAGGGACTGGCGGAAGCCGATCTCCTGGTCGTCACCAGCTCGCACCAGGGGCGACTGGTTAACCAAAATATCGAGGTCTTCAGTGGCAGACAGGGTGCCATCGCTGGCGGTTAGGGCTAGCCGGTAGCGGCCAATGTTGCTAAAGCTGGCAACGGTCACGGGGCTGTGAAGATCGTCAAAGGCGACGGTGGCTCCAGTGGGAACAGACTGCACCGCCCAGGTGACGAAGACGGCCTCAGGGGAGAGGCGATCGTCGGCCACCGAGCCGGGCAGGGTGGTTTGCACCGCCTCATCCTCCAGATGCAGGATTTGGCTGCGGCCTACCCGCACTACTGGGGCGGTATTGGGGCTGCGATCGCCCTCCAACAGTGCCGTCAGCTCGGGGCTGTCGGTCAGGCTGGTGACCTCGGTGACGCCGTAGAACAGCCGCATAAACTCGGTGATGGCGGCTACGTGGGGCTGCAGCTCGGGCAGGAAGGTAGCAATGGTCTCGCGAATGGCGCGGGAGAATTCGCCAAAGTCGTCTACTTTGTCGGCCACAAAGGGATCGAGCCGCTTGATCAACTCAAAGTTGCTGTCGATGCTCAGCTCCCGCAGAGTGGCTTCTAGCGCCGGCAGGGGCTTGGTGCTGCCGATCGGAGGCAGCACCCGGCTGACAAAGGTGACCCGGTGGAAAATGCGCCAGCAGGGGGGCTTAGTGCCAGGGCCTTTGTTGGCATCGCGCAGGCCACGCAGGGCCAGGGCGTTGGCGTCGGTGCTTTGCTCTAACCAAATCGGGTCAACCACCTGGCTAAAGAAGTGGTCGAAGTGATCGGCCTGGGGCTCCAGATAGAAGGTCATAAACCGGTAGGCATCCACCTTGCCAGGATGGCGCAGGGCTTTGGGTGTCAAAGGATTGCTGAGGTCAAACAGCACTTCTCCCGCTTCGTCGCGCAGAAATACATCGCGCTCAACCTCATCGACATTCACCTCGACCGAGAAGCTATTTTCTGACTGCACGCTCTTGGTGGCCTGCACGTTGAGCCGGCCGCCAAACATGGCCTCAAAGCCAAACTTAAAGCCCACACCGCTGATGGCCACGTCCAGGTCGGCAAAGATGCCCGCCTGCCCCTTAAAAGCGTAGGACCCGCCGTAGCTCTCCTGCACCACATCCATAGTTTCCTGGGTTTCGGCAAACAGACCGCCGTCCGCCGTCCAGACGTAGGTGTTGGCCAGGTTGCGCTTCTCGAGCCGGGGCAGGTTTTGCAGCACATCCTCGCTGCCCAGGTCGCCGCTCTGGCCAAACAGCACGTTCTGGCGACGGCCTACGGCACCGGCGTCGTACTGGTCGTAGTAGGCCCGCACCCGCTCCTCTTCGCGCTGGATGCGCTGCTTGAGGGCAAAGGCCTCGATCGGCTTATAAAAGCTGCTGTCGCTGCTAAAGGTGAGGGCATTGGGGTAGGCCGCATCGGGGGTGAAGCCGATCTTGCCGTCGAGGGTGCCCTGCTTGGTGTAGGCGGGGTTGATGGGGAAGTTGATGATGTTGCGATCAGGCGGAATGTCGGGGTTGGGGCGCATCTGGTATGACACCAGGGCGCTATTGTGCTTGAGGCGCAGGGCAAACACATCGGCGGTCTGCGACTGTACCAAGGCAAAGCCCGTGTTTTCGGGAATAAACCGCCGACCGACATCGCCGAAGGCAACGGCATTGGCAGGCTCGACAAACCCTTGCAGCTGCTGCTTGCTCGATAGGTTAGTGGTCAGCCCCAGGCTGGTGCTGCCCGAGCTGAGCCAACCCAGGGAATTTTCAAACTTGGCCTTGATGCCAAAGGCGCTGTCCGCGTCGGCCACCTCAGTTACCAGGCCAATACCGGCTTCGACATTGGCCCCGGTCAGCAGCCCGGCAGTCAGATCAAAGCTGGAGTCAAAGCCGCTTTCTTTATCAGCGGAAAAGGTGAAGTTGGTTTTGCTGGCCTGCTTGAGTTCAACGGAGCTAGCCCCGTTGTAGTTGGCAAATTCCCCGAGCACGGCCCCTCGGCTGGTGAGGTTTTCGCCGGGGACTGGCGGTGCCCCTTCGATAAAGCCGATCAGCTGCGGGTCAAATTGCACCTGGCCAACCCATTCGGTGACCAGTTCGCCCACCTTAAAGCCGGTGACTAATTCCCACTGACCGTCTTTGATCAGGCCGTAGCAGCGCTTATAGATGCCAAACAGGTTGCCGTCGACATCGGTTTGCAGGTCACCGTACTCCTGCACGGCGGGGGCGCTTTGGAGTCGATCGCTAAAGGGAGTCCTCACCCCCGCCAGGGCGCTGCGCACCTGGGGAGTGTCTTCACCGATGGGGGCAGTGGAGAGCACAAACTCAGCGTCAACTGGCGTCAGATCATTGCCCAGCAGCGAGAAGTCGGAGAGCACTCCGGCCCTCTGAGTGTCAAAGGGATAGTAGGCGAGCAGGTCTTCGCGGTTGTCGAGGAACTGCCCGTTTTCGCCCAGTATCCGCCGGAACAGGTTATCTTGCAGCTGCTCTGGGGTGCGAGCCGTTTGCCAGATCCGCACTTCCTCCAGTTCGCCCTGGAAAAACTCCTGGGTTCTATTGTTGCGTTGCAGCGCGCCCAGGGTGAACTGGGCCTGGGGCGAGAGCAGGACGGCGCGGCTGGCCGCTGGCACCAGCTCACTACTCAGCAGCTGCCCGTTGCGGTAGAGCACCAGCTGCGACCCGCTGGGGTTGGGGTCTTTGACCCACTGCACCGCTCCTTTAAAGCGGGCATGGCTGCTGCCCTTGGAGTCAAAGGCGATCGCGCCCTCGGCTTCCTCAAAGCGCCACCAAGCGAGCAGTCCCTTTTCGCCACCCTGAATTGTAGGTTTGATACTGCCCGCCTCCAAAGGCACATTCCACAGGCGAATTTCGGCCAGGGTGCCCTGTAGGGGGGCGATCGCAAAGCCGTTATCGAACCCATTGCGGACGGTATTGAGCAGATCGCTATCCCGCTCTAAATCACGAACCCCGGCATTGACCCCAACGGCCAAGGCCACCATTTCGGCTTGTTGGGGGTTAGTCATGTCGCCGTTATCAGCAATAGACAGAGCCTCAGCGGAAATGTACACGCCGTTGATACTGTCTAGGTCGTCGCCCGCTGGGTCGAAGCTGGCCAGACTAAAGCCCGAGCCAAACTCTAGCGGCGCATTGCTGTTACCAATGTCCAGGGGCTGCTGGGGCTGTCCGGCATTGAAGCCGGGGCTGGTGCTGCCCCCATTGCGGCCGTCCTCCTGGCGGGGAGTGCCGGTAGTGTCGCTGCCCGCTTTTTTGTACTCAAACAGACCGTAGGGCTGGCCGTTGGGAGTATTCGCCTTACCATCCACAAAAAACTGAATCGCATCCCAAGAGACAATATCGACTCCAGTTTGCTGATCGCTATTGTTGCGCACCGGGCTGGTGATGGTATGGCGCTTGCGGGTGACGGTAACGGTGTGAAACTCGGTGGGGTTGGGGATGGGCTGGGAGATGAACAGGTGTTTTTTGCCTCTGACATCTTCAAAGGCGAAGACCAAACGGCCTGCCGGGTTGAGGTAAAGGGCGTAAGGCACGTGCTGCTCGGGGTCTTCGGTAGCGCTGAGTTTGCCCTTAGTGAGCAGGGCGCGGGGCTGGCTCAGATCATTGACTTTAAAGGCCGCTTCGATGGTCAGATCGCGGTTGAGATCGAGGGTGAGGTCAGCGCCTGCATCCAAAAAGGTGCCGGGCTGGCCATCGAGCTGCACTCCGTAGGACTGGTTGAACACCGCCGCCAGGTGGTTCCAGTTGCCCGCGGCAATCTTCTGGGATGACTGCACCAGTTGCTCACCCACTCCAGCAAACACCGAGTAAGCCGGAATAGGGGACTCCGTCGGCTGGGGATTGCCTTCGAGCTGACCGTGGTGGCCAAAGCGGGCGTGGTCAGTGGCGCGGCGATTGCCAAAGTCGTCGAAGCGCCAGCAGCCCGCCAGGTCGGTTTCGTTGCCGCTGAGTTCGCGGGTCATGTCGGCGGCGATTTCGGTCTGGGTGCGACCCCGCTGCCAGATGCGGGCCTCGGCGATCGCCCCAGTCAAAATCCGCACGCGATCGCTCGGGTTGGGGTGAGCACCCAAGCCCCAGTCGGCATTGATGGGGATGGCCCCGATCGCCTCGGCCTGTTCACCAAGGGCAATGCCGTTGCGGTACAGCCGCCAGTGGGTGCCGTCGTAAACCGCGGCTAGGTGAACCCAGGCGTTGCCGGTGCGATCGGCGGCGGGCATGACGATCGCCACCTTGTGGTCAGTGCCATTGTGGCTGCCCACCTCGTAGCGCCCCTCATTGATGCGCAGAAAGACCTGGTGACCGCTGGCGTTGCCGTGGACGATGATGTTGCCCAGGTTCTCGTTTTTGGCGGGTTTGACCCAAGCCTCTAGAGTGATGGCCCCAGCAAAATTGAGGTGAGTAGCATTGGGAATGCGCACCAGGTCAGTGCTGCCGTTGAGGGCGATCGCTGTGGTCAGCTCCTCACGCTTCAGCCCCAGCAGGTAGCGAGTATCGGTGGTATTTGCCGCTGGTTGGTAGTGGAGCAGGCGCGATCGCAGACTGGCCTCGGCGATCTGACTGGGGCGCACCCAGGCTTCTAGCGTTAGGTCAGCCTGGGGCGAAAACCGCCGCAGCTGCTGGTCAAAATCGGCCCTGGAGGCCTCCAGCCGAGCGTGGCTGTCTTGGCCATCGAAGGCATAAGTGTGGCCCGGAGCCTCAGAGACCCAGCGGCTAGAGAGCGTCAGTCCGCTGTGCACGGTGCCATTCTTCACCGCTTGGCCGGCGCCGTTGGCGATAAAAGCCAGCAGCTTAGAGCCGGAGGAGAGGTCAGCACCGCCCTGGGTGGTACTGGCCTGCACCGCATAGTCGTATTCCAAAAAGAACACGGGTAGCGGTTCGGTAGTGGAGCTGGCAGCCTCAGTGCGAATGGCCAGCTCCGTTGCGCCCTGATCTACCGCGGTTTCAAGAGTGGCCTTAAAATCACCAATAAACAGCGTGGCCCCAGCCGGTAGCGAGCGGTGAATGCCCCCCGCTACGGTCAGAGTGTCGGCGCGCCCAGGGGTGAGGGCAATTTCGCCGCGACCGACAAAGGTGCGATCGCCCGCCAGGCCATTTAGCACCTTGGCAAAGCCCTCGGGGGCGCGAGGTACTTGGTGCCAGGTTTCAATAATTGTCTGGTCGCTGGCTTTGCTCTGAATGGTGACAATGCAGGTGAAGTCAACTGCCTCCCCAACCACATCGAGGCGAATGCGATCCATCTCGGCCTCGGTGGAGCGGGCAAAACCCACCACCGCCTCTGCCCCCAGGGCATCGTTTAGGGCATAGCGCGCCCGCTGGGTCAGGGTTTTGTAGTAGGCGACAAAGAACTGATCGTCGGTACCGCGAAAGTACATCGCCACGTTGCCCACGGCGCTGTCGAACAGCAGCGGGGTGTCGTCGGCCCAGGCGAAGGTGAGCAGCCCGCCCGCCACCGACAGACCATTGACGTCGCTATGCACCAGCGGCATGGTGGCGGCAAAGCCCTTGTTCAGCAGGTTTTGCAGGGCGGACAGGGCGGTGCGATCGCTAATTACCGCCTGCTCCAGCTGCTGCCGCTGCTGGTCTTGGTCGGTGCGCAGGGCTTCAATGCTGGCGCGAATGCCGCGCAGCTCGTCGAGCAGAGTGCTGAGGTCAGTGGTGAGGGAGTCGAGCGATCGCTGCAGCGCATCGCAGTGATTGCGAAAAGCTGAGTTTTCGGAGATCTCTAGGCTGGAGATGCGATCGTTGAAGTCACGACCGACAAAGGCCGTAGTATCGGTAAACGTGTGGGCAAACCCATTTTGGCCGCTGTTGCGGTTGGCATGCTCGAAAACAGTGACTTGCAGCGCCGGCAAAAACAGCTGCGACCCTCGCCCCACGCGAACAAAAGCCGAAATGCTAATGCTGCTGATCAGGTCGTTGAAGTTGTGCTGATTAAGCTGGGTATAGCCCACAAAGCGGGGCGAAAAGCTGTTGCCAATAGCGTTCAGACCAAAGGATAGAGAGCGGCCGCCAAAGTTAGCGTGCTCGTGCAGGGTGACCCGAGCATTGCGCAGAAAATCTAGCAGCTGCTGCAGCTCTTGCTGGCCATTTGCCTGGAGGTTACGCAGCTCGCGCAGTCGGCTGAGCTTAGCCGGTAGATTGAGGCTATCTAAGCTACCCGCTGGCACGGTGAGCCCGGTGCTGCGGTTGGCAATTGCGTCATCCACAACCCTAAACACCCAATTGAGGTAGTCGATCTCCTCGCTCAGGGTGGTCACGCGCTGGGTCTTTTGGGTAATGGCGCCCTGCAAGGTGCCAATGCGATCGAGTTCGGCGTTGACATCCACGGTGCGAGCTGACTGCTGCTTTTGGCTAATAGCGGCCTGCAACGCCTCAATCTGGGCCAGTGCAACGCTCACATCGGCACTGTCGTCGGCGCTTAGGGTTTGGTCAATCACCTGCTGAATCGATTGGATCTGGGCCAGTTCCGCGCTCACATCCACTGGGTCGCCGTCGCGCTCCACCGCTACGGGCTTGAGCCGCAAGTTGTCGGCGACCTTGGCTAGGCGGCCGTTGGCAGAAACGCCAAAGTCAAGGGTGGCAATTTCTTTGCGATCGCCTCCAGCCGCTTGGGTAGCCACCGCCAGCATCACCCGCGCTCCCTGACGCAGGGGCTTAGCCTGTTGGTCGTAGCCGGTGCGGGCTTCCTCCTGCTGGAAGTAGAGCAGCGAGGCGAGGCCCGACTCGACGGTGCGGCCCTCAAAGCGGAAGCTGTCGCGGTTCACTCCGGCGTTTTCGCCAATGGGTGCGTCGGAGGCTACCCAGGCGCGGTTGGCAAAGCCTGCCGTCATGGTGCCGGGGGCGTGGTTGCTGGTGTGGTCGAAAATTTCGCGGCCAGAGCCTTCATCCAGTCGCCAGTAGGCCGTCAGCCCCAGTTCGTGGCCAGAGAGGCGCAGGCCGCGATCGCTGCGAATTTCTCGCTCCGAGCGCGGCCGATTCCACAGGCGAATCTCGTCGATCAGGCCAAAGAAGCTGCGGCTGGGCGCACCGATCAGCGTGATCGCAGCATCCACCGGCACCTTGCCTACGCTGGTGCCCGTGGATGTGCCTTCCTGCCGCACATCCACGGGCAGACCATTGACGTAGAGGTGATAGCCCGCATCCTCGGGGTCGTTGTTAAATACCACTGCCAGATGGTTCCACTGGTTCGATCGCAACACCTCCCCAGTGATGAAGGACTGGAACTCAGCGCCATCGCCAAAGCCCACCCGCACCCGGCGGTTGTCCACAATCCAGATCGAGGGTGGAGCCGTGGCGGTCTTGTCGTCATTCCCCAGCAGAGCCTGCTCTAGCGCTTCCCCCGGCTCCGGTGCGGTAACGCGGGGGAAAATCCACGCCTCCTGACTAAAGCCCTGGCCGAGGCGAACTCCTGGGGCCAGCACCACGTGGTCACTCTCCTGGCTGAAGTTCAGCGCCGTCTCGGCGGCATCGTTGCTGGAGGCAGATTGAGTGCCTCGGGTGTTGAACAGGCCCTCTAGCGATCGCTCCACGTTGTAGGCGTCGATCATTTCTGTGGCGCTGTTAAAGGCAAAGATCTGCCAGCGCGACACCTCGGCAATGGTGGTGGGCAGCAGCACGATTGAAAACCGCCCCTCCTGCAAGTTGCGAATAAACGACAGCTCCTGGGTGGGCTCAAAGAAGGGCTGATCCTGCATGTCGCGTGCGCCCAGGCTGTCTTTGGTGCTCTGGGGGCGAGTCTTGCTGCGGCTGCGGCGAAAGCGCACCTCTAGATTGAGCTTGAGCTGCGGTACCGGGGCAGCTTCCCCAGCCTGGGATGCGCCCGACGCCCCCGACAGCACAAAGCGATCGACCAGCAGCGTCGAGTCTACGATTGGGATCTGGCGGTTTTTGGGGCCTTCAACGGTGATTTGGTCGGGGTGGTTAGCGGCGATCGCCTGGCGAAACACGTAAACAAATCGCCCATCCGACATCGATTGAAACGGGGCATCTGCCGTCAATCGCGCGGTTCTGGAGAGAAACTTGTCTACTTCGTTGTCGGCTACCACCACACCGGCATCGACCGGGGTACGGCTCCCTTTTTTCACCGTCGGCAGCAGCAGCTGATCGGCGAGGCCAAAGCCCACTTCAGCAATTTCTTTGGGGAACTCCAGCTCCTGGGGCTGGTCAGCCCAGCTATTCACGTCGAGGGAATTTCCCTGACCATTGAGATTCAGCACGGAATAATAGATGCGGCGCTGGTCATCCATCGCCAGGGCAATCACGGTGCCCTGGTGGCGTACCAGCACGGGGTAGCGGTAGTTGCGATCGCCGTAACGCTTGATAAAGCTCTCTAAAACGGGGGCTTGAGCAGTCATGAAGAGGTTCTCCTGTGGGGCTTTGCGATGTCTGGCTAGGAGCAGTGACCAGAGCGCAGCGCTGGATCAACTCTCCCTAACAGTTTTGGGGAACGCAGGAGAAGCTACAGGGAAAACACTGTTGACTACAGCAAGGATTTGGTGATCGTTCTCACCAACCGCAATGATTAAAACCAGTGCCTTGGGGTGACGGGTCGGCTTGGCGAATGCAGGAAAGGCCCATAGCAAAAACCTCCGGCATCCTAACGTTGAGGGATACCGGAGGTCAGTTGTTTTGAGTGTTTGAGGAAACTGTCTAGCGACGGCGGCGGGTAAACCCTAGCCAGGCCAGCGCTCCACCAATCGAGATCACCAGCGGCATGAACGCAGCGGCGGCGCGGTAGTGCACATCTTCAGTCGAGTCGAGGCTGATGCCGTCATAGATGATGCCCTTGTCGCCTACGGGCACAGTCCAGTAGTCAGCATGGCTTTGGGTATCGTCTTCAATCGAGACTTCCCAGTCACCCGGGATCGACTCGTCGGGCAAAAACGCGAAGCGGCCCTCGCGATCGGTGGTGGTCGTCATCCAGGGCTCGTCGGGGTTGTTGGGGGCATAGATGTTAACCGTTGCTCCAACAAAGGGTTCGCCCGAGCTAAACAGCGACTGAAACTCTAGCTGATTGTCGAGGGTGTAAAAGGTTTCAATCTGGTGCGCATCGGCTTGGGCCGGAAACCCCACCAGCGCTAAACACATTACCAGAGCAACAAGCAACCGTTTCATAGCACAAGCAATCCGTAATTCGTGTGGCCTTCATTCTAGCGAGAGTTGCGGCGAGCTGAAGACCACACGCTCAAGTCCAGGCAAGCGACTATACCCAAGACCTGCGCTGGAAACCCCACTATCGGCGCGGATGACTGCTTGTCTTGAAGTCCTACCGGCAAGGAACGGGCTTTGGCCCTAGGAGAGACAAACCGCTAGACGTAGGTGAGGTGAAACGACATGTAGCCCAACACCAACGTTTGAATTTTGCTGGATTCTGCTAGCGCGCCACCTACCTACAACTGGGGTCATTGCACTCAGACGGCTATCACCCATTCTCAGACACCGGGTAGCACCGCCTTTTTGATCACGCCGTGGACGCCCCAGTTGCCATCGACAATTTGGGTGACCCCAAAGTCGGTCGCCACCGACATGAGGCTAATCGCTTCATCTTCGCCCATGCCCTGGGTGGTCATGAGAAAGTGGCGCATTTTGTGAAAAGCATCGCGCATGGCCTTATCGATAGACGACTGGCCAAAGATGTCTTTTTGAGCTGTATCGCCCAGTTCTTCGAGGTAGTTAGCGTAGCTAAAGCCATGGACAACGTACTCTTCGTCGTTCTCGAGCAGTGGGTAGTAGAGGTCTTCGAGGATGGTGCCCGCCAGGTCGCTCTGCTTGTGCACCGTGACCTGAATTTTGCCGGTGAGGGAGGTTTCGATCGCCGTGCCCGACAATTCGGAGTCGCCCTGGGCAGCATGGGGGTCGCCCAGCGACAGCAACGCCCCTTCGACAGCAATGGGGTAATACATAGTGGCCCCTTCGCCTATGCGCCAGTTGTCGATGTTGCCGCCAAAGTAGCTGGGGGGCACCGAGTCGACAAAGTCGGCCTCGCGGGGAGCCAGACCAATCAGGCCAAAGTGGGGGCGAATCGGCACCTTGACGCCCTCTAGCACCTCGTAGTTTTTGTCGATGGTGGCGGGGTCAACGGGCACACCGGGGTAGTCGATGGTCTCGTGGACAACGCCAAAGGGGTCGGTTTGGGGCGTCCAACGGAAGTTGTAGAGGGCGGTGGCGTAGTCTTCGGTTTCGGTGGCGTCTAGCTCGTAGATGGTGATGACTTCACGGGGTTTGGGATCTTCAATCAAGTCTTTGTAGTGGAAGCCCCACCAGGCGGCTGCGTTACTGCCGAAGGTGCGCCCCTGGTATTCGGGGTTGCCGCTGGGGCGCGGTGCCACATCTAGGATTTTAACTTCGAGTACGTCGCCGGGTTCGGCCCCGTTGACGTAGATGGGACCGGTTAGCACGTGTACGCCCGCCCCTTCACCCGCGCCCGTGGTGTAGACCTCGGGGTCAACGGAGCCTGCGCCCCGGCGATCGACGCCTTTGCCCTCAGGAGTCCAGGCGAAGACGCTCTCGGCACCGGGATCGCCCATAACCATGAGGGAGGCGTCGTCGTTGGCGTGGTGGGTGAGGGTCTCGACGGTGACAATGTCGCCGGAGTTGACCGTGAGCTTAGGCTCTAGGGATTGGCTGAAGTAGCCCCAGTGCACGGTGTCGGCATTGGCCGCAAGGTAGTGCTCTTGGGGTGTCTGGGCGATCGCCCGATTGATCATCAGCCCGCTAAAGCCCAAGGCCACTGCCAAGCCCAGCCCCAGCAGGCCAAAACGCCATTGTCTAATCATTCAAAAACTCCTCAATTCTGACCAGGAACGACTTAATCGACGTGGCTACGATGCTACGGGGGGGGATAGGCAAGGGTTGTAGTCTAGGGAACATTCCAAAGGAAAGAATCGAGGCGGTGGGCGGCATCGAGGGGCGATCGCGGAAATCATCACCCCCCAATCTGAGCTGCACATAGTAGATTGCTACAGGATGGCGGCGGGGAAGACGAGCATGGGTTTAGACAGGTTTATTTTGGGGCTAGACGGATTGCTGGGGGTGGCACTGGTGGCGATCGCGGCGTTCTATTTCAAGCTCACCCAGTCGCTGGCGTCGGCTCCTCACCTTCAGCCGGTAGGGACATCCCTGCCCTCAGCACCCTCTGTGGATGTGGTAATTCCGGCCTACAACGAAGCTGATAATATTCGCGCCTGTGTAGAAGCGGTGCTGGCGACTGAACTACTGGGGGCGCAGCGGTTTGAAGTTTGGATTGCTGACGACCAATCTACCGATGCTACCGGGGCGATCGCGGCAGAATTAGCCGCCCAGCATGGCAACATCCACCACTTGGTAGTGCCGCCTCGCCCTAAGGGCGAGGTGTGGCGCGGCAAAAACTGGGCCTGTGCCCAGGCGGCAGATGTTGCCCAGGGCGACTACCTGCTGTTTATTGATGCTGATGTGCGGCTGTCGCCAGGGGCAATACCCGCCGCCCTGGCCGAAGCCCAAACCAGCCAAGCCGACCTGCTGAGCTGTGCGCCCAAGATTGAGTGCAGCTGCTTTTCGGAGTGGCTGGTGCAGCCCATCATTATGAGCGCGATCGCGATCGCCTATGACTTTGAAGCCATTAACGAGTCTACCGCCGTAGACGATGCCTTTGCCGCTGGGCCGTTTATGCTGTTTCGTCGCGCCGCCTACGACAAAATCGGCGGCCACTCTGCCATCGGCGACGTGATTGTAGAAGATGTCGAACTCGCCCGCCAGATTCGGCGCCACGGTCTCAAGCTGCGCTACGTGCTGGGCATTGATCTGCTGAGCGTGCGCATGTATTCCTCCTTTGCGACCCTGTGGGAAGGGTGGACCAAGAACTACTACTTGGGCACCGAAGAAAACCTGCCGCTGACGCTGCTGTCGGCCTTCACCATCGCCATGGTGTTTGTCATGCCCTGGGTCGGGCTGCTGGCGAGCCTAGCCGTGACCCTACTCAAACCCGAACTCTCCTCGTCTATAGCGCTCCTATACGGGTTGACGGTGTCGACCCTGGCAGGTTACGGGCTGCTGAGGATCACGGGCTATCGCCAGGTGGGGGTGCCGCTGCGCTACTGGTGGCTGAGCAGCGTGGGCGGCTTGGTGGTAGTGGCGATCGCCCTCACCTCCATCGTCAAAACCAAGACCGGCTGGGGCTGGACCTGGCGAGGGCGATCGCTCAAACCTCAGCATTAGCGATCGCCTCATCCCTAGGCCACCTGTCGGCGCTTCAACGTCTTTTGCTTAGTAACCCTACGTACCTTGGCGGCAACGGCTACAGCGGCAAACCTCAATACAGTTGATCAAGGGTGACACTAAGCGGTTGACTAATTAATGTACTGCCACTACCCCGTAGGAATGCCGTAGATGGTTAAACGAGTCAGGCCATCAGCCACATACCGCAGACGGTTGCTGCGCTGGTTAGTTGAGTCCGATCGCTCAGGGAAGAGCAGCCACGCGGTGAAACACCCCTGGTGGCAGGTCATGTGCCTGACTGGGGTTGATTACTTCTCCACGCTGGGCTACCAGCCCGGCATTGCCGCTCTAGCAGCTGGGGCGCTATCGCCCATTGCAACGTTGATTCTGGTTTTACTGACTCTGTTTGGAGCGCTGCCGATCTATCGGCGGGTGGCCTCCATGAGCCCCCATGGTGAGGGGTCGATCGCCATGCTCGAGCATTTACTGCCGTGGTGGCAGGGCAAGTTTTTTGTGCTTTGCCTGCTGGGGTTTGTGGCGACTGACTTCATCATCACCATTACCCTCTCCGCTGCCGACGCTACGGCCCACATTGTCGAAAATCCCTTTGTCCACGATTTTCTGCATGGGTACGAAGTGCCACTAACTATCTGCCTCATTGCTTTCCTGGCAGCCGTTTTTTTAAAGGGGTTTCGAGAGGCGATTGGGATAGCGGTTTTTCTAGTCGCGGTCTATCTGCTGCTCAACTTGGTGACCATTGGTGTGGGGGGCTATCAGATTTTGACCCATCCCACAGCGATTGCCGATTGGTGGAGCCTGCTATTTTCCAGAAACAGCAATCCGGTGGTGCTCCTGGCCTTGGCCGCGCTGGTATTCCCTAAGTTGGCGCTAGGCCTGTCTGGGTTTGAAACGGGGGCAGCGGTGATGCCCTTAGTCGAAGGCGATCGCAGCGACACCGAAACTGCTCCAGCTGGTCGCATCCGCAACACCCATAAGCTGTTGACCACCGCAGCGGTGATCATGAGTTTCTTCCTGATTACTAGCAGCTTGGTCACGACGCTGCTGATTCCGCCGCCAGAATTTCAGGCGGGGGGAGCCGCCAACGGACGAGCGCTAGCCTATCTGGCCCACGAGTACCTGGGGGATGGGTTCGGCACCCTCTACGACTTGAGCACGATCTCGATTTTGTGGTTTGCCGGGGCCTCGGCCATGGCTGGGTTGCTCAGCATTGTGCCCCGCTATCTGCCCCGCTATGGCATGGCCCCCAGCTGGACCTTGGCGGCCCGACCGCTAGTGCTGATTTTTACGGCGATCGCCTTTGCCGTCACGATTATTTTTCGCGCCAGCGTTGAGGCCCAGGGTGGGGCCTACGCCACGGGGGTGCTGGTGCTGATGAGTTCAGCGTCGTTTGCGGTGACGCTGGCGGCTCGACAGGCGCGATCGCGGCGGGGCATGGTCGTGTTTGGCACCATTACCCTGGTGTTTTTCTACACCACGATTGTCAATATTTTTGAGCGGCCCGATGGGGTTAAAATTGCCGCCTTCTTTATTGGTGCCATTGTTTTCACCTCACTGATTTCGCGCGTTTGGCGCTCTACCGAGCTGCGGGTTGAGCGGTTTGAAATGGATCCCATCGCTCGGCGTTTCATTTTAGAAGAAAGCGAGCATACCATTCGCATCATTGCTAACCGCAAGCAGGCCGGGGATGAACAGGAATATTCCCTCAAGGAAACCGAGGTGCGGGAAGACAATCACATTCCCTCGACCGATTCCATTCTGTTTTTAGAGATCGAGGTTTCCGATGCCTCAGACTTTATGGAGACGGTGCAGGTAGAAGGGGTGCAGGTGGGCAATTACCGCATTTTGAGAGCTAGGGGGTCGGCGGTGCCCAATACGATTGCTGCTATTTTGCTCTACATGCGCGATGAGACCGGCAAATTGCCCCACGCCTACTTTGGCTGGATTGAGGGCAACCCAATTCAATATCTGCTGCGCTTCATGTTGTTTGGCGAGGGCGATATTGCCGTGGTCACTCGGGAGGTGCTGCGCAAAGCCGAAAAATCTCCCAGACGCCGTCCGGTCATTCATGTGGGGGGGTAGCCACCAGATTGCAGATGGACTCTGCTAGCTGCGAGGGGCGTACATCATCACCAAAACGCCCAGCAGCACCACCCAGCCACCCAGCAGATCAAAGCGATCGGGTTTCACCTGGTCGACCAGCCACCCCCAACCGATAGAAAGCACAATAAATACGCCACCGTAGGCGGCGTAGGCTCGACCAAAATGCGTGGGCTGGAGGGTGGGCACTGCGCCATAGATTCCTAAAACGGCTACCCCAAGCACCGCTAACCAGGGGCTCTTGCCCTCGCGCAGCGCCAGCCACACCAGATAGCCCCCACCGATTTCGCACAGGCCCGCGAGGATAAAAAATAATAGGGATTTCACCATCATGGTTAACGCTGCCCAGGTTGGTCGGCGGCAGTCTGCGTTGGAGCGATCGCGCGTTTTTTGAAAACGACCTTCAGCCCGGATCGCGGCCTCAACGTCGGAATTGGCATCATCTCTAAATTCTGATTGGGCACTAGCTCCCAGGTGTAATGGCGCAGCAGATGGGCCGCCACCAGCTTAATTTCGAGCTGGGCAAAGGCCAAGCCTAGGCAGATGCGGGGGCCGCCGCCAAAGCCCACCAAGCTAAAGTCGGCACGCTTGTGCTCGGCCCGCTCAGAGCTAAAGCGATCGGGGTCGAAGCGATCGGGGTCGGTGTAGATGGTGCGATCGTGGTGGGCAGCATCGATTCTATAGAGCGCCATCCAACCCTTGGGCACGCGATAGCCGTTAAACTCAAAGTCTTTGACCACGCCCCGAAAGCCCCCGGCCACGGGCGGGTACAGCCGTTCCACCTCTTTGACGATCTGGTCGAGGTAGGGCATCTGCCGAATCTGCTCTAGGGTGACGGCTTCGCCTGCCTCCATCAGCCGCGCCTGCTCCTGTCGCGCCTGCTCCCACACATCGGGATGCTGCGCCAGCGACATCACCAGCGAGGTCAGCATCGAGGTAGTGGTCTCGTGGCCCGCAAACAGCATTAGCAGGGCCTGGGCTTTAATTTCTTCTAGGCTGAGGCGATTGCCGTCTTCGTCTTCGCTCTGCACTAGCAGGCCCAGCGCATCTTGGGTGGGGTGGGCCTGGCGTTCTTTGACCACCTGCTCAATGTGGTTGAGCAACTTATCCCGTGCGCTAACGGCTCTGCCAAAGGTCGTCCAACCCCAGCGAATCGGTGGAGCAAACAACCCGTTGGTTAACTCAGTAAACCATTTCGACAGTTGGGCGGTTTCGCTACCGGGTTCGCTACCCAACAGTAAGGTGCTAGCAATATCAAAGGTGAGCTGCTTAAGCTCATCGAACCAGGTGAACTGGCCCAGGTCCTCCCATCGCTGGGCGTAGCGATCGGTGAGAGACTGCATGGTTTCTACGTATCCAACTAGAGCAGGGCCGTGGAAGGCGGGCATGAGCAGCTTGCGATTGCGGCGGTGCTCTTCACCCTCCTGCAAAAACAGCGACTCACCCAAAAGTTGTTTGAATGTGCCGGGCCACCCCTCCCGCCAGGAAAAGCTGTCCATATTGGTGGAGAGCACAAACTGGTTGGCCTCTGCCCCCATTAGCACGACGGTAGGTCGGCCCAGCAGGCGCGTCTTGAAGATAGCTCCGTACCTGGCCTGACGCTTTTTGGCAAACTCGCGGTCAAACAAAAAGTTAAGGGTTTCGCCGACAACCGGCAGGCCAAAACTCCCAGGGGGCAGCGGGGCAGGGGTAGAAGCAACCATAGGAAACGGTGGAATGCAGTGGTCAAAGACCGGTCGCGAAAACTGAAGTCAAAGATCAGTCCCTAAAACCAGTGCATTCTAGAGTAGCGCGGAGCTGCGATCGCAGGCCTTAGACAATCTGGCCGAACCTAGCTAGCAGAAGCTATTTTGTGCCCAGATGCGGTGATCAGCTGCTTGAAGGTTTCTTCGGAGGCTTGAGAGCTAATGGTGACGGTTTTTGCCTGAGTATTAATGTCAATATCGGCCTCAGGTTCAGTGGTCAAAATCAAATCTTTTAGCTCTTGCGCCGATTTCTGATCGCTCAGCGTCGGAACTTGGAACGTCAATGCCATGCTGATTTCTCCACTTCTACGCCCATACTGTAGGCCGCTCACGGCAGCGCTGCCGTCTGTAAAAGGGCAGAATTTGGGGCCGAAGGCGCGAGAACTGATTGATGCGATCGGGGTATGAGGTACAGGGTGTAAGGTCTGCCCCAAACCCTGTACCTCATACCCCTAAATGTTTTTGGGATAGAAAATAGCTGCTGACTCAGTTCAAAACCGGCGGCAATTCTTCACCCTTGTAGTCTCGGGTGGGTACTGGAAAACCGCAGGCGGTGCCGTCTTGATGAACTACCTCATCCTCCCAGGGCAAGCGGTAGCGCTCTTTCACCATGTCCTTCATGTAGGTGTAGGGGCAGTCTTGGGCACCGCCTTTGACCGCTACATAGCCGCGATGGCCAAACTGGTAGATGTTGTTCTCCACTCCCCAGTGAATGCGGGCTTCGCGCACCAGGTCGGGGCGTACCTCAGCGGTAATGATTTCGTCGGGACGGTGACTGCCCATCACCAGCGGTGTGCCGTCGAAATTGACGATCATGCCCTCGCCCATAGAGTCGAAGCTGCCGTCGCTGCCGCACATGCACACCGACGCCGTCACCATCAGGTTGCAAAAGGCGTTGGCCTGGTTAGTAATTTGCCACGAGTGGCGAATGGGGGCCGTGTAGCCCGCCGTGCGAATCATGATCTCGGCTCCCTTGTAGGCGCACTCGCGGGCCATTTCGGGGAACATACCGTCGTGGCAGATGATCAGCGCCAATTTGCTGCCGTTGGGGCCATCACAGACCGGAATGCCCACGTTTCCGGGTTCCCAAGGTTCTACAGGGATCCAGGGGTGGAGCTTGCGGTAGTAGAGCTTGATTGAGCCCTGGTTGTCGATAATCAAGCCGCTGTTGTAGGGGTTGCCCTCGGGGTTGTACTCCATAATCGAGAAGCAGCCCCAGATGTCGTTGTCGATGCAGGCCTGGCGAAAGGCAGCGACTTCGGGGCCATCCAGACTGCACATGATCGCCGGGTTGGTATCCATCGACAGCCCGTGGAGCGAATATTCGGGGAACACCACCAGGTCCATCGTGGGCATGTTGCGGCGGGCTTTGGCGACCATCTCGCAAATGCGCTGGGTCTGGGCGGCGAGATCGTCGGGGGTGACGACGTTGGGCAGTTGCAGTTGCACCATGCCCAGCACCACGCCGTTAGGAGATTTATTTAGGCCACCAAGTCCACTCATGCTGATTTCTCTCTGGAACAACCTGACTCGAAAGTCGAAGAGCACTATAGGTCTAAGGCATTGGGGTGTTGGTGTTCAATATTACGTAATTCTTGCCTCTTCTCTAACTGGGCCGTGCCAACAGCTACAGTTCAGCGGCTGCTACAGTAAAGGCGCTTGTATTGCCGGATCCTTAGCGCTATGCCTACCCCAAAAATTACCCTGGTTGCGCTCGGATCTACGGGCGACTGTATGCCCATGCTCGCCCTGGCCCAGGGTCTTCTGCAAGCCGGATACCAACCTACCGTTGTCACCCACGAGGCCTTCACAGACCTGGTGAAATCCTACGGTGTAGAGGTTGCGCCCTTGGCAGGAGACTATCGGGCATTCTTTCGATCGCAGGAGGGACAGCGGTTTTTGAGGGGCGAGTTTCTGCCCTGGGAACAAGCGCCCCAGTTTGCCAAGAATTTGCCCAGACAGCTAGAGCAGGTTTTGGCGGCGGCCCAAGGCAGTCAGGTCATCATCGCGGGGCCACTGGCGCTGTGGAGCTATCACGTCGCCGAAGCGCTGAATCTGCCGCTGATTGTTGCGGCTAGTCTTCCCATCGTAGAGACCGGGCTGTTTCCGTTTCTTGGGTTTGGCGACATACCAACGAGCGTCAATCCAGTGCAGTCAGCGCTGAATTGGGCTAGCTATCGCCTGGTAGATGTGCTGGGCTGGGTACGCGATCGCTCTACCCTAGAAACCTTTCGGGAGAGACATCAGCTACCAGCGCTGCCGCCGCTTGGCCCTCGGTACCGCGCTCACCATCCCAAACAGTTGCAGCAGGTGCCAATTTTGCACCTCTACAGCGAAGCCGTCATTCCCCGCCCTGCCGACTGGGCTCAGTCATCCCATTCGGTGCATGTGACCGGCTACTGCTTTCCTCAAGCGTCTCAACCCTACCAGCCGTCCCCAGACTTGCAAAACTTTCTCGCCCAGTCTCAGGGAGAAAGTTCTACTCCGACGATTGCCCTTGGCTTTGGCAGTATGGCGGTTGCCGATGAGCAGGCGATGCTTCAGCTGTTGCTAGAAGCGGTAGATCGAGCCAACGTTAGGGCGGTGCTGCTGGCCGGCTGGGGGCTCACCCAAGCGGGGCAATTGACTGACCGGGTTTACGCCGCTCCATCCATTCCCCACGACTGGCTGTTTCCCCAGGTGTCGGCTGTGGTGCACCACAGCGGCTCAGGAACAACCGCGGCTGGGCTGCGGGCTGGTTTACCCGCTATAACGGTGCCTTTTTTTGGCGACCAGCCTGCTTGGGCAAACCGCCTCACTCAGCTTGGGGTTGCGCCGCCGCCCATCCCCATTCAAAATCTGACGGCGCAAAATCTGGCTGCTGCGATCAAGCAGGTATTGAGCAACCCAACCATGGCCGCAAAAGCCAGAGCCCTAGGAGAAACTATTCGCGCTGAGGATGGCGTCAACTGCGCTGTCAGCATTATTCAGGCTTACATAGATTCGGTGGGTTGGTGATTAGATGCTCCGTGGCTCAGCCCACCAACCACTGCCAGCCCCAAAATGCGGCCATGCCGCCCGCGATGGTGAGCAGCAGGTTTTTGCGCCAAAGAGCGAGGACGACGCAGGCGATCGCCCCCACCAGTCGTGCATTCTGCCAGCCCAGCCACAGCGTCTCACCATCGGGCAGCACCACTGCGGGGACGACGATCGCCGTCAGCACCACCGGGGGCACGTAGCCCAGCGCCCGCACCACGGTCGGCGACAGCTGAATGCGCCCGCTAAAGGCCAGCAGCACATAGCGAATAACGAAGGTTACCAGGGCCATGGAGGCGACGAGAAGCCAGTCATTCATGGGGATGTGGGAGGGTAAGGGGGTGGATCAATTGGGTATACCCTTTGTCCTCGGAAGGCGGGTTTCGAGCCAGTAGCCGGTGGTGACACCTGCGATCGCCGCCACCATCAGCCCCAGTTTGTGGGGTAGTCCGTTCGCCAGCACTGCTACCAGCCCGGCGACGGCAATCGCCCCTACCATCGGTCGCGTGGTCGCGTAGGGGACGATCATGCCGATGAACGTCGCTACCATGGCAAAATCTAGCCCCCAAGCGGCTGCATTGGGGATTAGCTGGCCCACTGTTAGGCCCAGCCAGGTGCAAAGAATCCAGTTGCCGTACATCGTGACGGCTGCACCTAGGTAGTACCAGTGCTTATAGGGGCTAGGGTCGGGCTGCACGTAGCGGCGAATGGCGATCGCAAAGGCTTCATCCGTCAAAAAGAAGCCAATCACCGCTTTCCACCGATGGGAAGAGCGCTGCACGTAGGGCAGCAGGCTAGCGGCGTAGAGCATGTGGCGCAGATTGACGACCACCGTGGTGAGCACGATCAACGGCAGAGTGCTGCCCGCCGCCAGCAGCCCCAGGGCAATAAACTGCGACGACCCGGCAAACACGAAGGCCGACATGCCGAGCGTTGCCCCAAACGATAGGCCGCTGCCCTGGGCCAGGGTGCCAAAGATAATCCCAAAGGGAATCGCCCCCACCACCAGGGGAATAATGTCTCGCGCCCCGGCCAGCGCCTCTTGGCGGGGAGAGCGGCTGCTCAAGTCTGACGCTATAGCCAAAAGAAATCTCCGCAAAGCAGGATGACTCTTTCCATTTTGAGTTAGAAGGTAGAAGAGGTATCACGGCTTTTCACTATGGCAGACGCTCCCCAGCAAATTTGTATCCTCGGCGGTGGCTTTGGCGGCCTCTACACCGCTCTGCGCCTCAGCCAGCTGCCGTGGGAGGGCACCCCACCGACGATTACTCTGATTGACCACCGCGATCGCTTCCTCTTCCTGCCGCTGCTCTATGAGCTAGTCACCGACGAGCTGCAAACCTGGGAAGTCGCTCCGCCCTACGCCGAGCTGCTGGCCGGCACTGCGGTGCAGTTTCGCCAGGCAGAAGTCACCGGCATCGACCTCGACCAGCACCGCGTCAGCCTCAGCGATGGGGTGACGCTCACCTACGATCGCCTGGTTCTAGCCCTGGGCGGCAACACCCCAATGCACATGGCTCCCGGTGTGGCCGAGTACGCCCATGCCTTCCGCACCCTGGAAGATGCCTACCATTTGAAGGAACGGCTGCGCCTGCTTGAAGCCTCCAACGCCGAGAAAATTCGCGTGGCGGTGGTGGGCGGCGGCTATAGCGGTGTCGAGCTAGCCTGCAAAGTAGCGGAACATTTGGGGGAACGAGGCCGGGTGCGCCTGATCGAAAGCACCGACACGATTCTCCGCACCTCGCCTGAATATAACCGCGAGGTGTCCCAAAAGGTGCTCTCTGACCTGGGAGTGTGGATCGATCTCGAAACCACCGTAGACAACGTCACCGCCGACACCATCAGCCTCACATTCCGCGAGCAAACCGACATTTTGCCGGTCGATCTGGTGCTGTGGACCGTGGGTACCCAGGTTAACCCCGTCATTGCCGACCTGCCCCTCAAGCACAACGAGCGCCAGCAGGTGGTGGTGAAGCCCACCCTGGAGGCGATCGATGTCCCCGGCGTCTATGCCCTGGGCGATGTGGCCGACTGCCGCGATGCCGAGGCTCAGCAGGTGCCCACCACGGCCCAGGTCGCTCTACAACAGGCCGACTTTGTTGGGTGGAATATCTGGGCCGAGCTCAGCGATCGCCCCCAGCTCCCCTTCCGCTATCGCCACATGGGCGAAATGCTCACCCTTGGCACCAGCCGTGCCACCCTCACCGGGTTGGGCATTCAGCTCGACGGCGAGCTGGCCCACGTGGCTCGCCGCCTGGCCTACCTCTACCGCATGCCAACGTTCTCCCACCAGGTGCGCGTCGGGCTGAACTGGATGACCAAACCCCTGCGGGATGCGCTGGCAGCAAAGTAGGCAGCAGGCGCAAGATCCGGTGTTGCTGGCTTGAAGCATGAACTTGGGTAGGGGCAAACGGCCGTTTGCCCCTACGAGAGACGTTTTTGTGCGAGGACATTAATCCGCTCTAAAAGCGTTCAAATATTTGAGCGGTTAGATTGGGGCAATGTCTCGATTGAGCTGGCGGCGCCTATATCCGGGGCAATGACGTATTGATTGCGCCCAGCCTGCTTGGCGGCATAGAGTGCCCGATCTGCCAGAGCCAGGGCGGCGGTAGCCTGGGTGCCATGCTGGGGCACCGCCGCATAGATGCCAAAACTTAGGGTAAGTCGGTGGGTGGGGGCGTCGGCGATCGCCACTTTAGCGATCGCCCCCTGCATCTGCTCGACCACCCCAACGGCGCCCGCCAGCTCAGTGTTGGGTAAGAGCACCACAAACTCTTCACCCCCATAGCGAGCCACCAAATCGGCGGGGCGCTTCAGGCAGCGCTGAAGCGCCTGGGCCACCGCTACCAGGCAGGTGTCGCCGCTGGGGTGGCCATAGGTGTCGTTAAACTGCTTAAAGTAGTCGATATCGCACAGAATCAGCGCCAGGGATTGTTTCTCCCGCTGTAGACGTCGCCATTCTCGCGTTAGCCGCCGATCAAAGCAGCGTCGATTGGCAATTTGCGTCAGCCCATCGGTATTTGAGATGCGCTCTAGCTCCTGATTGGCCGCGCTCAAGCGCTGATGCAGCTCGGCATGCTGAATCGAAATTTCGAGCTGCTGCACAATCAGGGTCAAGGTCTCGACCTCTTGCTGGGCCCAGGGGCGGGCGCAGGGATCATTTTGCACCACCAAGCCGCCCCATAGCTGGCCCTGTTGGTGAATGGGCAAATACAGCTCTTGGGGAACATCGGACCTACAGGAAGACGCCGCGGTGGGGGGAGGAAGCGGAGCCGCTTCGATCAGGGAAATCTGCTGCTTGGTGAGGTTGGGCACCACCGGAGGGTGGTGCTCTAGATAAGGACAGCCCAACCCTTGAACGCAGAGTTCTGAGGACAGACCGTCGCCAGAAAGCGCCAGCAGTTTGCAACCCTGGGGGTCGCAGGAGCGATAAACCATCACCCGCCGTGCCGTCAGCAACTGCTGAATGGCCTTGACGGTGTTGTTGAGAATGTCTTGCAGATGGATAGAGGCGTGAATGTCCTGCACGATCTGCCGCGAAATCGCCTCCCACTGAGCCTGAAACTGGGCGCGTTTGCGCAGCTGGCTCAGCTCTAAGTGGGTGCGAATGCGGGCTAGCAGCTCGACTACGTTGAAAGGCTTGGTGACATAGTCGACTGCGCCGCACTCAAAGGCCTGGGCCAAATGCTCAATTTCATGGCTAGCCGTCAAGAAAATAACGGGGATATGCGCCGTTGACAGATTTTGCTGGAGCTGGGCGCACACGTCGATGCCGCTCATTTTTGGCATCATCAGATCGAGCAAAATCAAGTCGGGTTTGACGTCGTTTAACCGGTCTAAAACCTGCTGCCCGCGGGTGGCAAAGGTGGTGCGATAGCCCACCGCGTCGAGCACCTTCTGCAAAATCTTGAGATTGGCGGGCACGTCGTCGACGGCCATAATTAGGCACTGAGCGGGCTCAAACACCGGGGGGTTAACCATTAGCGGGAGCCTCACCCAAAGCCGCGACCTGGTGAGTCAGCGTCTCTAGCAGGGGCGCAAACGCATTCACGGTATGGGGCAAATGTTCCCAATCAAACTCTTCTAGCTGCGTCGTCAGAGTGGTCAGGTAGTCAGATAGCGGTGGGTAGGGGTAAACCGCGATCGCCCCTTGCAGCCGTTCGACAAAGGTTTCAAGCGATCGCGTTTCTAGGGTTTGCCGCAGCGGTTGCCAGCAGTCAGCGGCGATCGCCTGGAGCTGGGTAAGCAACGCCAACAGCCGCTCTGGAGTCAGGGTCGCCGGGGCCACCGCACCGGGATCCGCTGCCTGGGCGCTAGCGCGTCTCTCCAAGGCGGGGAGCACCCCAGCGCCAATTACGCGCTGCATCGACTCTAAGAGCTGCTGGCGCTTGACGGGCTTGTGCAGCAGCCCGTCGTACAGATCGTTGGCGAGCATGGTTTCGCCCTCGTAGCTAAGCGAAGCCGTAATCAAAATAATCGGAATCGAGCGGGTTAGCTCATGCTGCTTGAGGGCCAGGGCTGCCGCCTGCCCGTCCATCAGCGGCATGCGGAGATCGAGCAAAATCAAATCGGGCAGGTGCGTCTGCGCCATCTGCACCCCCTCCAATCCGTTCTCAGCAAACAACAGACGATGGTGGGTATTGCGAAAGTAACCCGCGATCAAATCCTGGTTTGACCGGGCATCGTCTACTACCAAAATTTTGAGCGGTGCCCACTGGTTTAAATCGGTTTCGGCCTCGGCCGCTGTCGGCTGGGAGCTACCCTCGGGGGCGATCACAACCCGATTAAACTCACAGATAAATGTGCTCCCCCGCCCCAGCTGACTCTCGACCTCAATGGTGCCGCCCATCAGCTGGGTGAGCCGATAGGTGATCGCTAGCCCCAGCCCGGTGCCGCCAAACTTGCGATCGCTCTGGCCGTAGCTCTGGGTAAAGGCATTAAAAATGCGCTGCTGGTCGGCTTCGGCAATGCCAATGCCCGTATCGGCCACAGAGATCTTTAAATTGACCGAGGATTCACCCTGCACCGCCGGCAGCCTGGTACAGGCCACCTCGATATCGACATGGCCCTGCTCCGTAAACTTCAGCGCATTGCCGACCAAGTTAAACAAAATTTGCCGCAGCCGCACCTCGTCCAGCCACAGCGCCTTGGGCAGCCCCGTGCCCAAAATCATCCGCAGCCGAATGCCTTTCTGCGCCGCCTTCTGCTGAAAAATATGCTGAATATCTTGGATTAACAGCGTAATATCTGTCGGCTCCAGCTTGATATCCATCTGGCCCGCCTCAATTTTAGACAGGTCGAGAATGTCATTAATCAGCGACATCAGAGTCTTGCCGCTAGACGAAATCGCCTCTAGATAGTCAAGCGCCACCGGGTTTTGAATAATGGTTTGCAGCAGATCGGTAAACCCCAGCACGGCGTTCATCGGCGTGCGAATCTCGTGGCTCATATTGGCCAAAAACTCGCTCTTGGCCCGGTTCGCCACCTCGGCGCGCTCTGCCGCCTGCTCTAGGGCCACATTCGAAAAGTGCAGCACGGCCAGCATGAGGGTGCTGCGCAAATCGGCCGCTGCTTCGAGCTGCCGGGGCGACCAGGCCACCGATCGCTCCCTCACCAATTCTTTCCACAGGTCGAAAGAATGGCGGGGGCAGAGCTTGGGTTCTCCGGCCTCATCGAGGGTGACGCTGGCGCTCAGCTCACCCGCCCAGTGCACCGTTTCGATCTGTTCGGGGCGAAACAGCAAAATGTGGTACGACACGGGCCGAGGCTGCTGCAAAAAGATCGAGATCGCCAGCACCCCAGCTAGCTTTACCGACCACTGCTCGCTTGGGGGGTACGCCTGCGCCAGCGCCGGGGTGGCAAACACCTGGTCTTCGCCCTGCTCGGCCAGCCAGTCAATCAGGGCTTTGACCTCGGCCTGGGCCGGAGTAGACCCCACCAGGGCATAGTCCTGATCTAAAACCAGAGCAACCCCCTCGGCCTCAAACATATCCAACAGCAGATTGGCATTGGTGGTGAGGGTTTTGAGCACCGCGTCTTCGGTTTCGTTGATAGCGATGCCGAGCTGCCCCAGCAGGGTTTTGTTTTGGGCTTGGTAATAGCTGCGCTCCTGCTCTTGGTGCCGCATCAGCTCTAGGCTGGCCACCTTGACCAGCATCGTAAACGCCATGCGGGTAATTTTGGGCACCGGCTTGGGCTGGTAATGATGGCAGGCCACCAACCCCCACAACCGCTGATCGTCGGTGAGCGAAAAAGTCATGGAGGTGCTGACGCCCATGCGGTGTAAATAGTCGATGTGGGGTAGCGATACCCCCCGCAGTTCGGCAGCACCCAGGTCTAGGGGGCCTTGGGTGACCGGGTTCTCCTCCGGTACCAACAGCACGGGCACATAGTCGAGATTGGGAATAAACCGGAGCGGGTTTTCATAGAACAGCGATCGCGCCTCGCGGGGGATATCGGTGGCTGGGTAGTGTAACCCTAGATAGCTCTCGTGGTCGCTGCGGTTGACTTCCGCCACCACCACCCCGCTCTGATCGGGCTGAAAGCGATACACCATTACCCGGTCAAACCCGGTCAACCGCTGAATTTCGTGGGCAAAAATCTCGACCAGCGCCTGCAGGTCTGAGGCGGTGCCAAAGGCGGCGATCGCCGTGTTGATTTGGCAGCATAGCTCCTCCGACATGGGTTCATCGGCGGTCTGTGGCTCTAGCTCCATCAGCACAGTCTCTTGCTGCCAATGCAGGCTGACCGCAAAGGACTGCTCGGTCGTCGGGTGGGTCAGGGTGAGGTAGGCCGACGCCTGGGTTTTGTCGAGGCAGTAGCGCAGCAGCTCAATATCGGCGGCGGCAAAGACTACGGTTAAGGGCTGCCCAATCAGCGCCGCGGGGGGCTGGTGCAGCAGCGTCTCGACATTGGCACTCACCTGCAAAATCGTCAGGTCTGGGTAGCTCAGGGAGAGCAACAGACCGTGGGGCTGAATGCTCTTGATGAAGCGGATCGGATAGGGATTGCAGACCTCTAGGGCAAGCAAATCGTCATTGTTGAGCGATCGCAGGGGTCTATAGTCAAGAGTTTCAGCCATGCCAACCTAGCCGAGGAAGTGCTAGCAGCCAGCAGCTGTTAGCGTTTACATCATGTCCAGCTGAGAGTCGTTTTCCTACCGACAGTTACTCGCTATACCGTTCATAATGCCCATAACTAAAGCCACCAGGAGCTAAATTACCCAACCTAAAGTAATTCGAATTATTCGATCGCAGCGTGACGATTTCTGCTCTAACCACATCAAAGGTGCGGCTCCATCATCCCCACAGCAAAGCCACCCTAGCCGGATGCCTAGGGTGGCTTTTACCGCAGTGCCTGAGCTTTTACACGAGAAGCCTAAACCACTGGTAGTTCGCCATTGGCTAGCCAGTAGGCGCAATCTTTGCCGAGCTGGGCCTGGGCCACAGACTCATACCATTCGATATCCTCAGCCGTGAGAATGTCGCGCCAGCGGCCATTGGTGCCTTTGTTAATAAAGGTTTTGGCCCCACCCGCAAAGATTTGACCGGCCAGGGGCGCGACCTGCTCAGCGTGGCACTTCATATACTCGAAGGTGCAATGCTCCACAATGCTGTCCCACTGGGCTTCGTCTACGGGAATTTCCAGAAATTCAGCGATGCGGTGCATTTGACCGGGCAGATCGGCCTTGAGCTGGGCGTAGTGCACCATCAGCACGTTAGGCAAGTGGCGCACCTCCCACCACGATCGCATGTTGTCCCACAGCGACCAAAAGGGGTAACCGTCGCCCTGCAACCAGTCATGGAAGTACTGCCGAATTGAGCTGCAAGGCGGTTCGAGGGGTGGCCCCACTAAGCCTGGTGTGTTGTTTACCAGATCATAGAACAGGTCATTGGCGTTGGCGTGGTGGTTGTAGAGGCTCCACAGCACGTCGCGACCGTCGCGGCCAATGTAGATGTACTTCGCCTGAGGCGAAAAGACCAAGGCATCTACCGGCAGGTGCGTCTTGAGAAAGCGACGGTGGGTTTGGGCCTCCATGGCAGCCAGTTTCACTGGGGCGGGGGGCACCCGCAAATCCATCCAGGGCGACATATCGCCGACATTGAGCCCCTCCTGGCCGTTAAAAATCAGCTGGGCGATAATCTGCTGCATCCAGGTGGTGCCAGACTTGCCGTAGGTGGCAATCACAACGTCGTCGTCGCGAAACTGAAAGTCATTCCAGATGGTGGAGTCGAAGTGGTGGCTGTGCAGTTCGTGGGTCTTGACGGGCCAGTTGTTTGCCCAGGCTCGGTTGGGGTCTGCAACTGGGGTTTGAGCAGGCTTGTGAATGGCTTGGGTCATCGGTGGCTCTCCTTAGCAAGAGGTGAAATGTAGTGGTTGTTACACAGCTTCAATAGCTACAAGCGGCGGCGCAGGCTTTCCTGACAGACGATGATTTCGTTGAGTTAACGTCCGTGGGTAGCATTCCCAACGGGGTCGGCTTAGCTGTGAGAACAGTTGAGCGTTACAGAACAGACAGAACGGCGAGTTTGCGATCGCCCTGCCATACCCTGTTTCTAGGGCTGCCAAAAATCGGTCAGCGCCACGGTATAGGTTTGGTCGGCTTCGTTGTAGGCGATGCGGTAGCGGGTGGGATAAAGCCCTGGCTTGGCGTAGCTTTGGGGGAGGGCAAAGGCTCCTTCAAAATCCTGCTGGCTGCGGAGAAAATCGAAGGACACCATGGGTTCAATAAAAGCGATCGCACCCTCATAAAAACCGTAGATCAGCGTGTGGTCAAAGCCGTGGGGATGGCCCTGAAACTCTGCCGCCGTGGGGTCGGCCCAATGGGCCCCCATGCGGGGTTCGGCACTGTCGGGGGCCATCACGTAGCCCGCCGGAATATACTCTGGGGCCGGAGTTTTGTAGGCTTTCTCCAGGTCGGCCCCCTGGGCGGTGATAGCCTCGCGCTCGGCAGGGGTCAGGGTGTAGGCGTGAATATCGAAGTGGGCATCGCCATAGATAGGCTCAGGGGGGTGACCGTGGGGCCGCCAGTCGATCGCAATGTGGTCGATCGCCGTAGATTCAGCCTGAAAGGGCAGGGGCAAGATGAGTTCGGCGCCCTCCTGGGGCAGACCGGCTAGGGCCGCCGCCGTGATCGTCACCCCCACCTCTTGGGGATGGTTTTGGCTGTCTAGAGCAACATAGGTGCGTACGGTGCCATTGCCCAGGGCTTGGGGCTCGCCTTCGATCACAGACGGGGCGGTGTTGTCTTCAGAGGCTGAGGCCATACCCGCGATCGGCTGGGGATTGCTGTCTAACGCCAGGTTTGATACTTGAGAGTAGCCAGTGGCCGAGAGCAGCACCAAGGCAGCGCTAGTGCTGTAGAGCAGGATTTGAAAGGGACGCATGGGGGCTCCGTGGGGGTAAGGGGGTAGGGGGTGGATGGGTGGGAGGGTAGGAGGGTGGATGGATGGGGAGTGATGGGGTAGGGGGCGGGGGGTTAGTTCGTGGGGGGTGGTGATGGGTTAATCGAGGGGAGTGGGGTTATTGAGGAGAGAGGGGACTCAACTTAGCCGAGGGAATGACTTGCTCAAGGCGATCGCCAGGGGCGGTAAAAGCGGAGGGGGAATCCGGATGGCCTGGACTAGCGGGCTGGGGCGAGGGCGAACTGATCGACTAGGGCGGGCAGATGCTCGGGGCTAAAGACGGCCTGGTATTTAACGGCCATGACTGGAGTGAGCAGCTCTAGCATGAGCCGGTTTTCGACCCAAAATTCGACTACGTCAAACAGGCCGTCGCGGTTGGCAAAGAGTACGCGCCAGCCTTCGCGATCGCCGATTCGCTCAATTTCTTCGAGGCTCATGGGCACTGAAATAGCGGCGTGAAATGCGGAGTACTGAGTTCGCTGTGAAGTTAGCTGAAAGCCTGCCTGACCCTCGTGGCTATCTGGAAAGATCTCTGACCCAGTGGGGTAGACCTCGATCGCTGTGCCATAGACATCGGCGGCTAGGGTCATGTAGCTGCCAGGGTTTGGCGGAAAGGGAATCACATAGCCCTGAAAAACTTCGGCCATGACGGTGGCTACGTGGAGCGGATCGTTAGCGCTGATAGAAATGTGGTGAATCATTGAAATCTCCTTGGTTGCTAGGGATGGCAGTAGGCGAGTTAGCGCAGTTCTAGACCGTACTTGGTGCAAATTTCCTGCATGGTTTCCATATCGGTAGTGAGATCGGAGACGCGATCGCTCACTTCGAGATAAAACGCTTCGGCAGAGGCCGGGGCAATCAAGAGCAGGGCACGACCCACCGGGGAGAGAATCTTAAAACCGTGCACCGCACCGGCGGGCACATGGGCAGTGCTGCCTGCGGGGCAAATCTGCTGCTGGTTGCCGATCAGCATTTCGAACTCCCCTTCAAGGACGTAGAACGTTTCTTCCCAAGGGTGGCTGTGCAGGGGAGCACCGCTACCGGCGGTATCGGTAAGTTCAGCTAGAGCGTAGTAGCCGTTGGTGTCTACGGCGGTTAGTTTGCGAGTGATGGTGTGGGTGAGCATTTGGTAGGCTCGACCCTCGTCAGACTCCAAAAAGATAGGACGTTGGCGTTGCAGAGTAATCGTCATGGGGGTTCTCCTTACAGCATAGGAAAGGGGGTTGGGAGGCTTGGTGAAGCAGGGACGCAACCTACACGGCCAGTCTTGGTTGGCGCTGCTTCACTCAGCCGACCTGGTGTTTAACCATGTCCCCAATATCGTCAGAAAGCCCCGCTGTCACCAGAGAAGATACGGATAGTTAGGCGATCACTTAGACCCCTTAGTTAGGCATCAGTTTTGAGTTAGTCGGGCCTGCTCAAGGAGCGGCGCATTCAGGGTTGTGCAATGGTCAAGGCCAGCCCGAGATCATCGCCCTAGCCCATGCTTAACTCGAACTTATCTCGGTTAACTGACGTAAAATAAGTAACATTCTTGGGTTTGCGGCTGACCGTATGCCTGATTGTCATTTGATCCACCTTGACCCGCTATGCCCGCTAAAAAGAGTCGCCGTCGGGGAGTAGTTTTATCGCTAGCGGGCCAGCGCAAACTGGATGCAGCACGCCGACAGCTAGAGGCAACTCTTAACAACGGCGATCGCTTCACCCTCGAAGAAATTAGCGATCGCACCCGCCTCGCCCTCAGCACCGTCACCCGCGTGCTCGACGGTCAAAACGGCGTTGACAAACAAACCCTCGACCAATTCTTCGCCGCCTTCGACCTACTCCTAGAGCGCACCGATTACCAACACCCCAACCCTGGCGAACTCCCCCCACCCGAAACCCCAGCAACATCCCACCCCCCTACCGCCCACCTATCCACCCCCTACCCCTCCACCCCTTCACCCCCTACCCCCCTTACCCTTGACTGGGGCGAAGCCATCGACGCTTCCCTCTTCTACGGCCGCGCCACCGAGCTTGACACCCTAGCCCAGTGGATTCAACGCGATCGCTGCCGCCTAGTCGCCATCCTCGGCATGGGCGGCATCGGCAAGACAGCGCTGTCGGTGAAGCTGGCCCAGCGGCTGAGTGAGTGGGAGAGTGGGGGAGTGATGGAGTGGGAGGGTAGGCGGGTGGATGGGTGGATAAGTCCGCTAAAAGCCGATGCCTTGGAAAACCAAGCGACAAATTCCCTCCCTACCCCCCTACCCTCCCACCCGCCTACCCATCCACCCGCCTACCCATCCACCCATCCACCCTTCTCCGCCATCATCTGGCGCACCCTCCGCAACGCCCCGCCCCTAGAGCTGCTCTTGACCGATCTGATCCAGTCACTTTCGGGTCAGCAGGAAAGCCCTTCGACGCTGGCGGTTGCGCCGCTGCTCTCACGATTGATGCACTACCTGCGGCAGCAGCGCTGTCTGCTGGTGCTCGACAACGGCGAAACGCTGCTGCAAGAGGGCAAACTGACCGGGGCCTACCGCGAAGGCTACGAAGCCTACGGCGAGTTGCTGCGCCAGGTGGGCGAGCTGCCTCACCAGAGCTGTGTGGTGCTGACCAGCCGCGAAAAGCCCTCGGTACTAGCCGATATGGAGGGGGCGACGCTGCCGGTGCGATCGCTGACTCTGCCCGGCCTACCGCCGGCGGATACTGACCAAATTTTTGATGCGATTGGGCTGTCGCGATCGCCCACCGGACGCTACCAGCTGCTCAACAGCTATAGCGGCAACCCCCTAGCGCTCAAGATCGTCGCCACCTCCATTCGCGAGCTGTTTGGCGGCGATGTCGATGCGTTTGTGCAGGAAGAAACTACCGTTTTCAACGGCATTCGCCGCCTGCTCGACCAGCAATACCAGCGCCTCGCGCCCCTAGAGCAGCAGATCATGGGCTGGTTGGCGATCAACCGCGACTGGGTAACCATTGCCGATTTGCAGACCGACATCGTGCCCGCCATCCCCAAGCAGCGCCTGCTCGAAACCCTAGAGTCGCTGGCGCGGCGCAGCCTGATCGAGCAAAAGCATGCCCGCTTTACTCAGCAGCCCGTGGTGATGGAGTATGTGACCGAGCGCCTGATTGAGCAGATCAGCGACGAGATTATCGCTATGCCCCAGGTGGCCCCACCCGAGGGGCTGCTGATTGACCGCTACGCCCTGCTCAAAGCCACCGCCAAAGAATATATCCGCGACAGCCAGACCCGGCTGATTTTGCAGCCCATTGCTCAGAACCTCTGCGCTCGCTTTAATTCGACCGCTGCCCTCGATCGCCAGATGCGGCAACTGCTGACCCTGCTGCGGCAGACCTTTACCCAGAGCTATAGCTACGGGGTCGGCAACCTGCTCAACCTGATGCAGTACCTCAAGCTCGACCTCACCGGCTACGACCTCTCGGGGCTGACCATTCGTCAGGCCGGCCTGCAAAAGACGCCTCTGCAACAGGTCAATCTGGCCCACGCCAACCTAATCGCCTGCCGCTTTGCCGAGCCAGTGCCCCACCCCAACGCGCTGATTGCCAGTGCCGACGGTGACTTCATTGCCATGGGTGGTGAAGACGGCATGGTGCAGGTGTGGCAGGCCTCTACCGGGCTGCCGGTCTTCATCATGCAGGCCCACAGCACCTACATTTTTGCCCTAGCCTTTAGCCCAGACGGGCAAGTGCTGGTCACCGGCAGCATGGATACAGGCGTCAAATTTTGGGATATGACTACCGGCCACTGCCTGCAAACCTGGCACTACGACCACCCTTGGGGGCTGACCTTTAGCCCTGACGGCACCGTGCTGGCCGGCAGCCTGGGCGACACCAGCCGCTCCATTCTGCTGTGGAACTGGCGCACGGGTGAGGTGCTGCAATCGCTCACCGGGCACAGCGGCCCCGCCAACGGCATTGCCTTTGCCCCCCACCCGCTCGCCATGGCCCCTGGCGAACCGCCCCGCCACATCCTCGTCAGCTGCGGCCAGGATGGCCTGGTGAAAGTGTGGGATATCGACAGCGGTGAATGCCTGCACACCATGACTGAGCACATCGGCATGTGTTGGACGCTGGCCATGCATCCAGGGGGCGATCGCTTTGCCACCTCCAGCTTTGACCACACCGTCAAGATTTGGGACATCGCTACCGGCACCTGCCTGCATACCCTGCGCGGCCACACCGCCGAAGTCTGCGGCGTTCACTTCAGCCCCGACGGCCAGCTGGTCGCCAGCGCCAGCAGCGATCGCACCCTCCGCCTCTGGGATGTCGCCACCGGCCAGTGCCTCACCGTACTCACCGGCCACACCGACAGCGTCTGGGGCACAGCCTTCATCAACGGCAACACCCCCGACGGCCAGTGGCTCCCCGGCCAAGCTCTAGTCAGCATCGGCATCGACCAAACCATCCGCTTCTGGGACGTTAGTCGCCCAGTAACTCCGTCTTCTCCCCAGCCGCCTGAACAGACACGCAAGTCTGCCCCTACGGTCTCCCCCACCCCTTCACCCTCCTCATCTCCTTCACCCTCCCACCCTCCCACCCTCCCACCCTCCCACTCCCCAATCTCCGGCCACTGCCTCAAAACCATCCAAGGCGGCAACGCCGGACTGCGCTCCATCGCCTGTCACCCCCACCGGCACCTGCTCGCCAGCGGCGGCCTAGGCGGCACCATTCGCCTGTGGAACGAGGCCGGTGAATGCGTGCAAACCTTCACCGGCTACGAGGGCAGTATTTGGAAGGTCGCCTTTCATCCCCGAGGCGATCTGCTGGCTAGCGCCAGCCTCAACGGCGAAGTACATATTTGGGAGTTGGCCACGGGCCGCTGCCGCTACACCCTGCGCCGCGAGAACAACTCGTGGATTCAGGCCTTTGGCTACACACCCCAAGGCTACCTGCTCAGCGCCACCAGCTCCGACGCCACCATTCGTTATTGGGACAGCGACAGCGGCGAATGCCTGCGCAGCATCGTGCTCGACCCCGACGCCTATCTGTTGGGCTTGGCTGTAGAGCCCCAGGGGCAATATTTTGTCACCGTTGGCAACGACGGTGCTCTGCGCTGGTGGGATGTAGAAACCGGCGCAAGTCTGCGGGTGGGCGGCGGCCAAGAGGGCCACACCTGGGGGGTTACCATTCACCCTCACGAGCCGCTGATGGCCACTGTGGGCAACCTATCCGACATCAAGCTTTGGAATGTGGAAACCGGGGAATTCCTCCGCAAACTGGAAGGGCACACCGGTATTCACGGCGGGCTAGTGTTTAGCCCCGACGGGTCGCTGCTAGTGAGCGGTCGCAGCGATCGCACTATCCGCGTCTGGGATGTCGCCACCTGGAATTGCCTGCGGGTGATCGAGGGCCATACTTCAATCGTCACCGCCGTCATTTTTCTGCCCACCCCCGCCCCCGGTAGCCGCTACCCCATGCTGGCCAGTTGCAGCCTTGATGAAACCATTCGCCTGTGGAATGTAGAAACTGGGGAATGCCTCGCCATCATGCGCCCCGATCGCCTCTACGAAGCGATGAATATCACGGGCATCACGGGTCTCTCTCCTAGCGAAATCGACATTCTCAAAAGCCTGGGGGCGGTGGACCTGTAACCTGAGTTGCGGGGCTAACCAGCCTAGGGGTAGGCAACGGTGAAATCAGCCCGATCCTCTGTTAGCGGCGACAGTGCCGCTTTAGCAGTACCGCTTTAGCAGTGCCACTTTGAACGAGCGTCTATTTCAACCCACTGCTCCGTATGGCCTAGGACAAGATTGACAGTATAGCCACCGCTCCGGCCCAACCGGTGGCGGCCACGGCTGACCAGGTGGTATTTACCGCTCCGCTGCTCGCAGAGTTTAGTCAGTGCGCGGGCAGCGCCAGCTCTGAGCAAATGGCCATGTATCAAGCCGAGTTTGCCGGGGGTCAGGTGCGCTTTACCCTCAATCTGCTCGGCGATGGCACGCGAGAGGTGCTGGCCTCTGGGGTCTCTGTGGATCGCCCCTATGTCTTTTGGCGAGCGGTTGAATAGACCTCGCGATCGCTCACTCTTCCCTCTGACCCAACCATTCTCTGGCTAACCATGATTCGCTCTATTCAGTCGGTTTTGTTGTTGGGTGTGCTGGCGATCGCGCCTTTGGAAAACGCCATCAACCCCATTTATGTAGCTCAGGCTCAGGCGGCTACTGCCGTTTGCGAACCCAATGCTCCCCTGCAAAACCGGCTGGCTATGGCGGAGGATCAGTCGCGGTCTGCCCTGGAAAGCGCTCAACTCGATACGGCCCTGTCATCGTTACAAGAGACTTTGACGATCGCTGGGCAGCTGCAAGACGGGCGACGGCAGGCAGATCTACTACAGCAGTGGTTGCTAGATACCAACGAGGGCTACCCAACGACGCGGTGGCAGCGATTGACCCAGGGCGATCAGGCGGCGCGTTGGCGTAGCCTCCCGGAACGGGAATCGCCCCAGCTTCGGGCCACCTTGGATCAGTTTTTGGCGTTGGCCAATCAGCTGCCCTCGGGCTACAGCTATGTCAAAGCGCGATCGCTCGCGGCGATCGCCCACTACTATACCGTTCTCGAGCAGCGTGAAACCCCAACGGCCAGGCAGGCCCTGGAACAGGCACGGCAGGCAGTAACCTTGATTCGGGGCAGCGATTTCACCGCCAGCGCGCTAATCGACATTGCCGAAACCTACGCATTCATGGGCGATACAACCTCGGCGCTGGTAGTGCTGATCCAGGTGGGTGGAGCGGTTGAGCAAATTCCGCCCGGCACCTCTGAGTGGCTGAAGTTGACTATTTTGCAGCGCATGGCAACCACCTATGCCCACATTGGCCACTTTGCACCCGCCGAAGCCATTGCCGCCGATTTGCCCGATGAGTATGAGCTGAAGTCGATCGCCCTGCGGGGGATAGTGGAAGGAGCAATTACCGTTCAAAGTTGGCTGGGGGCAGAGTCGACAGCGCAAGCCATCCCCGCTGCAACCCAACGCATTTTGGCCCTGGGCAAGGTGGCGATCGGCTACCACAACGCCAACCAACCCGCCCAAGCCGCTCGGGTGATGGCCCAGGCCAGGGAGCAGGCCGAGTCGGCTACGGGCTTAACGGATCCAGAGTTCGTCTTTAGAACCTTAGTTGACACCTACCTTCAGCTAGGGCAACGGGACGAAGCCCTGGAGCTGGCCCAAACTCAGCTCAAGGTCACTCAACAGGAGGCGATTAAGTCGGTGATGGTGGCCTACAGCCAGGCCGGGCAGCAGGAGGTAGTTGAGGCGTGGCTGTCAGACCAGTTGAGTGACCTGCAGGCGATCGCTGACCCCTGGGAACAAAGCTTTTCCTTGGGAAGCCTGCTGGAACTGGCGATCGACATCCAACAGTTTGACTGGATTCGCCAATCCTGGAGCCAGCTTGCGGCCATCGGCTACGGCCCTCAAGATGAGCAAATAGTCAATGTCGTCACCGCCTACGCGGCCACAGGGCAATACGACCAGGCGGCGGCGTGGGCCAAACAGCTGCCCCTGGCCAATCGGCCCGTCTTGCGGGTTCGGCTGCTAGCGGCGATCGCGCTGAGCGCCCATCAGGCCGGTCAAACCACCTGGGCCAACAATTTGCTCCAGGAAACGTTGCAGAGCATAGAGGATCTGGTCGCCACTTATCAGCGCCAGTTCCCCGAAGAGGTGACGCAAAGCGCGGCGATCGAGCCCGGTGCCCTCGCCGCCATTGCCGTTGTATATGCCCAAATGGGGCAAGCCGACCTCACCCGCGACCTGCTGCAGCGGGTCGGCATCATCGAACAACCCTTTGAGGTATTTATGGCGGCGAGGCAGTATGTCGGGGCGCTACAGATCGCCCGCGCTACCTCTCCCGCAGAGGTGCGCATTGAGCGCTTGCAGAGAAGTGCAACGGCTCTGCTGCAACAAAACCGCTTTGACCTGGCCCTGCCTGTAGTCAACGAACTCTCTGAACCCAGCCGTCAGGCTCAGCTCCTGCTGGCGATCGCCCAACGCTATGGCGATTTGCAGCAGGGCGAGGCCGCGCTGCCCGTTTTGGCCCAAGCCTTCCAGGTAGCCCAGACCATTCCTGGCGAAGAATCTCAGGTCGATCGCCTAGGGGTTGGGGGCTACACAGTCATCGATAGAGAGGACGATCGAGGCAGTTTGCTAGAAGCGATCGCCCTGCAATACGCCCAGCTGGGACAGGGTGATCAAGCCCAGCAGGTGGCCAATCAACTTCAGTCAATTCATTTGCGCCAGCAAGTCATGGCATCCATTCGCTGCATTCTATAGCTGTAGCCAGTTCGGTTCTGACCTTTTCTGAGCGAACACTGAAACATTTGAACGTTTTGGCGTTGCTGAACTGAGGCAGGAATTTAGGTAAGGGCGCGCAGCCAGGTCAAAGGTTTTATGGCCGCTTGCCCTGACAGACAATGCCACATCAGCTTCAAGCGCTACTGCATGTTTTGCCAAGGGTTTGTACCCTTGGCCAGGGTGGTTGTGTTGTGGCCGTTGTAAACCGCAGTCATAACCATACAATTTGGCAATGGTCAACTACGGGCCTGCTCCCTGGTCAATGAGGGTATAACTTGACAACGCAGGGAGCTGCGGGCAGTAGAGCGAGGGTGCGTGAGTAGTCAGAGCAAACTGATTGTGGCCAAGCTGCGGCGGAAGAATCGGCGGCTAGGCCTATTTCTGTCGCTGGGGACGCTCGGCGTATTGGGACTGCTGTATTTGATTTCGGCGGCCTTCGTCACCCAAAGCTTGGGTCGGCTGGAGACCGTTACCGTTCGGCAGGATGTGCGTCGGGCCATTGATGGGGTTGACCGCGAACTCCGAGGGCTGTTGGTCAACACCTGTGACTATGCTCGCTGGGACGAGTTTTATGCCTACATGACTACCAGCGATCGCACCTTTGAGCGCGAAAACTTTGCTTCCAGCAGCCACTTCACCAACCTGCTGAATGTCGATGTGCTAGCCGCCGTACGGCCTGACGGGCAGCTGCGCTACGGGCAACAGCTCTCTCGACAGGGTATTGCGCCGACCCCGCTACCGACATCGGTGAAGACTTACCTGCAAAACTGGGCTCAGCAGCAGAGCACTGCTCAGACCCGAGATACCCAGACCGGTTGGCTTGCCAGCGAGTCAGGCCCAATGCTGCTGGCCATTTGTTCCGTCACCAACAGCGCCGAGACAGCGCCGCCCCAAGGGGGGTTTGCTATGGGCAGAGTGCTCAGCCGTTCTCAGATTCAACGTCTGGAGCAGCAACTGCAAGTGCAGATGAAACTAGTGGATCTGAACGGCTCCCTCAGCCCCAGCGAGGCCGAGATCCGCGATCGCCTGATCCGCCAACCCAAAATTGGTGACAGCGCCCTGCCCAACGATGCGATCGCAGTTGTCCCAATCACAGGCGATCGCATTGCTGGCTATGCCCGCATAGACGACATCAACGGCACCCCCCTAGCGTTGTTGCGGGTGGAGCTAAACCGCGACCTACACCAACAGGGCTGGCTGGCCAGCCAGCTGTTGGGCGGGGTGTTGCTGCTGGCCGGGGTGGGGTTTGGCTTGCTGGGCCGGTGGCTGCTAAAACAACTCATGCAAGAAAGCCAGCGTTTGGCACGGGCCGAGCAAGCCCTAGCCCACGAGAGCGTCCTGCGCCTGGCCAACGCCCGCTACCAGGAAAAGGCTGTGGAGCTGGAAATTGCGCTGAAGGAGCTGAACAAAGAGAAAGAGCGCTCCGAGCAACTGTTGATCAACATCCTGCCCGAGTCGATTGTGCAGCGGCTGAAAGAGAACGACACCTCAATTGCTGAGCACTTTGACGAGGTCACGATTCTGTTCGCCGACATCGTCAACTTCACCCCCATCGCGGCCCGCCTGCAGCCCTTCGAGGTTGTAGAGCTGCTCAACGGCATCTTTTCCGAGTTCGACGACCTGGTAGAAGAATTTGGGTTGGAGAAGATCAAAACCATTGGTGATGCCTACATGGTGGCAGCAGGGTTGCCTGTGCCGCGCACCGACCACGCAGAGGCGATCGCCAATATGGCCCTGGCTATGCAGCAGCGGGTTGCCGACTTCCGCTCAAAGACAGGCGAGGCGTTTCAAATTCGCGTTGGCATCAACACTGGCACCGTGGTCGCCGGAGTGATTGGGACCAAGAAGTTTATCTATGACCTCTGGGGCGACACGGTCAACGTGGCCTCGCGGATGGAATCGACCGGTCTAGCAGGCGGTATTCAGGTAACAGCAGCGACCTATAACTGGCTGAAAGACCGCTATGACTTTGAGGTGCGCGGCACAGTGCAGGTGAAGGGGAAAGGGGCAATGGAGACCTACTGGCTGCGGGGCAAACAGTCCACTGAAGAGGGATAGAGCCCAGCACGCATTGAGCTAGGCGGTCTGTCATAATAAATATTGGAATTTTGGGGGCTAGAACAGGCCTGTGAAAATTAACGGCGAGCCGACACGAAGCATTCGTTTACACCCAGACAATCCTCGCGTTGTGCAGGTGATTGACCAGCGCCAGCTGCCCCACCAGCTCACCTGGATGGACCTGAGCTCGGTGGATGAGGCGGCCTATGCCATCAAAGATATGGTGGTACGCGGTGCTCCGCTAATTGGGGCCACCGCCGCTATGGGCATGTATTTGGCGGCCCTGGATGCGATTTCTGAGCCAGACTTTCGCGAGGTTTTGACCCGGGCTGCCAACGCTCTGGGCCAAACTCGCCCCACGGCGGTCAATCTGCATTGGGCGCTGACCTCCCAAATGAAGGCCCTACAACAGGCGACAACGGCCTCAGAAGCAGTCAATTGCCTGCGGCAAAACGCTGAGGCTATCCTCGATGCCGACGAAGAACAGTGCCGCCAGATCGGGCTGCACGGGGTGCAGCTAATTGAAGATATCTACGCCCGCACCGGGCAGCCCGTCAACATCTTGACCCACTGCAACGCTGGCTGGCTAGCCTGTGTCGACTGGGGCACCGCCACCTCGCCCATCTACCAGGCCCACGATCGCGGCATCCCCATTCACGTTTGGGTCGATGAAACCCGCCCCCGCAACCAGGGGGCCAAGCTCACCGCATGGGAACTGGGGCAGCATGGCGTGCCTCACACAGTAATTCCTGACAATGCCGGGGGCCACCTGATGCAGCACGGCATGGTAGATCTGGCGATCGTGGGCACCGATCGCACCACCCGCCAGGGCGATGTCGCCAACAAAATCGGCACCTACCTCAAGGCCCTAGCTGCCCACGACAACGGCGTGCCCTTCTATGTTGCCTTGCCCTCCTCCACCCTCGACTGGACTCTGCGCGACGGAGTGAAAGAGATTCCTATTGAGCAGCGCAGCCAGGATGAAGTGAAGTACATCGATGGGCTGTCTCCCCACGGGGTTACCTCGGTGCTGATCTGCCCCGAATCTTCCCCCGCCGCTAACTACGCCTTTGATGTCACCCCCGCCCGCCTCGTGACGGGCTTGATCACCGAACGGGGCATTTGCCCCGCCTCAGAGGCCGGGCTGCTCAGCCTGTTTCCAGAGGCGGCCTAGCGGCGATCGCAATGATTCCCGATGAAGGCGTAATCAAGTACGTCGGCCACTGGACACCTGGTGCGCCGCTGGATACGGCTGAGCTAACAGAGCTGATGGCGTGGCGCGATCGCATGTGGCAGGCGCAGCAAATTGGGCTCTACCCCAACGGCATTGGCTACGGCAATATCAGCCTCCGGCGATCGGCCCGCAGCTTTGCCGTTTCGGGCACCCAAACCGGGCACCTGGCCCAAACTACGGCTCACCACTACACCCTGGTCGACGCCTGGGATATCGATCGCAACACCTTGCACTGCACCGGCCCGATTCAGGCCTCCTCAGAATCGCTCACCCATGCGGCCCTTTACGACTACAGCAGCGCCATTCAAGCAATTATTCACGTTCATAACCGCCCGCTGTGGCAGCGGGGCCAGGGAGTGTTGCCCACCACCGCCGCCAGCGTTCCCTACGGCACCCCAGCGATGGCCTACGAAATGATGCGGCTGCTAGATCACGACGACCTAATGCAAACTCGCATTTTGATCATGGCAGGGCACGAGGAGGGGGTCTTGGTATTTGGCCCTACCCTAGAGTCTGCGGCCCAGGTGCTGCACCAGCATATAGACAACTAGTGTTTCGTCACATTTAAAGCCAAGGGTCGCACTAAGTCTGTGTGCTAATGCATAGAGCGAGATCCCCCACTTCACCGCCCCCTACCAAAGGGGCTCTCAAGACCCTACCACCCCCTTTCAAGAGGGGAGGGGGTCGGTGCAAGACAATTTGTAGGGTGCATTCGCGAAGCAATGCACCGCACCCAAGGAAAGGCTAAAAGCAGCCATAATCTCAATTTTTAGGATCAACAAACGACTAGCAGCCCCCGTTCCTCACTCCTCAGACCTCTTGAGCTATACAGCTACCGCTGCCAGCGCCTGTCGTCCCTGAGCTATAATCTCGTCATAAACTGCTTCTAGGGCTGGATTGCAGCCTCGGCACCCGGCCACGACTCGATCAGCCCAGTCTAAATATTCGCGCTTTCGCTCTAGCGACCAGCCGTCGGGGGGCGAGGTGGTAATGTTTTGCACATTGGCGGCTTTGTCGGCGATTTTAAGCTGCTTCGCCTGGGGCGACAGGTGGGGGGCGTGCTCCACTTGCTGTTGTTTGCGCTCTGCCTTGGGCAAAGTTTTATCGTCAGTGACTTCTTCCACCACTCGCCGCACCTCGGGGCCAAAGTGGCGCTCGATCTCCTCTGGAGTGGTGTCGGTATCTTCTACCGTGTCGTGGAGAATGGCGGCTTGTAGGGTCACCAGATCGGTCACGCCGCCCTCGCTAGCTAAGAGTTGCGCGACTCGAATGGGGTGGTTAATGTAGGGCGAGGCTTCTTTGTCTTTGCGGCGCTGGTCGCTGTGTTTGGTGGCTGAAAAGTGCAGAGCCTCTAGCAGAGCGGTGGTAGCAGGGGCGGAACCCACAGATGAAGTCATGGTTGTGCAGAAAATCGCTTTCGTCCAGCATGACCGATCGCGATGGGCAACGACATCAATTTGGGGTGTAGCCAAAGCGATGGTTCAGCACCCACAGAATTAGATAAGTGCGCCTTACCTAGTTCGCTAATCGCCATTGGCATCGCGAGTCACTGATTTAATAAACTCTACCTGCCGAGACCGCAACACTAGTCGGCAGCGATCGCCGCCTGACGCACCGGTTCAAACCCCAGCTCACGCAGTAGGCTTTAATCAGTGTCCTAAACACAAATTAAATTTAGTCAATTTGTCATTCTGCCTACTAAATTGTCGCTAAGTTGAACACTAATCTCATGGCCCGTGGGTACACGTTTTTAGCCGCATAAAGCACCTGTGACTCAACAACTCGACATTCAACTCAGTTTTACGGTTAATGGAGAGCCTGTCTCTGTTAAAGACGTTTCGCCCGCGATGACATTGCTGGAGTATCTGCGCCTGAGCGGACGAGCAGACACCAAAGAAGGCTGCGGTGATGGCGACTGCGGGGCCTGCACCGTAGCCCTGATTGGTGAAGGGGCTAACGGCCAACCCCAATATCAAGCGGTGAATAGCTGCCTAATTCCCCTAGGGGCGGTGGTGGGGCGGCAGGTCTTGACCGCCGACGGCATTACCCAGTGCCAAATTCCTAAAAATGCATTTGTCAAGGAGCCCGTCACCGTCGACCAGCTTCACCCTGTGCAGGCCGCCATGGTCGAAACGGGCGGCTCTCAGTGCGGGTACTGCACCCCCGGCTTTATCATGAGCCTGTTTGCCGCCTACTACGACGGCACCCCTAACGACCTGTCGGTGGAGGGCAACCTCTGTCGCTGCACGGGCTACATCCCCATTCGCCGCGCCGCTCAAATGGTGGCCAATGCCACCGTTCAAGACCAGTTCTCAGAACGGCTGGTCTCTGCCTCGACAGAACTGCTGCCCCTGGCCTACACCACCCAAAACAACGGTCATAGCGAGCAGTTCTACCGTCCCACTCAGCTGTCAGAGGTGTTGGACTTGTTGCAGCAGTACCCCGACGCCACCTTGGTCGCTGGGGCCACAGACCTGGGCTTGGAGATGAGCTGGCATCGGCAGCACTACCCCACGTTGATCTCCTTGGAAGCGATCGCCGAACTCAAGCAGATCCACCAAACTGAGGACTGTGTTGAAATTGGTGCGGCGGTGCCCCTCAGCCACATTGAGGCCAACCTGCACGGCATCTTCCCCAGCTTGGATGAGATGATCCACTGGTTTGCCGCTCGTCAGGTGCGCAATCGGGCCACCCTAGGAGGCAACATCGGCACTGCTTCCCCGATTGGCGACCTGCCCCCAGTTCTCCTGTCGCTGGATGCGATTGTGAAGCTGGCTGGCCCTGAGGGCGAAAGAACGCTGCCTTTATCAAACTTCTTTGTCGGCTACCGCCAAACCGAATTGCGACTTGGTGAAGTGATTGTCTCCGTCCAAATTCCTAAAGCCCTGACGACCGGTACCGATCGCCGCCTGAGCCAGTCCTACAAAATTGGCAAGCGCGGCACCGATGACATCAGCATTGTGGCAGCGGCTTTTGTGGTGGATGTGGATAGTAGCAATCAAATTCTCCATGCGCGGTTGAGCTATGGCGGGGTGGCGGCGACTCCGGCCAGGGCGATCGCAGCCGAAGATTTCCTTGTGGGCAAACCCTGGAGTGCTGACACCATTCAGGCCGTGAAACCTATTCTTCGAGAAGCGTTTACGCCCCTTACCGACCTGCGGGGCAGCGCCGAGTACCGCCAGCGCCTGGTGGTGAATTTGTTCGAGAAGTTCTTTGTGGAGTTTTCGTAGCATAGACCCTGCTTCCCTCTCCCCAGCCCCTCTCCCAGGGAGGAGAGGGGAGCCAGTTCACAGTCAAAAATCCCCAGCGAGATGCCCCCATGAGCCCAGTCGGTAAGCCCAAAAGTCATGAAAGCGCCGTGGCTCACGTCAGCGGCACAGCAGTCTACACCGACGACCAACGCGAACCAGCGGGGATGCTGTCGCTGTATCCGGTGCTCTCACCCCACGCGCGGGCGAGAATCACCAAGCTAGATGTGGCCCCAGCAATGGCGGTGGCAGGCTGCGTTACCGTGCTCACTGCCGCTGACGTGCCGGGAGAAAACAATACTGGTGTCATCATCCGCGACGAAGTGCTGCTGCCAACTGACGAAATCAGCTACTACGGCCAAGTCGTAGCCTGGGCTGTGGGTGAAGACGAAGCAGCCGCCAGGGAAGGAGCCGCCAAGATTGTGGTGGAGTACGAGCCACTGCCGGCGATCAAGACGGTGAAAGAGGCGATCGCAGCCAACAGCTACCACAACGATCCCCAAATCATTCGCCGAGGTGACCCCGATGTGGCCCTGGCCGAGGCCGAGCATACCTTTACGGGCGAAATTGAAATCGGCGGCCAAGACCACTTCTACCTCGAAACCCAGGTCAGCTGGGCCATTCCCGATGGCGAAGGCAACCTTCAGCTCTACACCTCGACCCAACACCCGACCGAAACCCAGGAGATCGTCGCCCGCATTCTTGGCCTGCCCAAAAACCGGGTGGTCTGCACCTGCCTGCGCATGGGCGGTGGCTTTGGCGGCAAAGAATCCCAGTCGAACCCCTTTGCCGCGGCGGCCGCCCTAGCTACCTACAAAACCGGCCGACCCGCCCGCTGCCGCCTGCGCCGCCACCACGACATGCTGATCACCGGCAAGCGCCACGGCTTTTTAAGCCAGTATGAGGTGGGCTTCAACAGCGACGGCACGATTACCGCTATGAAAGCCGTGCTGACCGCCGACGGCGGCTGGAGCCTGGATCTATCGCCCCCAGTGCTGGGTCGGGCCATGCTGCACGTGGATAACGCCTACTACGTGCCCAACCTAGTGATTGAAGGGCACATCGCCAGAACCAACCGGGTGTCGAACACCGCCTATCGCGGCTTCGGCGGTCCCCAAGGCATGATCGCGATCGAGGAAGTATGCGATCGCATTGCCCGCACCCTCAACCTGCCCCCCGACCTAGTGCGCGAGCGCAACTTCTACCACGGCGAGGGCGACACCAACCGCACCCACTACGATCAAGACATCGTTGACAACCGCATCGCCCGCGTCTGGCAAGAGGCTAAGGAAGGGGCTGACTATATGGTGCGGCGGGCGGCGATCGCTGCTTTTAACGAAACCAGCCCCTACAAAAAGCGCGGGCTGGCCATCACCCCGGTCAAGTTCGGTATTTCCTTCAATAACGTGCAATACAACCAAGCGGGAGCGCTGGTGCTGATCTACACCGACGGCAGCATTCAGCTCAACCATGGCGGCACCGAAATGGGGCAGGGGCTGCACACCAAAATGATTCAAATTGCTGCCAAGGCTCTGGGAGTGAAGGTCGATCGCCTGCGCATGATGCACACCAGCACCGACAAGGTGCCCAATACCTCGGCTACTGCTGCCTCTAGCGGATCAGACTTGAATGGCCAGGCGGTCAAGAATGCTTGTGAGATTTTGCGCGATCGCCTCGCTGCCGTCGCCGTGCACATGCTGAATCTCGATGCCCCCGAAGACATGGTCTTTGAGGACGACTGGATCTACTGCCGCACCTACCCCAGCGCCCGCATCACCTTCGATGAAGTGGTGAAGCAGGCCTACAGCGAACGCATCAGCCTCTCCGCCACCGGCTTTTACCGGACCCCCAACATCTTTTGGGATGCAAAGCTCAGTAAAGGTCGCCCCTTCTACTACTTCGCCTACGGTGCCGCCGTTTCTGAGGTCGAAGTTGATGGCTTCACCGGCACCTTTAAGCTGCGCCAGGTTGACATCGTTCACGACGTGGGTGAATCCCTCAATCCTTTGGTAGATAGAGGCCAGATCGAAGGGGCCTTTGTGCAGGGCATGGGCTGGCTCACCATGGAAGAGCTAGTGTGGGACGCGGAAGGCCGCCTGCGCACCTTTGCCCCCAGCACCTACAAAATTCCCACCATCAGTGAAGTGCCCGAGCAGTTCACCGTGCATCTGCTAGAGCGCGCCGCCCAGGATGGCGTGATCTACGGCAGCAAGGCCGTGGGCGAACCGCCTTTTATGCTGGCGATGGCCGTGCGGGAAGCAATTCGCGCTGCGGTAGCGGCTTTCGGCAATGCCGACTATGTGCCCCTGGCGCTACCGGCGACCCCGGAAGCAACGCTGTGGGCGATCGAGGCGGTGAAAGCAGCGGTGAGTCACGAGCAACCTGTGGAAGTTGTGTCGTAATTTGCTGAGTGGAAATGGGAGGTACTGGGGCGATCGCCTGTTCAAACAGCAACCCCGTTTTTGCCATACAAAGTTTGTCTAACTCATGGTGAACTGCTTTCAACAATTGGCACAGGCTCTCGCCTATGGCCCGGCGGTTCTTGCCACCGTTACCAGCGTGAGTGGTTCCGTTCCCCGCGAAGTAGGAGCCAAGTTAGTCGTTGATGTTAATGGCCAAGCCTTCAACACCATTGGTGGCGGTGCCGGAGAAGCTAAGGTGCTGCGCCAGGCTAAGGAGGTGCTGCAGACTGGCGAAAAGCAGTTTGTGGACATTGACCTTTCTGGCGCTCCCCAGCGACAAACTCAAGGAATCTGTGGGGGCCACATGCAGGTGTGGCTTGAACAATGGCAGGGAGAAGCAGCGAAATCCTTAGTGCAAACGATTTTGCACCGACTCCATCAGGGGCAGTCGGCAACGCTGGTGACGCCCTTAGATGGAGTTCACAATCCCTACCTAGAAGACAAGCCTATTTCCATAGATGCGGCGATCGCCTTTGTAGAAACCCTCGAACCGCCGCCCACGCTGCTGATTGTCGGGGCAGGCCACGTTGGCATTCAACTTGCTAAAGTTGCTGCTCTAATCGGCTTTCAAATAGTTGTGCAAGACGATCGCCCCGAGTGGGCCAACCTAAAGCACTATCCCCAAGCCAGCCAAATTTTGAGGGGAAAGATTGAGGGTGCGATCGCCGCCCTAGCTGCCCACCAAAACCTCTATGCTGCCTTGCTAACGCGCGGCTACACCTACGATCTCGAATCCCTTCAGCAGTTGCTTCAGCTCCCTATCCCCTGCCGCTACATCGGCATGATCGGCAGCGAAAAACGGGTGCGTCAGGTCTACGGGGCGCTCGCGCAGGTAGGCATTGCTAAAGAAAAGTTGGCTAACATCTACGGCCCCATTGGGCTAGATATTGGGGCACTCACCCCAGCAGAAATTGCGGTCAGCATCAGCGCTGAGCTGATTCTGGTGCAGCGGGGGGGTACAGGGCGATCGCTTTCTGAAGGGTTTCACTAAAGCTTGTTTAATAACTAAAACTGTCAAACTATTATGGGCAAATCTTGTCTAGCAACATCCAAATCAACAAAGCATACCTTTAAGACAGTAGCTCTTTTCAGATCAGAAATACTAAGCATAATTTTAATGCTAGCTACAGCAGGCAAAATGTGAATTAAGACAGCGCAAAATGTCAGGATTCCAGCCTGTCGAGCATGTTTTAATTCTTCGTTATTCTATTTTAGTTCATATAAAATAAGTGGGCAAAACTACGACCTTGAATTTAGTCGCAGCAATGCCCACTCCACATTTAAAAGCTCCAGCCAGAAGCCAGTTTAAGCGGCACCCATATCACGACTGTGCAGAACGCCAACTCTCAAACAAGCCTAGTTACCGGGCATTGTACCTGTGCTGCTTCTGGCATCACGGTCTTCAGCTCTGAAGTACCACTCGCCATTGCTATCTTGGGCAAAGGTGTTTTTCACCGAACTCCAAGCCACATCGCGGGCACCGTCTTCGCTAAAACCGTCGCTCGAAGCAGCATTAAAAGCTGCCATGAAAATCTGCTTAGCCTCTTGGGGCAGCGACTGAGTATCTTGGGGCAAAGCTTCTACATTTTCGTAAGGCATGGGATTGTCTCCTTAGTCATGCGGTAGTTCTTGCATAGACCTTAAAGCACTCGAAGCGGCCTCAACCTCCTTCTTCAGCTGTAAAATCCCCTACTTCTAACCGCTCCTTAGGATGGAAATTGCAACCGCTTTGAGTAGTGTCTCAATTTTCTCTTGTCAAACTAAATTACAGACTGATTTGACTGATCGCACCGTTGCTAGCGTTTTGTCTCAGACAAGTGCTAGGGGTTTGAATCATAGTGACCGCTCAAAGTGCTGGCGTCCAAGCGAGCACCCCTCCTCACCCTGGCCAAAGCCGAACTCCGCCTTCAGACCGCAAGCTCCCTAGAATCCGAGATGATGGTGGTCTTGACCCCGCGCAACGGCATTAGGCTGCCCTACGGTTCGGTCGTAGCGGTGCAGACCGTCTACCAATTTGAAAACCTCTAGTCAGAGCATCCGACTTTGACGGTTCCACAAATGCGATCGCTGTTTAAAGAGCTGGAAATAATGTTTGATGAACTACCTGACCATCTTGGGCCAGGCAAAATTCAAAATCGACGAACTGCCCAAAACTGCAAGACGCTAAGAATGCTGTCCATACTCAATACCGACAGCACACTACCGGCACTGCTAACGCTCAAAATGCTGCCTACACTGCCAATGCTCAAGATGCTACCCGCGCTGCCGATGCTGAGAATGCTGCCGGTGCTGCCAATGCTGAGAATGCTGCCAGCGCTGCCCAGACTTAACAAGCTAAAGTAACTCCCTCGACTTAGAATGGCCCGGTGCCGTGGGGGAACAGCATGCCCATTAGCAGTAGTCGGGGAGGTTTGCTGCCTTTCAAACATACTTCAATCACCTAATCAAGCTTGGGTGTGGGGGAGTTTCTCTCACCATGATGATTCCTCAGTTGCCCTCAATGCGCCCCGACTTCACCGTCAAAATCTGCGATGAGGTCATCCACTGACTGCCGAAGGCGCCGAGGTGAGTGGTGGTAATGATGGTTTGAAAGCGGTCTTGAATGGCTTCTAGAAGCTGGTTTTGGCGGTTCAAATCTAGCTCGGCCAGCACATCGTCAAGCAGCAGCAGGGGCGGTTCGCCAACCACCTCGTCAATCAGGTGCAGCTCCGCCAGCTTGAGCGCCAGCACCAGGGTGCGCTGCTGCCCCTGGGAACCATACTGACGGCTGGGGGTGTCATTGATGGTGAATTCAATGTCGTCGCGGTGGGGGCCAACCAAAGTGGTGCGCTGGTGCTGTTCTGCGATCGCCCTCAACTTAATCTTCTCCAAAAAGCTGGCCTGAATCACCTGGGGGTCATCCTCTGCCATGGGCACATTGGGCTGGTAGTGCATGCGCAGGTCTTCTCGCTGACCGCTGATCGCCTGGTGCCACTGGTGGGCGATCGGAGCGAGGCGATCGATCGCCCTGGCCCGCCGCCGAATCACCCGCGTGCCCAGGGCCGCCAGTTGGGCATCCCACAGAGCAAACTCGGTGGCGTCTAAGGCCGGGGCAGGCTCACTATCGTCATCACCAAAGGATTTTTTGATCAGGGCGTTGCGCTGCTTGAGCACCTGATTGTACTGGCTGAGAATGTGGGCATAGACCGGCTCTAGCTGGATCAGCAGCGTATCGAGCCAATCGCGCCGCCCTCCCGGCCCGCCCCGCACCAGGTCGAGATCGAGGCTAGAGAACTGCACCGCGTTGAGAGCGCCGAGAAAGTCGAGCTGTCGCCGCAGCTTTTCGCCGTTAAGAACGGCCGTGCGCCGCCCGGCCTGACGGAGTACCAGGGAGAGATCGGCTATGCCCAAATCTTTGCGCACCGAAGCGGTGATTTGGGCCATGGGCTGATCTTGCTGCACTAGATCGCGATCGCGGCTGGTGCGGTGCGACTTCAGCGTCGCCAACAGCTCCACCGCCTCTAGCAGATTCGACTTGCCCTGGGCATTTTCCCCCACCAAAATGGTCTTGGGAGCGGCAAAGTCGATCTGCTGCTCGCCGTAGTTGCGAAAGTGCCTAAGCGATAAATGGGTGAGGTACAAGGGAGAAAGCCAAGGCTGATCTGGGTTTAGGATACAGGACAGCGTAGAGGATCTAAGCATTGAGCCTGCCGAGCCATGGAACGCTAACCCTGCGGCCGGCTCATTAGCACTACGGTCGATCGCGGCCCCACCGGGTATCGATTGCTTTCAAACACCGGGGCTTCCTCGGGGTAGCAGAAGTCGCGGGGGGGCGGCACGGCGGTATCGACAATGCGATGCCAGCGATCGTGGGGACCAAGCCCCGGCAGGTCAAACATCAGCGCCTCCCAGTAGGCATTGAGCATGACGTGAATTTGCTCCTTGGCGTCGGGGTAGCGCAGGGTAAAGGCTAAGGTACGGGAGTGCTCCGACCAGTCGGGCTGGTTGAGGGTAGTGCCGTGCCAGACAATGTGAGGTTCGTAGTGCCAGGTGGTGGTTACCCGCAGCAGGTGCTGGAGCTGAAACACCTTCAGGTTTTGAATGAAATGAATTAGCCCCTGGGTAAAGCGCAGCAGCGGCTGTTCTTTCTCTACGGCATCCCAGTTAAACCAGCTCAGGTCGTTGTCTTGGCAGTAGGCGTTGTTGTTGCCGCGCTGGGTGCGGCGCACCTCGTCGCCCATCAGCAGCATGGGGGTGCCCTGGGACATAAACAGCAGGGTAAGAAAGTTTTTGATCTGCCGCTGGCGCAGCTGCTCGACCTCAGGCGGGGCAGTGAGGCCCTCTACCCCGCAGTTCCAGCTGTAGTTGGCGTCGGTACCGTCGCGGTTATGCTCGCCGTTGGCCTCGTTGTACTTGTGGTCGTACGAAACCAGGTCGTTGAGGGTAAAGCCATCGTGGCAGGTGACAAAGTGAATGCTGCGGTTGGGCTCGCGGTTGGGCTTTTGGTAAATGTCGGGGCTACCCAGCAGGCGGGCGGCCAGGTCGGGCACCACACCCTCGTCACCTTTAACAAACTGGCGTACGTGGTCACGGTAGGGGCCATTCCATTCGGCAAAGCGATCGCCAATAAAGCTGCCCACCTGGTATAGCCCCGCCGCATCCCAGGCTTCAGCGATGATCTTGGTGCCCGCCAAAATCGGCTCCGACTCAATGTTCCACAAAATCGGCGGGTCTTCCAAGGGGTTGCCCGCCATATCGCGCGACATCACCGAGGCCAGGTCAAAGCGAAAGCCATCCACGTGCATCTCCGATACCCAGTAGCGCAGACTGTCGAGAATCATGCGCCCAACGACGGCGTGGTTGGGCGACAGCGTGTTGCCGCAGCCGCTGTAGTTGGAGTAGTAGATGGGGTTGTCTTCGAGCATGTAGTAGGTTTCGTTGTCGATGCCCTTAAAGCTCAGGGTGGGGCCTTCGTGGTTGCCCTCGGCAGAGTGGTTAAACACTACGTCGAGAATGACTTCGATGCCGGCCCGGTGCAGCGCCTTGACCATGTCGCGAAACTCGTTTACCGGCCCCAGCGGGTCTTTGCGGGAGCTGTAGGCGCGGTGGGGGGCAAAAAAGCCCAGGGTGCTATAGCCCCAGTAGTTGTCCCTCCCAGGCATGGCGTCTTGGGCATCGAACTGGTGGATGGGCAGCAGCTCCACGGCGGTGACGCCAAGTTCTTGCAGGTAGGGGATTTTTTCGATTAGCCCGGCGTAGGTGCCCCGCTGCTCGTCGGGCAGGCCAGAGGAAGGGTGGTGGGTAAAGCCGCCCACATGCATCTCGTAGATGACGCTGCTGGAATAGGGAATGTGCAGGGGGCGATCGCCCTGCCAATCGTAGTTGCGAGTGTCCACCACCACTCCTTTGAGGGCGGTGGCACAGTTGTCGCCGGGGCCAATGGCGCGGCTGCGATCGTAGATGTCGTCGCCGACCACGGCGCGGGCGTAGGGGTCGAGCAGCACCTTGGTGGCGTCGAAGCGGTGGCCGCGGGCTGGGTCAAAGGGGCCGTGGACGCGGTAGGCGTAGACCTGGCCACTCTTTAGCCCCGGCACAAACAGGTGCCAGTAGTAAAACGTGCGGTTCCACAGCGGGTCTAAAGCAATCACCCGGCTGGGTTCGGTGAGGTCGTCGGCGTCAAACAGCAGCAGGTCTATACCGGTAGCGTGTTTGGAGTACAGGCAAAAATTCACCCCCACAGCGTAGACGGTGGCCCCCAAGGGGTAGCTTTGGCCAGGGAGAACTTTTGGACTCATAGCGCGACCTGTGTGCTGAATGCTGACAGTACCTCTGCCGATGTTGCCTAGACTGTCCTACCAATCCTGAAGCAGAAACCGGCCTATGAGGGCGACTATTCCCCCAGAGATAGCCTTAGAACGTCAGGCTTTACCTTATCACCGAGAGTTTGTCAGATACCCAGGCTCAATACTTAGTTAAGCTCTAGGCTCTGGCTCACTGGGGCCGATCGCTCTAGCTGCCACAGGCCGAGCGGGTCATCTAAATCCAGCGGCGTCCACCGGGGTGGGGCGCCCAGGCTAGCCTCAGTGCCAAACAGAGCCTGCCAGGTGCCCTGCCGATACTCCCAGGCGGTGGCAGAAAACGCGCGAAAGTTCTCAGCATCCTGCAAAGAGGCAATGGTGGGCGATTCTCCACTGGAGACGCTGCGCGATCGCCATTGATGCACCAAGACGGCCCAGTTGCCAACCCTGAGGGCCTGCCCCTGCTGATCTGACCGATCCAGACGCCACACCTGCACCGGGCCGGGGTGAAGGCGATACCAGTGCTCAACAAAAGGGTGGAGGCCGCCCTCGTCATCCTCACAGGTGCCATGCTCTAAAAAATCGTCTGGCCCCAGCCATTGATAATTGCTGGTGTCGGGCCACTGCCGTGGGGTAAGGGCAAGGCGATGGTGCCAGGTGCAGATCGGGGGGGACTCAGTCCAGCTAAAAGTGCCGGCAAAGCCCAGCAGGTCGGCGTCAAAGCGCGATCGCCAATCCATCGCCCGATACCGCTCTGGCGTCAACCGTCCTGCAAAGGGAGCACTGCGCACATCGGCAAAGTAGGTTTCGGCTTGAATCCACAGGACCGATTGGCTGGTTTCGATGGGGCCTTGGTCAAACTGGATGGAGCGGCGTTGCCAGACGCCGAGGAAGGGGTTGGAGGGCATGGGGTGGGAGGTGGATGGGTGGGAGGGTGGATGGGTAGGGTGGGCACTGCCCACCAGCGGAATCCTAGCGCTATACAACCAGGGTTCCGCGTAGGGGCGAACGGTGGTTTGCCCGTGCTTAAGCCGTGCTGTTATTCGGTACTACCAACGGCGACAAGGGCGTCCCAGATCAGTTTTTGCTGGTGGATAATTCGCGTTTCTAGGCCATTCACTGGGCCGGGGGTGTAGGCACCACTGGCGTAGCCCTGCTGCACGCTTTCGGTGAGCACCATGTCTTCCTGCATAAAGGCTTCAAATTCGGCTAGCAGGGTTTCGGTGGGTGGACAAAATGCGGGGTCGCCGTAGAGGTCTAGGGAAACTTGGCAAGACTCGACGGTGAGCGGCTCAATGTGCAGCCAGGCTAACAGACCGTTGGGTAGCCCTAGCAGGTGCAGGTTAGGGTAAATGCCGTAGGTAAAAAATCCCTCGCGGCTGCGGCCCTGGAGGGCCGGTGAAATAGGGTTTTCGGCCTGCCAGTCGGCAGTAGTGGGTGTGTAGAGCAGGTTAACGAAGGCTTCGAGCTGGTGCTGGTAGCGGCGAATGGGGCCTTGCACTTGGTTTAGGGTGGTGCGGTGGGCGATCGCCACGTGGTAGTCGCACAGGGTGTTGTCGTGGTAGTTCTTCCAGTTGCAGGCGACGGTGTATTGCTTGGCCGCCAGGGGTTGGGTGGCGGGGGTGCGGTGCTGCCCTAGGTGCTCGGGGATGCTGCCGAGAAACTCGACTAGCGGCGGCGCACTGTCGTCGAAGCAGACAAACATAAAGCCCGACCAGGTCTCTAGCCGCAGCGATCGCAGGGGGAAATTCTGCTTCTCAAACGACTCCGGAAACTGATTTTGGGAGGGCACACCCACCAAATCTCCAGAAAGGTCATACACCCAAGCGTGGTAGGGGCAGACCAGCTTTTGACAGGGGTGAATGCCCGCTTGGGGCGACAAAATTGCGGCCCGGTGGGGACAGAGGTTGTAAAAGGCCCGTAGCTCGCCATCGTTGTCTCGAACGAGCAGCAGGGGAGCGCCCGCCACCGACTTGGCCCACACCATGCCTGACTGAAGGCGATCGCCATCGCCCGCGTAGAGCCAAGTGCGACGAAAGATCGCCCGCTGCTCTATCGGAATCCATTCAGGATTGGTGTAGTGGTCAGCGGTGAGTAAAAATTGTTCTGGCAGCCCGTGAACGTCGGGAGGAACCGGTGAGGACCCTTGGGGGCCGGTCTTCGACCATTGCAGCGGCAGACTGGAAACCATCAGCGTTCACTCCCCATCAGCTCACTAAGGCTGGCGTCGTCTTTCCCCGCAGCAGATCCATAATGCCTTCGCGGTAGTCTTGAAAAGCGCGATCGCGGCGAATGGTGTAGGTGCGATCGCTGGGCAAGTCCACAAACACCTCCCGCTGAATGGTGCCGGGGTGCGCTGTTAGCACGTAGATCCGCTGGGAGAGAAACACCGCCTCATCGACATCGTGGGTAATCATCAAAATGCTCACCCCGGTACGGTTCCACAGGTCGAGCATGAACTGCTGCATGGTCTCCTTGGTCTGCACATCTAGCGCGCCAAAAGGCTCATCCATCAGCATAATTTTGGGCCGCGAGGCCAGGGTGCGGGCGATCGCCACCCGCTGCTTCATGCCACCAGAGAGCTGCTTGGGCAACGATCGCGCAAACTTGGTCAGCCCCACCACGTCTAGATAGTAGGAGGCCATCTCCCGCCGCTCCCGCGGCCCCACGCCCTGAAGCTTGAGACCAAATTCGACATTTTTCTGCACCGACATCCAGGGGTACAGGGTGTAGCTCTGGAAGATCATGCCGCGATCGGATCCTGGCCCCGTCACCACTTGGCCATCCACCGTCATTTCCCCCGCCGTGGGCATATCTAGCCCTGCCACCAGCCGCAGCAGCGTAGATTTTCCGGAGCCTGAGGCTCCGACCACGCAGACAAATTCGCCCGTTTCTACGTGCATGTTGATGTCGTCGAGCGCCAGCACCGGTCCCTGGCGGGTGTCGAACTGTTTGCTAAGGTTGTTGATTTCTAAGTGCATGGTGGGGAGTGGGGGTAGGGGTGGGCGGGTGGATGGGTAGGAGGGTGGATGGGTAGGAGGGTGGATGGGTACGCCGTAGGGTGGGCAGTGCCCACCAAAGCTAGATTGAGTCGGCTCAAGGATGAATAGAGAAGGTGGGATACCCTGGTTGATCCCCCCTGCCCCCTTTTTAACGGGGTTACGGAGTGAATCTTAGAACGCGAGAATCTCGAGGGATCTATCGCGCACCTCACAAGCTGAGGGAACGCCAGCGCTCAATCTATCGCCCATTTACAAGTGGCTTTCATCAACCCTCGCAGCGATAAATCTAGGGCAAAGCCGATTACGCCCAGAATGATCAGGCAGGCAAAGATTTCGTCGGTGTTGAAAAACTTTTGGGCCAGCACGATCCGTTTGCCCAAACCGTTTTCCGCCGCCACCAGCTCCGCTACCACCACCAGGTTCCAGGAGGTGGCAATGTTGATGCGAAAGGTGTCAATAATGTTGGGCACCACGTAGGGCGTAATCACCTGAAACAGCGCCTGTCGCCGCTGCCCGCCCAGGGTGTAGGTGGTTTCGAGCAGGGCCTTGGGCACAAACTTCACCGCATCCATGATCATCAGGATGTTGAAGAACACGGTGCCCATAAAGATCAGGGCGATTTTGGGTGCTTCGCCCAGGCCCAGATAGATCAGCAGCAGGGGAATGAAGGCGGGGGCGGGCATGTAGCGCACCACGCCAACAATGGGTTCGAGCAGCGATCGCACACTAGCAAAGGCTCCCATCGCAATGCCGATGGGGATCGACACCAGCGCCGCCAGCAAAAAGCCCACGGTCACCCGCATAATGCTGGCGGCGGTATCTTCCAGCAGAAAGCCATCCGTCCAAAGCCGCCCCAGCGCCTGGGCCACCTGAATCGGTGAGGGCAAAAACTTGTCATTCACCAGATCCAGGCTGGCCACTATCCACCACAGAGCAAAGGGCACCGCAATGGAGAGCACCATTAGCGCCGTGCTCATCGGTTTGGGAATGTCGTCGGCCAGTCGCCAAAAGACACTAGGCTTCATGCCCTGGGGGGCGGTGGGCGCGGTGGAAAAGGAAGGGGAAGCGGGAGTCACAGGGGTTAGCCCAAACGTACAACAAACCTGAAAAGCATTAGCCCCCATCATCCACAGAACGGCGATCGGGGCTTGCATCAACGGCTACTTCTTGGCGGTGTAGGCCTTAATAAATTGGTCATCGAGAATGGCCTCTAGGTCAGGGGACTCGGGGATAAACTTAAGCTCCACCATGAATTCGGCCATTTTCTGAGCGGCGTAGGGCATGTATTTCATGTCGTCACCGCCTGCGCTAAAGGCTTCTAAGTTTTCATCTAGAGTGAAAATTTTGGTGCCCTCGGTATACTTCTCAAACTCGGTGTCGCTGACGCTGGCTCGCTTGGCCATGATCTCGTTGGCCCGCTCAGGGTTTTCCTCAATAAAGGCCAGAATGTCGAACCAGGTATTCACCAGGGCTTGCACCTGGTCAGGGCGGCTGTCGATCAGCTTCTGGGTCACCACCAGCAGGTCAGGAATCGCGCCCGGGTAATCTGCCGAGCTCGCCAGCTCTTTGCTGCCTTCGCGCGAAAGCGCCGTTTCCCAGAAGGGTACCCAGCCGGCAAAGCCATCTACCTGCTCGGCAGCAAAGGCCGTGGCTGCAGCCCCGGTTTCCAAATTCTTGATTTCTACATCGTCTCGGGTTAGCCCAGCATCTTCCAACGCCAGGCTGAGCAAAAAGTCGCCCACTACGCCCTCCTCTAGGGCTACGGTTTTGCCAGCCAGATCGGCGACGGTGTCGATGCCCTCAGCCCCAATTACCTTGTCGTTACCGGCGGAGTTGTCGTTGACCAGCACCGCCACCATGCCGTTGACGGCATCCCCGGCAAAGGAGATGGTGTCGTTGAGGGTTTGGCTGTTGGCATCGAGTTGCCCGGCGGCTAGGGATTGGATTGATTCTAGGTAGCCGTCAAACCAGATCAGCTCGACGTTGGCCCCATTCTTTTCAAATAGGCCCTCTTCTTCGGCGATCGCCCAGGGCCACCAGCCCGCCCAGCTGCTGTAGCCGAGCTTTATGGGTTCCCCCGCTGTAGCAGTCGCAGGGGCATCGGCGGGGGCATCGGCCTGGGGCGCGTTTTGAGCACAGCTAACGGTAATCAGCAGGCTGCAAAAAAAGGCAAACAGCGTGGGTAAAAAGGTACGTCGTTTCATGGCGGTGGATGTTTGAGACTCAAAAACTACAGGGAAAGCTGTGGGTGTTTGGGACACCCTGGAGCGAGGGGCGAGCGCTAGAAAAACTTGAGATACCGCTTAATTTCCCAGTCAGAAATGTGGGTGTGGTACTCCTCCCATTCCCGACGGCGAAAATCAATGTAGGTCTGGTACATCAGCGGCCCCATCACGGCCTGGCTGAGCGAGTCGGCCTCAAAGGCGTCGATCGCCTCTTGCAGCGTGCGAGGCAGCATGTCGATGCCCATCGCCTGCAGGTCAGCTAGGGAGTAGTTGTACATGTTTTCGGTGTGGGGGTCACCGGGATCAATCCCCTCAGCAATGCCCTCTAGCCCGGCGGCGAGAATCATTGCGGCCCCCAGATACGGGTTGGTGGCAATATCGGCAGCGCGGCACTCGACCCGGCCTCCCGCCAGGGGAATGCGCAGCATGTTGGTGCGGTTGTTGTTGCCGTAGCAGATGTAAACCGGGGCCCAGGTAAAGCCCGACATGCTGCCCTGGCGCAGCAGCCGCTTGTAGCTGTTGACCGTGGGGCAGGTGACGGCGCAGATCGCCTTGGCGTGGCGCAGCACCCCAGCAATAAACTGGTAGCCCAGCTTAGAGAGCTTGCAGCCGCGTGGGTCGTCCGGGTCTTCAAACAGGTTTTGCCCGGTCTGGATATCGGCCAAAGACATGTTGTAGTGGGCGCCGCTACCGGTGCGATCGCCGAAGGGCTTGGGCATAAAGCTGGCGAAATAGCCGTGTTTGCGGGCGATCTCCTTCACCATCAGCCGAAAGAAGGTGAGGCGATCGGCCATGGTCAGGGCGTCGCTGTAGGCAAAGTCGGTCTCAAACTGGCCGTTGGCGTCTTCGTGGTCAAAGGAATAGACATCCCAACCGAGCTGGTTCATGTATTCCACCAGTTCGCTCAGCCAGGGGGCGTTGTCGAGCAGGCTGGGTAGGTCGTAGCAGGGTTTGGCGAGGTGGTCGCGATCGCTCACCGGCCCAAAGCTACCGTCAGCGTTTTCCTTGAGCATGAAAAACTCGGTCTCGATGCCCAGGTTAAAGGTAAACCCCATCGCCGCTGCCTTGGCCAGCATTTGCTTGAGAATGGTGCGGCAGCATGCCTCAAAGGGTTGTCCCTTAAGGTACAGATCACTGGCAAACCAGGCGACTTCGGGTTTCCAGGGCAGCACCGTAGCCGAGGCCGGGTCGGGCATTGCCGCCACTTCCTCATCGCTAATCTCCTGGGGCACCCCATCGAGGGCCGCGCCGGTAAACAGCTCTGAACCCGCCATCATTTGACCCAGGTGAGCCAGAGGCACCATTTTGGCCTTGCCCATGCCGTGGATATCCACATAGCTGGCCAGGGCGTACTTGACGCCTTTATGCTCCAAAGAGGATTTCAGCGCTTCGATTTCAGGAGTTAGCGGGTGGGCCATAGGTGGGTAGGGGTAAATGGGTGGATGGGCGGATGGGTGGTGAATAGGTGCTACAGGAGAAAAAACGTTATGAAACACAGCAGCCCGAGAGAATGGCCAAGCAATGCTTCGCTATCCTCCCGGGCTTTTATCCCGCCGTGTACCAGATGCCGTGAGCCCTGCTGTTGAAGCGGGGCCAGTGACTGATCTGGCGGTTTCTCTCGGACCAGACGCTCCACCGCAGCGGCGGCAAGCCGGAACCCTAGAAACCGTTTGGCTATTAGAACTGGTTGAGTGACTGGCGACTTAAGTCGACGGTTGATGCACTAATAGGCTTAGCAATTGCTCAACCATTAGAAAGTAACCGCTGTTACTAAATCCTCCTTTAAACCAAATTCAGGTCCAAAAGTAGAGTTTTTCCCGTAAAAACTACGGATCCTGAGCTGCACTTAGATCTATTCGGACAGGCAGAATTCTTCGCCGTTTTTCGCCCGACTGACGGTGAAATAAACCTACAATTTAAGGCAGTCACATTTTCTAAACCCATGGCCCCAGTTGAGTCTGATTACGCCATTGCCCTTCGCTATCCCCGGCGATCGCTCAAGCGGGCCGAACGCGCCTTTCGGTGCTCTTCTTTTCGGTTAGATCTGCTAGCGGATATGCGATTGCAGAGCATTTCCATTCGCCAGGTGAGTGGACCAGCCGGGGTCAAAAGCCGCTACAGCCGTCGAAATCTAGCCGAGCTCCAGGCCGAAAACGAGATGATGTGGCTGATCGCCGTGGGCATCTTGCGTCGCGAAGTCGACGGCCAGGGGCTCACCGACAGCTTTCGTCTCACCCCCATGGGGCGGCAGGTGTTTGAGCACCTATCCCCCCTGAGTCCGGCTCAGTATCGCCCCACCCTGGGCGATCATCTTTATAATGCATGGTGCCGGTGGGTGCGCTGGCCCTTCTAGGCCGGTTATCATCGCCCAGCTGGTAGCAGGGCTATATCGTCCTGATGGGTTGCGTTGTTCCTGAAGAATCTGCATAGACAGTGGCTACGGCTCGGCAAGTAAATTTACTCCGGCTCTGGCCCTACCATCGAACTCATTCAACTTTGGAGACGCTCCATGAGAGCAATCATGGTAGTGGGAACAGCCTCCCACGTGGGTAAATCATTGATTACCACGGCCCTTTGCCGCATTCTTAGCCGGCGGGGCTGGCGGGTCGCCCCCTTCAAAGGGCAAAACATGGCCCTCAACTCCTACGTCACCGCTAACGGTGGCGAAATGGGTTATGCCCAGGCAGTACAGGCCTGGGCCGCAGGCGTGCCTCCCCAGGTTGAGATGAACCCCATTCTGCTTAAGCCCCAGGGCGACATGACCTCTCAGGTCATTCTCAAGGGCCGGGCCGTGGGGCGCACCACCGCCATGCAGTACTACGAAAACTTCTTTGACCAGGGTTGGCAGGCCATTCAAGAAAGCCTCACCCGCCTCAGCCAAGACTTTGACTTTTTGGTTTGCGAAGGGGCCGGTAGCCCCGTGGAGGTCAACCTCAAACATCGCGACCTCACCAACATGCGCATCGCCAAGCACCTCAACGCCCCCACCGTGCTAGTGGCCGACATCGATCGCGGTGGCGTGTTTGCCCACATCATCGGCACCCTAGAGCTGATGGATCCTGAGGAGCGCGCCCTGGTAAAAGGGATCATCATCAACAAGTTTCGCGGACAGCGTGAGGTGTTAGAGCCCGGTCTAGCCTGGCTCAAAGAGCGCACCGGCATTCCCGTCCTCGGCGTCGTGCCCTGGATTGAAAATGCCCTGCCTGCCGAAGACTCCCTCAGCCTGCTCGATCGCACCCCCGGCAGCAAAAAGCAGGCCGACATTACCATCGCCGTCATTCGCCTGCCGCGCATCTCTAACTTCACCGACTTTGACCCGCTGGAAGCCGAGCCTAACGTGCGGGTCGTCTATCTCAGCCCTAAAGAAAAACTCAGCTACCCCGACGCGGTGATTATCCCCGGCACCAAGACCACCATCGCTGACCTGCTAATTTTGCAGCGCACCGGCATGGCCGAAGAAATCCAAAACTATGTGGCTGCTGGGGGCACGGTGATGGGCGTCTGTGGCGGCTTCCAGATGATGGGGCAGTTCTTAGCCGATCCCGAAGGCATTGAGGGCCACGAAGGCCGCTTCCCCGGTCTCGATCTATTCCCGCTGAGAACAGTCATTACCCAGCAAAAGATTGCCCGCCAGCGCACCGTCAGCTCCCGATTTCCCCAGGAGGGGCTGCCGGTGTCGGGCTACGAGCTGCACCAGGGCCGCACCCAACTCCTCCTCTCCGAGGGGCAAGACGAAAAGGGCACCAAGTTCGAGTTTCTATTTGAGGACCGCAGTCTAGGCGTAGTCGATGTCAGCCAGTCGCTGTGGGGCACCTACCTGCACGGCATCTTCGACAACGGCCCCTGGCGGCGGGCTTGGCTCAATCGTCTGCGCCAGCAGCGGGGTCTGGGGTCACTGCCCACCGGCATCCCCAACTACCGCGAACAGCGCGAGGCCATTCTCAATGAACTCACTGAAGCGGTCAGCGAGCATCTAGATCTGACGCCGCTGTTGAACTAGTCAACCCGCGACGGGATCCGACTGGTCTTCTACACCCGTGCTCTGTAATCAAACGCCCCACCGCTGAAAGGCCTTGATTTCGGCGATGTTGAGCTGCCGTCTGCGCTGCTTTTGGGTATACATGGCGGCATCGGCCTGGGAGACCAGCTGATTCAACGTTAGGTTGCTACCCTCCCTCTGGCTTACCGCTTGGCCCACACTCATTGAGAGGGGATAGGGTAGATCATTGTCTGCCCCCTAGCCGCGCCAAAATATCGCCCTCGCGGAAGGTCTTGTGCAGGCTGGCGGCGGCGCCCAAAATCAGCCAGTCGCCTGCTTCGTGGCCGTAGTGGTCGTTGACCGGCTTGAGATAGTCAACATCAATAAAGAAGACTGTCACTGACTCTTGCTGACGATGGGCCTGCCGCAACAGTGGATTGGCCAGCAGAAAAAAGCCACGACGGTTATACAAGCCGGTTAAGCCATCGGTGAGCGAAAGCCGCGTTAGCTCGGCTTCGATGGTGTGGCGCTGCAAGACCTCAGCCCGCAGTTTGGCATTGGTATGCTCAAGCACTTCGAGCTGCGATCGCGCCTCCACCTCTGGCAACTCTTGACCGAGGAGGCGATCGAGCACAGTGGCGGTGGTGTCGGCCAAGACTTGCAGCAGCTCAACTTCCTCGGTCAGGGGTTGATGGCGTTCAGCCCAGTACACACCGATCACACCCACCGGATTGTCCTGACGCATAAGCACCACGGTCAGGCTTTTCACAAAGGTTGGAGCATAGGCCTCTACCGGAATCCGCGCATCGCTGTACACGTCTTCAATGATGGCGGCCTGTTTGTGGTTAATCGCCCAGCCACAGATACAGCTACAGAGCGGAAACCGCTGCCCCTTCCACAGGGGGGCCACTGCGTTTTCGTGGGCGTAGAAGCACTGATCCCCTTCCTTGAGTACAAAAGTAGCCCCGTCAGCATGGGTGAGTTCGCGAGCAGCTACCCCCACCAGGGTCATCAGAATGTCTAGGCTAGGGGCAAAGCATAAATCCCGAATAATCTCAACTAAGCGTTTTGTGGCCTGTAGATCGTTAGCCATTGGTGTCCTCCACCACAACAGTAGGTGGCTCGATGGAGGCGTTTAGTAGGGCTGTAGATGGGGCTTTGATGTGTCGTTTCGCGCTATATTGCTGGTCGACGTGGCAAGGTAGTCGCTACATAAAACGCCCTCACCTTCATTAATCCCGAGCTCCAAGGCGATCTAAACCCCTAAAAACACTGTTTCTTCATACACCCTTCAAGTATGTTTTCCCATTATGGGATCGGGCTGCTGCGGTTATGTAATTCTGTAGTTAGACTCAGTTCTCCATGCTTGTCGGCAATCTATGACCGCCTCCCCGCGTTCGGCCCCCCGCAAAATCTGGCCCCTGGGCATTACAGTCCCTCAACAGGTGATTCCCTACCTGTTTTTGCTGCCCGCCTTGGTAGCCTTGGGGATCTCGGTGTTTTGGCCAGCGCTGCGGGCGTTTTATTTGAGCTTTACCACCTTTGGAGTTGACCTGACGGCGGCCCCCACCTGGGTAGGCTGGGCCAATGTGCAGCGGCTGAGAACCGACCCAATTTTCTGGCAGACGGTACGCAATACCCTGATTTATCTAGCTGGAGTCGTGCCGATCTTGACCTTTGTGCCGCTGGGATTGGCGATCTTAGTCAACCGACAGCTTCGGGGCATTCACTGGCTGCGGGTAGCCTACTATTCTCCGGTGGTGGTGTCGATGGTGGTGGCAGGCATTGCCTGGCGCTGGCTCTACGCCGAGACCGGCCTGTTTAACCAAGTACTCAAATCTTTGGGACTGACGGAGAACGGTATTCCCTGGCTCACCAGCCCAGCCCTGGCGCTGTTTAGCGTCATGGTGGTGACGGTGTGGAAGGGGCTGGGCTACTACATGGTGATCTATCTGGCAGGGCTCCAGGGCATTCCCCAAGACCTGTACGAGGCGGCAGCGCTGGATGGCTCTGACGGCTGGCGACGCCACTGGGATATTACGCTGCCGTTGATGCGGCCCTACCTGGTGCTGGTGAGCGTAATCTCGGCGATCGCCGCCACCAAAGTCTTTGAGGAGGTCTACATCATGACCCAGGGCGGTCCGCGTCACAGCTCTAAAACCGTGGTCTACTACATCTACGAGCAGGCCTTCCAAAAGCTCGAAATCAGCTACGCCTGCACCATTGGGCTGGGGCTATTCTTAGTCATTCTTGTGCTGTCTGCCCTGCGTCTGACAGTCAACGATGGCTCAACGCCCATGGCATAACAACCTGGTAGTCTGCCAAACCAAAGGTGACAGGTAAGCAGGGGTTCAAGGCGTCTGGGTCATAACCCGCCTTAAACCAGATACCTTAAACCCTAAACCCTGGGTCTGTTGAAGCTTGCTTAAGCCACCCGTGCTGGTTGGGCTAGCTCTAGAACGTTAACCTGCACGTCGTGCACTTCGACGTGGGTTGCGCCTTCGGTATGCAGCGCTAAATTAACTAGCTGATCGAGCAAGTCTAGGGTGTCTACCTGGCCGCTGAGAATGACAGCCGAGCCGCGCTGCTTGACAGTGATTTGCTTGACAGCATCGCGCCCGACCTGACTGTGGTAGCTCGCTTTAATGCGCTTAGCCAAGCCGTAGTAGTCGTATTCGCCGTTTAGACCTACCCGCTCGGGGGGAATGGCCGACAGTGCTGCGATCGCCTGGTTTAAATAGCTAGATTTGGCATAACAAACTCCACGAATGGTGTGGCCCGTTGCCACCAGCGATTGCATGACGTTAGTCATTTGAGCCCTACCCCTTTGTCTCTGGGACAAAAACCAGCACCTACAGCTACTAACCCACTTGGATTAGCTTCGAGACCAGACCTAGATCGAGGCTCAGCAGTAGATACACGGCCATTACCGCAAATTCCGCTTCAAAACCTTGTCAAACTTGAAGATATTATAAAGTAAGTTTACGGGTTTCTCGAACAGATTAAGTATCTTTTACAACCATTGCCGAGAGTTGTGTCGTCAAATCTACATCTACTGCGGACTGGCCATAAAGATTTTACAAAGTGGTTTGACCCACGCCAAAACAAAAGGTTCCCGCCTCGCGTGAGCTAAATTTTTAGCATCCTGTAGAACGCTTGTGGGAGAAAGCCTCCTAGCTAGCGGTTGTTAAGAGCGCCACGGCATAGGCGGCGATTCCCTCCTGGCGTCCTACGGGGCCGAGTTTTTCGTTAGTGGTCGCTTTAACCCCTACCTGATCGGGAGCTAGGCTTAGCTGGCCCGCTAGGCGCGATCGCATCGCCTCGATGTGAGGCTTTAGCTTAGGCTGCTCGGCTACCACTACTGAGTCAATATTGCTCACCTGCCAGCCCCGCTCCTGCACCATTGCATTCACCTGCGCTAGCAGCTTTAAGCTGTCGGCCCCTGCCCACTCAGGATCGCCGGGGGGAAAGTAGAGACCAATATCGCCCAAACTCAGGGCTCCCAGCAGCGCATCCATGATCGCGTGGGTCAGCACATCAGCATCGCTGTGGCCATCCAGCCCCAGGTGGTGCGGGATGGTAACGCCGCCTAGAATCAGCGATCGCCCTTCCACTAGCCGATGAATGTCGTACCCGTTGCCAATCCTGATCCCCATAAGTTCTCGTCCCTATATCTCTTAAATTCTTTGGATGAATACGCTTTCCTAAACGGTGCATTGCTTCGCTAATGCACCCTACGTCCTGCATGATTATCCCCTCACCCTCCTACCCATCCACCCTCCTACCCATCTACCCATCCACCCATCTACCCACCTACTCCCCACACTCCTCCACCCACCGCTCATATAGATCGGGCCGCCGCTGCCGTGTGCGCTCGATCTGCTGCTGCCTGCGCCACTGGGCGATCGCCTCGTGATTACCCGAGCGCAGCACCTCCGGCACCTCCCAGCCGCGAAAGCTGGCGGGGCGAGTGTACTGGGGGTAGTCGAGCAGCGGGGTCTCAAAGCTTTCAAAACGCAGGGAGTCAGTTTTACCCACGGTGCCCGGCAGCAGCCGCACCACGCCATTGATCAATGCCAGGGCCGGAATTTCGCCGCAGGTGAGCACAAAGTCTCCCAGGGAGACCTCTCGCGTCAGCAGGTGGCTGACGCGCTCATCGACCCCTTCGTAGTGGCCGCAGATCAGCACCAGCTGATCCAGGGTGACGAGATGGCGAAACAGGTCTTGGGTCATCGCCTCGCCTTGGGGGGTGAGCAAAATCACCTCGCGTCGGGGCAGCACGGGCAGCGATTCTACAGCCGCAAAAATTGGGTCTGGCTTCATCAGCATGCCTACACCACCGCCATAGGGTTCGTCATCGACCCGGTGGTGCTTGTCCGTTGTAAAGTCCCTGGGATTGGTAAGATAAACTTCTGCAATTTGGCGGGCCAGGGCTTTACCAATCAGCCCTGACTCTAAGGGAGATACAAAAAAGTCTGGAAACAGGCTGACAACATCTACTCTCAGATGGGAAGCCCCCGAAATGCCAGTTGTCATAGCCTAGACTGCTGAGGCCTAACGACCTGATGGGTTGAGTAAACGTCATCCAAGTCCAGAAGTGGAGCCCTACCGGTAGGAAAACTACAGATCTTGAGCTGGACTTGGTATATAACGCTCTCTATCATGCAGTAATTGAGTCTAGGTAGCAATTTTCGTCCCTTTGTTGAGCGGCCCATGTCTCCCGTCAAGCACCATGCGATTCTGGCCATTGGTGGCGCAGAAGATAAAGTTCACGGCAAAGAGATTTTGCACACCTTTTTCGAGCGGTCTGGGGGGACGGCGGCCTGCATTGGTATCATTCCTTGCGCTTCGCGGGATCCGGTAGCAATCTCGGGTCGCTATCAAGAGATTTTTGCCGAAATGGGCGCTCCCAAGACGGTGGTGATGGACATTCGCGATCGCGCCCAGGGCGAAGACCCCGACTGGGAAACCATCGTCGAACCCTGCACTGGTGTCTTTATCACTGGCGGCGACCAGGTGCGCCTCTGCGGCCTACTGGCCGACACTCCCTTAATTAACCTGGTGCGGCAGCGGGCGCAGCTGGGCGAAATTACCCTTGGCGGCACCAGCGCCGGGGCTGCTGTCATGGGCCACCACATGATCGCCGGGGGCGGCAGCGGTGAGTCGCCCAATCGGTCGCTGGTGGATATGGCGATCGGTCTAGGCTTTGTGCCCGAGGTGATTGTTGACCAGCACTTTCACAACCGCAACCGCATGGCCCGGCTAATGAGCGCCATGGCTATGCAGCCCAACCGTCTCGGGTTGGGCATTGACGAAGACACCTGTGCTCTGTTTGAGAGCGACGGTAGCTTTCGAGTGATTGGCAAAGGGGTGATTGCCGTGGTCGACCCCAGCGATATGACCCACACCAACGAGCCCGACATTACCGCCTCCGACCCGCTCAGCATCCACGGGCTGCGGCTGCACCTGCTGGCCCACGGCGATCGCTTTGACATTAACCACCGCAAAGTCTTGACTGTGGCCAAGAGCTAGGGCTCAGGGGGCTGATCTAAACGCCAGAGCCGAATGTAGGGCTGGGTGCCGCCAATGGTAATAATTTGGCCGTTGGGCTGCACCGCAAAGCGCCAAATATCGGTTTCAAAGCCGGTAATCCGTTGAATCGGAGCCTTTTGCTGCAAATCCCACACCAAAATCGTTTTGTCAGCGTCAGCGCTCCAGAGCTGAGGCCCCTCTAGACGCAGGGTGTTGACGTAACCTTGGTGACCTTCCAACGCTGCGCTTTGGGATTTTGTCGCCATATCCCAAAGCAGCACATTTTGATCGGCTGAGGCACTCACTAGGGTTTGATCATCGTCGGTAATTTCAATGCGGTTGACAAAGCTGGTATGCCCTTCTAGGGTGGTGGGCAAACTAGCCGCACCCGTGGCGCCATCCCTTAAACTGGCCCAATCCCAAAGCTGGAGGCTTTTACCGCCGCTGATCAGCATGGTGTTATCGCGGGTGAACAACAGATCGTTGAGGGTGCCATCGGCCTGAAGAGTGTGGCTAGGACCAGCCACCGACATGCCGGATAAATTTAGGGATCCGGCAGCGTTGGTCAAAGGCCACAGTTTAATACTCCCCTCGCTGTCAGCACTCACCAGCGTGCGGCCATTGCGACTGACCTCCAAAGCGCGGATGGGCGTGCCATGGGCATTGTCAATCTGTCCTAGGGGTTGGCCATCGGGCAGCGACCAAAAGCGAATGGCGCGATCGTCTCCGGTGCTAATTAAGGTTGTCTGATCGACGGTGGTGGCGATCGCCTGAACCACATTGGCATGGGTCAGGGTGTGACGCAGGGTGTTGTCCTCCAAATCCCAAATTCGAACCGTGCTGTCAGCACTGGCAGAGATCAGCGTTTTGCCGTCTCGTAGCAGCAATAGATCGTAGATATCATTCTCGTGTCCAGTCAGGACCGCCACCGGGCTGACAGTCAAATTTTGGAGAGCCGGTGCTGTCACTTGAGAGTCACTCAAGGCCAAGGGCAGTGCCCCTCGGCTCAGCGCATACCAGCCCAAGGGCACCGCCAGAGCTAGCCCCGTGAGGCCGGCCAGCAACCAGGGGCGTTGGTCTAACCAGGGGGGCAAAAAGCTGCGCGAGGGTTCAGGGAGAGTCTGGGCCTCGTGGGGGTTGAGGGTCGTTAGGGGCCAGGTCGGGGCCGAGGTGGTGTTAGTCGAGCGAGGCAGGCCAGAGACTTGGCGCGATCGCACCTGGGCCAGACGTTCTAAAATTGCCTCGGTGTTTTGGGGGCGATAGGCCGCCGCTGGAGCGATTAGATTGTCAATCAAATCGGCCAGAGGGGCAGAAATCTGCGGCGCTGCCGATCGCCACGCAAACGCATTGGTACGCGAGTTGTAGATCGCCGGGTCGTTGGGCAGCTTGGCCGTCATTAAATAGATGAGCGTGCGACCCAGGGCATAAAAGTCAGACTGGGGCACCGCCTGGCCCTGCTCCTGCTCGGGGGGCGTGTAGCCCGCCGAACTCACGGTTGTAATGCCGCTATCGCCCAGGTTGGCCATGTAGGTTTGGGTCATCTCGCGAGCCGCACCAAAGTCGACCAGCACCAGCTGCCCTGAGGGGCGCAGCATAATGTTTTCGGGCTTGATGTCGCGGTGAAAATAGTTGTGTTGATGCACCAGATCGAGCACATCGGTCAGCTGGGTGAGCCACAGCATGGCCTGCTTTTCGCTGATTGGGTGGTTGCCCTGCTGCACCATCCACTGCTTCAGGTTGGGGCCTTCGATCTTCTCCATCAACAGACAGTGAGAAGGCTCGCCACCATTGGCTGGGTAGTAGAGAAAATAGCCCTCAGGCTCGATCCGAGGCACCCCCGGATGGTTGAGCTGGCTCAGCACCTGGGCCTCACGGCGAAACAGCTCCACCACTTTGTCGTTGGTGTTATAGCCCTCTTTGAGCACCTTGAGAATTTTGGGGACGTTGCGCTCGTAAGCCTCGTACACGCGACCAAAGCCGCTGTCGCTGCTAATCAGCCGCATCACCCGGTAGCGACCCTGGAGCACCAGAGCCGACCCACAGGCCATGCAGGTAGGACTGCCCCCATTATCGGGATGGTTAGGCTGACGGCAATTTGGGTTAATACAAAGACTCATAGCCGACGTTAGAATGCATTCCCTGTGTAGCAACAGTGTTCCACGGAATGCAGGCGGTTTGTCTAGGCAACGGCCTTTCTTTGCAATTGGTCAACCGCCAAAAGGTAGGGTTCAATTACCATTTGCCGCTGGCTCCGCCCCCCGAAGACGACCCACCCCCCGAAGACGAGCTGCCCCCAGAGGATGAGCCACCGCTAAAGCTACTGGAGGATGAACTAGGGCTGTGATGCAGCTGAGCTAAGGTAATGGTCTTTTGGTCGCTATGGTCGCAGTGGCGGCAGTGCCGTTTGGCCAGCGCTTCTCCCGGCGAGTAATAGGTTGGCTCTTTCACTGTGGTTCGCTGCACCTCTTCTAGCGTTTTATAGTGACAGCTCGGACAGGACTCAAAGGAAGTGATTAAGTTATCAAAGTGACGAGCGGTGTGCTTATGGCACTGGGGGCACTCAGCAACGGTGTGAAAGACCGACTGCAGCTCCAGCTCTAAAATTTGCCCTGCGTCTAGGTGAGCTTTGGCCTCGGTGTCACTCAGATTGGTCATTCGCACCTGGCATAGCTCGCACTGGGGTCGCCACAGGTTAAGCAGCAGTTTATAACCCGCGATCGCAACCCCACCAGAAACGAGCCCGCCTAGGCCGAGAATCAGCCACCCCCAGGGCAGTTTCTCTAGGGCTGTAGGCGGTGGCCCTGTCAGCTGTCCGACCAAGGCTTGAGTGCCTTCGTACAAACCCGTGCTGTAGGCTGAGGTCCGAAAGCGCGGCAGCATGTAGTCATCAATTACGGTCTGCATGCGAGCGTCGTAGACACGGCTGTAGCCCTTACCTAGCTCAATGCGTACAGCGCGATCGCCCTCTGAAAACAGCACCAGTACCCCATCGTTGCGTTGGGCATCGCCAATGCCCCAGGCGTTGAAAAGATTGGTGGCAAAACTTTCAATAGCATCATCCCCGGTTTCGTAAACCCCGATTGAAGGCACTGTCACCACCACGATTTCGATGCCATTAATTGTCTTAACCTGCTCCAACAACTCTCGCAGGTGAGCGGCATCAGCCGGTAGCAGCACCTCGCCGTAGTCGTTGATCTGGGCGTCTTGGCGCTGGGGGTAGCCTGTTCGAGCCTGAGCCAGCAGGGAGTCGGCAGCAGTTTGGCCCAGAACGGACTGGACATTAGCGTTGCCTAGGGCTGAGTCAGGAGCGCAGAACACTAAACCCATCAGGGCACTCACGCCCATGATTAAGATCCATCCCTGCCGCAGTTTTCCACTGATTGTTGCCACCGGTTAACCCCGCCTCCGCCGTGTTGATTAACTCCAGAATTCCCCTGAACTCGGCGGCGATCACTCCTGCTGTAGGGCAGGTAAGACTCTATTAAGTTCAGCAGAGCGGCGCGCTTTTGCCAGCACGCTCAACTCAAACAGCCTTGGTAGCAGGCTGGGATAAAGACACACCCGCTGCGGCGAGCGTGACTAAACCAATGGCACCAATCATGGTTGAGCTCAGGGTTTCGCCGAGCCAGAAAAAGCTGATTACGGCAGCGATCGCAGGTTCTAAACTCATCAGCACGCCAAACACGTTCACCGGCATGCGGCGCAGCGCCGTCATCTCTAGAGAATAGGGCAGAGTCGAGGCCAGCATCGCCACCCCCAACCCCAGCAGCAAAATATGGGGTGACAGCAGCAGTCGGCCCTCCGCTGCGATCCCGACGGGCAGCAGCAGCAATGCACCCACCGCCATCGACAGCGCCAGCCCCTCCCCACCACGAAAAGCCTGTCCCATGCGGGCCGACAGCACAATATAGCTGCCCCAGGCCACCCCGGCCAGCAGCGCCATCACCACCCCCCAACTGTCGAGCGCTGGGGTGTTGAGGGGCGATAGCAACACAATGCCCACCGCCGCCAGCGCAACCCACAATCCGTCGAGCCAGCGGCGTGAGTGCAGCAGCGCCACCGCCAGCGGGCCGGAAAACTCGAGCGCCACCGCAACGCCGATGGGAATCCGGGCGATCGCACCGTAAAACAGCGCATTCATCACCGCCAACGACAGCCCAAAAACCACTAGCAGCCGGTAGTCAGCCGGACGGTGCCCACGCCAACGGGGACGGCACCAAGCCACTAACACCACGGCCGACAACCCCACCCGCAGTAGCACCATGCCCAAGGGTCCCACCTGACCGAACAAGCTCTTGGCCAAGGTTGAGCCCAGCTGGGTCGAGGCCATAGCGGCTATCACCAACAGCGGCGCTGGCGGGTTAAAGGTAGGCAGCAGGGGCTTGGGTAGCCAAGAGTTAGGCAGCACAGGGCAAAGCTCCAAGATCAAGGAGGCGAAAAAGCGTCCTCCAACTCTAACGCTCTCCGACCACTCCATCTAGCGACGGCATCGATACGCTGCTATCACCAGCATAAATATATAGATGTATGGATGGCCGCACCTCCAGCCGTCCTAGTAGTGACCCTGGTTTTGGCTATGATGCGCTTTAGACTGTGGCAATTACTCCAGCACCCTGCTCCTAGAGGTGCAACATTTCTCCAGGATGCTTTCTATGCCTGATTTTCCAGCCCTTGACCCGACTACATCACCGCTCCTACAAGGCCTCTCTGGGATTTACTCTCAAGTAATCCAGTGGGTAGCTGGCTTAGTCAACAGCAGCAGCAACTCCCTGAGTCAGATCGGTCACAACATCGCTAGCTTGCCTGCTCAGGTGCAGGTACCCACAGCGATCGACACTACCGCGGCGTGGCATCTAGCCCTATATTGGTTGCTGGTGCTGATCATGGTGGTGGGGGTAATTGGTGCAGTAGTGCCGGCCCTGCCTGGAATCACGCTGATTGTAGGGGCCATGGTGATCTGGGGCCTAGTGGTTGGGTTTGCCGGCCTCAAGTGGGCATTGGGGGTCGCGATCGCCGCTCTCATCCTCAGCTTTGTCATCGATTACTTGGCTGGGGTGCTGGGGGCGCAGCGAGTAGGGGCCAGCAACTGGGGTCAAATTGGGGCTTTTATTGGCATGTTTTTTGGCCTTTTTGGGTTGCTACCTCTTTTGCCGACAGGCATTCCCCTACTCGGGCTTTTGGTCGGTACAGTTATGGGGGCTTTTATTAGCGAATTTCTGCACCGCCGTGAGCTGAAGCTGCTCCAGCGAGTTAAGCAATCAGCCAAGGTAGGCTTGGCCATCGTGGTTGGCACGCTAGTCGGCAATGTTTTACAGGGCATTCTTGCCTTGATTAGCCTGATCGTGTTCTTAGTCACTACTTGGCCAGGAAGCTGGGCCTAAAGTTCACCTCTTGAGCGGCTTAAGACCCGCTAGCAGCGCCATCTCGCGCCATTTCCAGTGGCAGTCAACATCGTCAAGCCCAAGCTGCCTTAGCCAGCCCAGCTGAGTTTCCACATCCAGCAGTTGGTTGGAGGGATCTTCTTCAGGGGTATAGCCAATGGCCGATAAAAACTGGTGGTGCAGCCGTTCTGTAGGAGAAGCCACATGCTCTAGGTTGCAAAAGCAGCCTCCGGGTTCCAGAATTTGGCATATCTCTGCGTAAAGGGCTGCCTTACGGGGATGGTCGAGGTGGTGAATAGCAAAGCTTGAGACCACTGCGTCAAAGGTACCGAGATTGGGTAAAGGCTGAGACAGGTCGTGGCTAACGATAGTAACGTTGGGGTCTGCGCCGAAGCGATCGCGCACCGCCGCCACCATAGTCGGCGAAAAATCCAGCGCTACGCAACTGGCCTCAGGACGATCGATTTTTAGCAGCCCCAGGAGCCGCCCATCTCCCGTGCCCAGGTCGAGAATACGACGAGCCGTTTTGGGCACCAGATCCAGCAGTACAGCCTCCCCCTCAGTGCGGTGCGGAATCGTATCAGCCCGGGCTAGATAATCTAGGGCATGGCTGGCCGAGGTCCATTGGTTGCCGGTCGGAGATAGGGTCATGGCGGTTGCGGATGTAAAGGCGTCTGACATTGCCCATTGTGCAGCGCAAAGATCTCCTCAGCCAGGGCAAAATCTAGGCTCGTCGAACCTTAGCGTCATGGGTGGTCACCGAGAGCGTGACGCGGTTGGCGATCGCTAGATCGGGGTGGTGCTCCAACCTATCAGCGGGTTCTACGAGACGCATTTACAAGGGCGACGGCGGCAGCAAAGTCAGCAAATTGGCAGACCGTCCTCAGGCTCTCGCCCTCCTATAACCACTCAGAAGATATGTTCGCTACACCGGGCAGTGCATAACTTCCCCCAGCGTCATCCCCAAACTCAGTGCGCCCAGTTTTCTACCCAAGCTGCATCGCATGGGGATCCGCCTCCCTACGTCAGGCTTCACCAATGAACCCCTAGGCCGTGATTCTGACATAGGGCTAGATATAGAGTATTACCGCCAAATTAAACTATCGGTAGCGCAGAGATGTCAAACCCTGGTGGCGATCGCCCACCAAATCGGCGATCCCAAGGGCTTAATCACATCATTTGGACAGTCGCTCTAGCGATTCAAAAGACAACAAATTCGCGAAAACCTGAACCCGCATTTAGAAACCAAGAAATAAACTTTCGTTTCGGCCAGATGACGGAAGTACAAAATTACCTCTGTAATTTTACGGAAGCCTACTACCAGTTGGCCGATTTGACCCACAAAAGCACGTCATATTTTTCGGATTTCTCTGTTGCGATTAAACCTATAAGGCGCTCAAAAATCGAATGTTTACGCAGATCTACGGATTGATTTATTCCTAAAAAAGTTTGCTCCTTCAATATTTCTCGTAGGGGTGAAACCCCTCTTAAAGGATTTTGGCCTCTTAGATAAACTTAACCTATTGAGGCGTGAGCACTCAGTTTGAGAGCTAGTTTTCTACAGTTCTCGATTAGCTGGGTCACTGAAAATCTCACCTGAAGTAATGGCTAAAGTTTTTATGTTCCCCTTTCTATTTACTAGTCAGTCAAATTTAGAGAACGCCAAAACAGGGTGCGAGGAAAATGTCAAGGGATGCGCTTGTTGTCGGGATCAATGCCTATCAGCACCTGCCGGTTTTGCAGGCACCAGCCCACGATGCTGAGTCAGTGGCCCGCTGCTTAGAAAGCTTCGCTGAATGCCGCGTAGTCAGGCTTCCAGAGGCCATCACCCATCAAAAGCCGGAGATTAGTCAGCGAGGCGGTGTGACCACAGCGCTACTTGAAGAAGCGCTCATCAAACTATTTAAGCCAGCCGGCAAAACCATTCCTCAAACCGCCATTTTTTATTATTCTGGCCACGGTTTACAACGCCAGGCCGGCATTCAAGAAGGCTATTTAGCAACTAGCGATGCCAACCCGGCCGCAGGGCATTACGGGCTGTCGCTGCACTGGCTGCGGCGACTGTTGCAAGAGAGCCCAGTGCGTCAACGAGTCATTCTGCTCGACTGCTGCAACAGCGGCGAGTTTTTTAACATGCTAGAGGCCGATCCGGGTGCCCGAGCCGGCACCGATCGCCTCTTTATGGCAGCGGCCCGCGAGTATGAAGCCGCCTACGAATCTCTCAACAGCAACCACAGCGTCTTCACCCAGGCGCTACTGTCAGGCCTCAACCCCTACAAAATCAAGGGAGGCATTGTTAACGGCCACTCCCTCACGGACACGGTTAACCGAGAACTCAAGGGCGAGCTACAGCAGCCTCTGTTTGAAAGCTCTGGCAGCGAGATTGTGCTGACTCGAGTGTCAGGCATGGTTGCCCCGGCCGGAGATACGCCGCCCCCACTGCTGGAGAGACTGCAAAAGCTCCGCTATGGATTTTGCCCCTTTCCGGGAATTGCCCCCTTCGAGGCTGCCCATAGCGAATTCTTCTTTGGTCGTGACGAAATCACGCAAACCCTAGTCGAGCAAGTGCAGTCGTCTCGGCTGTGTGTGGTCACAGGGGCATCAGGCATTGGCAAGACCTCGCTATTGCGGGCCGGGCTGCTGCCCCGCCTAGCTAAAAGCGAAGGCACCACCGCCTGGACGCTGCGCTACTTGGCCCTGGGGTCTTCGCCCCTCACCAGTCTGGCAGACGCCTTTGTTGACCCCGGTGCTACGGGCTTGCATCGGGCAGAACAGCTACGTCGGGCCGAATCGTTTTTGCAGCAGGGAGCAGAGGGATTTTGCCAGCTGATCCAAGCCCTGATGGGGGAACAAGGGCCAGAAGCCCGCCTGGTACTCGCTGTTGATCAGATAGAAGCACTGCTGACGCCTGGTTCAATCTCCGATCGCGATCGCCACCTGGTGATCGATTGCTTGACAGCAGCAGTGCAAAACGCCCATGTCCCGGTTCACTTAGTGCTGGGTCTACGGGCCCACTACCTTGAGAGCCTAAACGAGTTCCCAGACTTTCAGGCGTTGGTGACGGCCCACAGCCTGGCCATACCGGCCATGACCTACAACCAGCTCAAAGCCACCATTGTCGGCCCGCTCGAAAAGGTGGGGCTAAGCTATGACGCCAACCTGGTCTACACGCTACTGCTCGACATTGTCAGTGCCCCTGCCGACTTAGCGCTGCTTCAGCTGGTTCTGAAAGAGCTGTGGCTGCGGCGAGAAAGCACCCCCACCCTCTCCAAGCCGCCGCATTTGACCCTAGCCGCCTACGCGAAAATCGGGGGCATTCGTCACTTGCTTAACCAGCGGGCTAACGAGCTGTACGAGAGCCTTACGGCTCCTGAGCAAGCCGTTGCCCAGCGCATATTTCTGAGCCTTTGTGACCTAGGCGATGGCGCCATGGTGACTCGCCGTTCAGTGTCTTTGCCTGAGCTGGTCACCGAGGCCATGCCCGAGCCCACCGTGATCGCTGTACTAGACAAGCTCATAGCAGCCCGGCTGGTAGTTGCCCAAACCCAGTCACAGTTCCCCAGGTGCAATATCGCGGCCCATTCGGTGCCCGGATGGGCACCGGCGGATCCTGACGGTAGTCTGTTCACCATTACGGGTGAGCTGTTGAATTCTCAGCCAGCCACCACCAGCATTCCCTGTTTTGACATTGCCCATGAGGCATTGATTCGCAACTGGCCGCTACTGCAAGAATGTTTGCAAATCCAGGGGCCACGGGTCAGGCAGCAGCGAACCATTGAGGGTGCAGCCCAAGAATGGCAACAGCAGGAGCAGCCTAACCATCCCGACTATTTCTTGAGCAAAACTCGCCTTAACGAGGCAAAAGCTTTTCAGCAGACTCACCCCGAGCAGCTCTCGGTGCTGGCTAACCGTTATTTGGAGGCCTGCGATCGCTACACCAAGCGCTGCGGCCGTCAGCGTCACCTGGTTCGACTGCTGATTCCGCTGAGCATGGCCACTGGCATGTTGACGGCCTACGGCCACAGCTACCTCAGCCAGCCAGCGACTGGGTTTAGCCTGGCGAAGGAGCCTGGGGTCAGCGCGGTTACTCCTTCCTTCAACCTTGCCGACCCGCCAACCCCTACCGACGCAGACATTCCCACTCATTTGGGTTCGCCCCAGACAGGAGTAGTGCGCACCAACATGCTGCCGTTAGGGTCGCCCCTGCCCAGCCCACCGCCTCAAGAGCATCGGGCGGCCGCACCGCAGCTGCAGGCAGCCCTGGCCAAGACGGCCCAAAAATTGAAGCCGCTCCCTCGTACCAATGATTCAGAGGCAGCTCAGGCCACCCTTGCTACCTCAGCCGCCGCTAGCGAAAGCAGCAGTCTGCCTCCAGCCAACCAGGTAGTCAAGCTTGAGGCCTGGTGGGTTTCGCCCGACGACCCATCGGTGATGATTCAAATTTGGTGTACGCGCACCCAGGCAGAACCGGTGTGTTTTACCTCCACCGCCGCCCGCAGCCAACCGGGGCAGCCCTAGCCCCAGCAAAGAAAGCTATCCTAGTCTTCGTGGCTAAAGCGATGGAACGGGGCAAGCAATGCAAATTTTGTCGGTGGCGCTGCAAAACTTCAAGACCCACCGCGATCGCTACTTTGAGTTTCAACCGGGCACCAATGCCATCTGCGGCGAAAATGGCGCGGGCAAGACCAGCATTTTAGAGGCGATCGCCTGGGTGCTTTTCAATTACCAGGGCGACTACGGCAAAGACGATCTGATTCGCAACGGCAGCGGCAGTGCTCAGGTTACGGTGGCGTTTACCTCCAATTACGACGGCCGCACGTACCATGCTCAGCGCTGTACCCAGCGGGGCTACGCTCTATTTGACCCTCAGCTTAATGAGCGGCTGCCCTACACCCGCATCAAAGATGAGGTGCTTCCCTGGCTGCGCCAACACCTCGGGTTAGGCCCCACCACCAACCTAGCTCAGCTGTTTGCCCGCACCTTGGGGGTGCCCCAAGGCACCTTCACTGCCGACTTTTTACAGCCTGCTGAACAGCGCAAAGCGGTGTTCGATGCCATTCTCAAGGTTGAAGACTACAAGCTGGCCTTTAAGCAGATGAACGCCCTGCGCCGCTACGCCGAGGACCAGGCGGAGGCCACTAAGCGAGAAATTGCCCAATACGAGGAAGCGCTCACCCTTTGGGATGACCTGCACCAGCGACAGCAACACCTGACCAACGCAATTGGGATCAGCAAACAGCGTCTAAAGGCTTTGCAGACTATACTCGCTACTCTGCAAACCCAGCGGGACGCGCTCAAGGCCCAAGCTCAGGCGGTGCAAACCTTGGCTACTCAGCGCCAGGGGCTGGTGCATCAGTTTGAGGTCAAGCAGACCGCATTAGTCCGGCTTCAGCAGTCGGTGCAGCAGGCTGAGCAGGCGATCGCCCTGTGTCAAACCCATCAGCAGGCCTTCAAAGGCTATCAAGCAGCGGAGCAGGCGTTGGAGGCACTAGGTCAGGCCCAGCAGCAGCGCCAGCACTTGCAGATCGAATACCAAACGCTGCAAACTGCCCAGAGCAAAGCCCAGGTTGAGCTAGCTCGGTGGCAAACCCAGCTCGAATCGTTTGCGGCGACAGAGCGGGAGCTAGCCCAGCTAGGGCCCCAGATAGCTACCCAGACTCAGCTTGAGGCCCAGCGCCAAGACCTGGTGCAGCAGCTAGAGCAGGGTCAGCGGTGGCAGATCCAACAGCAGCAGTACCAAGCGGAGCTGAAGCAGCTCGACCAGCAGCGGCAACAAGCAATCCAATCTCGCGATCGCCTGCTAGCTCTACAGCCTCAGGTCGAGGCCATTGCTGCCCTCGAAGACCAGCGCGATCGCCTCCAGCAGCAGCTCAGCCGCTTGGCCGCTGCCCGCCAGTTTGAAGCGGAAATTAATGCTCTGGTGGCAGACAGCCGCCGCCAGGGTCAAGTCCAGCAGTCTGAGATTGAAGCAGTGCTAAGGGATTTAGCGGTGTTAGCTGAGAGCCTGCCGTTGCTCTCAGGCCCAACCCTTGACCGTCTAGAGCAGTCACTCCAGGGAGCTACCAAGCTGCACGGATCATTGCTGTCAGCCCTAGACGCCATTCTCAGCGACCTAGCAGATCAAACCGACGAGGCCGCCCTCAAGACCACGCTGCACACGCTAGAAAACAACCTCAAACAGCGCTATGGCTGGCGAGCCGAGTTAGCGCAGCTGGGTGGCATCGCCGTTCAGCTAGAGCACATTCAGCAGGCCCAGGCTGAGTTGATTGCGCAGGGAGAAATCCTCACCCAGCAGCTGGCGCAGCATACCCAGGTACAGACCACCTTAGAAAAGCTGGAGCGAGAGCTTGAGACCCTGGGGCGACCGCGCGAAAAAAGCCAGATTCTCGGACGCACTCTGCAAGACAAAGCCCGGGTGGAGCAGGCCGCCACTGCCCAAGCCACCGCCCTAGAGGCGCTAGACCAACAGCTCAAAGCGCTGACTAGTCAGCTAGAGCCCTTCGCTGACCTAGACCAGCGCCTGGCTCAGGTGCAGCGCGATCGCGCCCAACATCAAACAGGCTACAGGCTATACCTACAAAACCAACCGCTGGCTGACCAGCACAGCCGGCTGGAGGCCGAACTCGCTGAGGCCGAGGCCGACCTTGCCAAGGCGTTGCAGCAGCAGCAGGATGCTGAGCAGGCCTACCAATCTGCCCTAGCGGAGTTCAACCCCGAGGCTGCTGCCACGTTAGAAACCACCTACAGCACGACCAAATCTGAATCTGACCAGCTGGCGGGGAGCTTGCCCCAGCAGCGTCAGCGACTGACCGACATCGACCAGCAAATTGCCGGGCTTGAGGCGATCGCCCAGCGTCGCGACAGCGCCAAGCAGCGGCTCCAGGCACAGGAAAAGGCTAGACGCTTTATCAATTTTGCCCGTAAGGCCTATAACGAAGCGGGGCCACGCATTACTGAGCAATATCTGCGCAGCGTTTCCCAGCAGGCCGATCGCCTATTTCGCGATCTGCTCAACCGCCCCAACGTAGCTCTGCAATGGACCAGAGACTACGAAATTGTCGTACAGGATGGGCCTAACCAGCGGCGGTTTATCAATCTATCGGGGGGCGAGCAGATGTGTGCAGCTCTGGCGGTGCGCCTAGCTCTACTCAAAGTGCTGGCCGATGCCGACATTGCCTTCTTCGACGAACCCACTACTAACATGGACCGCCCCCGCCGCCAGGGGTTAGCCGAAGCGATCGGCCGCATCAAAACCTTTGAGCAGCTGTTTGTGATCAGCCACGATGACACGTTTGAGCAGGTTACCGAAAACGTGATTGTGGTAGAGCGGGAGGCCAGCTAATCCTCTTTAGAAAAGCGATGCTGCTCGCTAGACCCAACGTTAGCAGCAACAAAAAGCCGCCCCCGGATTGGAGACGGCTCTAGAGGTAGGAGTCCTACAGGAAACAACTGCTGCTGGCAGATGGGAATCAGCAGCTAGCTATTACTTAGAAATCACGCTGCTCGAAAAGGCATCACCGCTGTAGGCGGGTACGCGATCGCCAAAATCAGTGGACTGGCCAGTCACAGACAGAGCCAGTTGATCAAAGGAATCAGAACGCCAGTTGCGCTCGTGGATTGGCTTAGTTTGCTCACCTCGGAAATAAGCTTGGGTGCCAATCAGTGCAGCAGCGACCCAGCCAATGACGAAAAGAGAAATCAATAGGGCAATCATAAATAAACCTCCAGTGCGGGATGGTGACAGTCGCAAAACGCGCCGCTCACCTAACTCAGCGATGCAATTGATGCCGATGCATTGCGCTTATGTAAATTAATATAAATCAAATGTAACAAAATGTCAAATTAGATTGCAGATAACGGCTGCAAATGGTAGCAGTCTTGACCAAGCGGTGAAGCCAGTGCTCATCGCTCCCCTGACCCTCGCAAAGCTGTCCCCGAAGAAGCTCTAGGAGGACACAAATATTAAAAGGTCCCTTGGTTATATGCTCTGCAAAAGCGTCTAGGATGAGATCCACGGTAAATGCGTCAACATCCCTCACCGCAAGGGTTTGAGCGATCGATGAGACGCACGGGTCATTTGCATTGCCCAGACGATTGCTTGTCTGCGATCGCTCAATCTAGCCTGCTCTACACGGCCTTCCCATGCATTCCTACACGCGCTACTCTCTTGATCTACTCACCCAAAATTACAGCCGTGGGCAGCTCAAGTTTCACCATTTAGATCTGCGGAACGTATCGCTGGAGGGCATGAAGCTGCCCTTCGTTGAATTTATTGACTGCAACCTCTCGGGCCTGAATCTATCGGGGGCCTTTATGCCGGGAGGCGTGTTTACCCACAGCCTCCTACGCAAAAGCAAACTCAACTGGGCCAACCTCATCGGCAGCGACTTCTTTCGGGCCGATTTATCTGGCGCTCACCTCAACCGCGCTCTGCTTTCGGGAGCCAAGCTGACCGGCATCAATCTTCAGGGTGCTGTTCTCAAAGAAGCCGTGCTCAGTGGCAGTGACCTGCGCGGCGCCAACCTCAAACGGGCCTGTCTGCGGGGCGCTAACCTCAGCCACGCCAACCTTCAAGGAGCCGATCTGCGCGAAGCTGACCTGACCAACACTGACCTCGACGGGGCCAACCTGATCGGGGCCATGATGCCTGACCACACCTACATAGACTTTAACTTTGACATGCTGCCAGCCGGGGCAGAATAGCACCCCAGCAGGTTTGACTGACGGTCGTCGCTACAGGACTGCGGTTTTGGCAAGGGAGCCTGAGGCGACTACTAGCTAGCAATAACTTAGTGCAGCGCCACCCCAGCACCGCCGAACAACACCAGCGACAAAAAGAAGTCGACCATAAACAGCCCCACCCAGGTGGTAACCACCGCTGAAGTCGCAGCTCGACCGACCGACCGGCTACAGGTGGTCGTCAACCCCCAGGTGCAGCCCGCCAAAGCGACGATGGCCCCAAACAAAACCGATTTGATTAAGACAGCAATCAGGTCGTTGAGCACCATCAGCGATCGCACTGAGTCTAAAAACTGTTCCACGGGCATTTCGTAGAACAAAAAGGCCACTCCAGCTCCGCCGACAATTCCCAACACGAGGCCCAGCACCGTGAGCACTGGCAGCATCACGCAACAGGCCACCACCCGAGGCACCACCAGGTAGTCAATGGGGTCTGTGCGCAGCACCTTAAGGGCATCGATCTGGTCGGTCACCTTCATGCAGCCGATTTCAGCCGCGTAGGCTGTGCCCACCTGCCCGGCCATAATCGCCGCCGTCAAGATGGGGGCCAGTTCTCGACAGAAGGCCATAGCAAAGGCCCCACCCAGGGCGTGCATTGCTCCAAAGCGCTCCAGCTCGCGCGCGGTTTGCACGGTAAAAATCATGCCAGCAAAAACATTTGTCAACAGCACTGGCGTTAGGGTGAATGGCCCTGCCGCAACCATTTGCTCTAAGGTCCGCTGGCCATTGACTCGGCCACGCAGAATGCGCATGAGCACCTGTCCGCCCAAAAAGCAGGCCATCACAATGTGATAAGGGCAAGATTTCGCCCGCACGGTCACTGCCGGTCGGGGTTCAGGCCGGGAGACACAGCCGGAGTTGGTCAACTCTGGGAGGGCAAAGGAACGCCGCAGGGCTTTGTCGTAGGCCTTAACCATGGCAACAACTCGTAGGGTAGATGGGCAGAGGCAAATTTCCAAGCTCAGAGTGCCCTAATAGGGCAGTTCTGTGGAGCTGTACTGCAATGGCAGCGACGACAAAGATGCCTCTACTCAAGCGTGAAATCAGGCCTGAATCAGGCTAATGCCGCGCCCCAAGCCAGCGCAGCCAATATTGGCCAAGGCCAAGCACTAAAGGCAATTGTGATAAATCGTCACCCAAGTGTCCCCAATTTACAGAGCCTGACTGGGTTACCGACGTTTCTTCCGACAATTTTCACAATTTTGGCTGCTTTTTGAAGCGAAACCCGTTCTTAAGGGGATGCCCGGCACTGCCGCTTCAAACCATATCAACGCTTACCTACTGCCAACGCTCCTAGCCCAGCTTCTCTAGAAACCAAAAATATAGTACATTTTTTAGTACGCGTCTCGAAAAGACATGGTACACTTGTACCAAATTCTTTCGGGACTGCCCCTTGGCTGGGTGATTGTCGGTCATAAGCGATCGCTCTACACCGACCAGCTTGAGTTGATGGGCAGAGTTAATGGTTTTTGGCTGCTCCTCACACGGTTACCAGACAATGGATTTTCAAAGCATTCAAACCAAACTCACCAACACAGTCAACGCCCTGAGCCAAAACGATGCCCCCGTACAGGTTGACTGGGCCAGTGAACCATCGCTGCCAAGCACAGTGGCGCGAGGGCCTCAGGCTGTCCCTGGAGGGCCATCGCGCCCCAGCGTAGATTTTTCTACGGCTATTAATGCTCTGCAATGGCGCTCTGAACAGGCAGGGGGAGCCGATCTAGCGGCCAGCTTACCCGCTGGATCAGCGCCTGCAGAAGTCTACCTCAAACGCCTGAACGCTATAGCGCACAAGATTAACCAGCTATCGTCAGAGCAGGAACGAGCGATCGCAGAAATGCAGCTGATCCGGGCTCGCCTGACCCGCACTCATCCCATTACCAACACTCAAGGGCAGCCTATAGCGCCTCCCTCCCTCGACGTCGATCGGGCAGTTTTAGCGTCGGCAGAGATGGATAGCCAAGGCAACATCGTATTGGCTTACCGTACCGTTAGCCCCACCCCATCCCCCGGGCCTCGGGCCCATCCTATTGCAGCCGAGGTCAACCAGCTGGCTGGCCATTTGCGCACCACCTACGGTCCTGCTAAACGTCGGGGGCGAGGCCAGTGGAGTGCCCTAGCTTCTGACTTGGTCGCCCTGGGTCAAGAGCCCTCTGAGCTGGTTGCTCGCCTGAGTCGCACCGTATGGGATATCGGGTTAGCGATCGCTCGCTTTGTAGCCCCTCAGCAGGCCAGGCTCCCGATTGCGTCTAGTGCTCCCCTGGGGCAGCCGCGGCGAGGAGCGTCTCTTTCTGTGGTTGACGGGGTGCTGTGGTTGGGGGGTGGAGTCATTGGTCGACTGGCTTTGAATCTGCTACTGGCCGCCTTTCCAGCGCTTTGGTCAGTAGCAGTAGCAGCAATTACCGCGATCACAGCCTATGCCCTCTACCGAGCCACTCTGGCCCCCAAACTAGCTTTTGGCCCAGCCATTCGGGTGTTTTTGCTGGTTTTAGGACTAGTTGTGGGCGGCCGACTTTAGCGCGAGGTTGGCTCTATTCTTCACTGAGTTTTAAGGAGGCAGCTGATGGTTCCAATGCATCCCCAGAAAGAGAAAATCACTTTGGCAAATGCCAAGCCCTTTATCGCAGGGGCCATTGTGTTAGCCATCGGGTTACTGGCCATCGACGGTCAGAGGCTGGGCGGCTGGTTGCAGGCGGCTGGTACCCAGAGCGTTGAGGGATGCGAAAAGATTGTGCAGAGCACTGCCCAGTTGAGTCGTGAGCAGCTCGCTCAGCTGCTGGTCGTGCCCGAACGTGACCCGAAAGAGAATGTGCGCAAGATTGTTGCCGAGCCCTACTGTAGCCTGCCTCAGCTCCAGGTACGCTCTGGGGTGGTTTCAGAGCGCGAAGCATACCCCATGGCGTGGGATCCGACCGTTCAGCTAGTAATTCTGTACGAAAATGACGAGTACGCTGGCTACCGCTTTCGGTTTCAATAGTGCCCTGCTGAGCGGCCAATTTGGCTGGAGACCCTTAGGCCCCTGGGCAAGAGGTCGGTTTTCTCAGCCCTGGCGCTCAGGCAAACTACCCCTTGGACTCGGCCGACTGGCCCTAGGTCTAGGATTGGGCCTGCTGCTGCTTGGCCTAGGTGGTTGCGGCAGGCTGACGCCGATGGTGCCACGTCAGATTGTGCTGAAGCAGGCTTGGGAGATCGAATCAGGCGATCGCGTAGCTGGGCAATTAGTAACCGGCAGCCTGGGAGATATTTCGATCCGGCTGCAGGGTGCTCGGCTGCGCGCTCCCTTTACGGGCCAGGTAGAACTAGCAGCTAAGGGGTTTAACTGTATTTACTTTTCGAGCCCAGAGGTACCGGCCTACCTGTTTCGCTACTGCGGTGTGAGCCGCCCCCATTTGGGACCCATTGAAGCCGGAGACGTGATGGGGCGCGGGCGCTACATTCACTTTGCCACTCTGCGACGGCAGCCCGATGGCTCCTGGGCTATGGTCGAGCCCTCCGATCGCGTGCTGGAGCGATCGCTCAATCGACCACCGCCACGCTTACCGTTCTAAGCCCAGCCGCGCTGTTTTAGAACTCCAATCAACTCCCTTAAGCCTGCTCCCGGCAATTTAACCCCCTTCTGCCCATGAAGCTACATCTCACTCTCCTAGCCGCTAGTGCTCTGCTGGCACTGCTTTGTCCGACTGCGGTGCAGGCCGACGACGGCATTCTTAGCTTTGAGCTCTCGCCGCCTCAGTGGGTAGAGCCGCCGGTTGCCGATGCCGTCGCACCTGCGGTAGACAACGCCAACCAGCCCCTGCCCATTCCGGCCCAGGCAGCCAATCCACCAATGCGTTACCACTCCCCTCAGCAGCTGCCGGCGGGGGTATATCGGCGCGGGGTAGCCGTAGGGCTAAATGAGAGCACATCGGCCACTGCCCTGCTGCCACCGGCTCCACCGCTGTCTATGGCGCCAGTGATGGTGGCCGCAGCTCCTGAACCAGTCGCCCCAGAACCCAAGGTTGAACCACCAAAGGAAACGCAGCGGCTAGCCCTCGATTTTGGGTTAGAACCCTCGGCGGCGGTGGTTATGGCCCAGGCAAAATTGTCTGAGCCTAAAGCCATTCCCAACCCATTGTTAGGTCTATTTGAAGGCAACTCAGATTCTCTAGTGGCCAGGGCAGTGGGCAGCGCTGAGGGCACCCGCACCCCTAACGGTGCGATCAATCCTGCCTATTTTGGCCACACCGACCCCGGCAACCGCGTGTGGAACATGGGCACGTTTTCCTACCAGCACGGGGCTCAAACTCCCGAAGAAGCCGACCAAAAACAGCTGGCCCGACTTCAAAATCAAGGGGATGTGCTGCGCCAAAGAGCCCTCAAGCACGGCCTGAACCTTACCCTTGAGGAAACCCTCAACGGGCTGGACCTGGCTAATCAATCGCCCCTAGCCGCCATCGGGCGGGTAGGTTACGTTGAGCGTCTCGCTGAGGCTAAGGCGAATGGATACGAGGGTTCTGAGGCCATTTTGGTGGCTCGCACCCGTTCCTATATCAACCCCAACACCGGGCGCTGGAATGCCCCTGGGTTGGGCAACACCGAAGCCGGCATTCGCCGTGACCAGCAGCGCCGAGCTAATGCCGTAGCCCAGGCGATCGCCGCCTATGAGACCCAAAATCCTGACCTCCATCCCCAGACCTGGGTGCTAACCCCCGCCCCCGAGCCTGAAACCCTGGTGGCTCTAGATAGCTCTGAGGCGGAGCCGGTGGATGAGGTACTGCAAATGTGGACTTCTCCCAGTGACCCCGTTGCCCAGATTGAACCGACCAACGAGGCGATCGCCGCTGCACCAAACCCAGCTGAGGTCAGTGACACCGATCCACTAGCAGCGCTATGGCAGGTCACCGTCGAACGCTTCTCTCAAGCGGCGTTCCCATCGGGAACTGGCACCTCGCCGCAGACAGCCTCCCTTGCTAACGCCCTGTTTAACCGGGGCAATGGTTCTGCTACCACAACCGCCGTCTCAGACAACGACGAGGCAACAGCCCCACCGCCAGCATCGGTTGCCAGTAGCGATAGTGCACCTTCTGTCGATGAGGCATCACCGACCCCGATACCAGCAGAGGCTACTGACAGTGGAGTTCAAAAGCCTGGAACAGAATTAATGCCGTCTGCTGCTGCACCCCCAGCAGAGACGGGAGCAGAGCCAGCTGCGATCGCCCCTCCATCCTGGGCCGATGTAAGAGAAGGTAGCCAATCCGTTGTTCCAATCACTACTACATCCCCTGTACCTGGGGCATTCCCCGACAGCACGATTTATATGCCTCAGGCTACCGTTGCAGAACCCGATGCGCAGCCAGCTATAGCACCTCAGGAAGGTTTCGCATCTCCAGCGACCGAGGTTACCGCCAATCCAGAGGCCGAACCGCCCGAGGCCTCGGACGCCCTAAATACCTCAGAAGCGCCTTTAGTTGTTCCAGAGGCGGAACCGGAGGCCGCTGTCCCCGCTGACGCGGCGAGCACTCCTGAGCCAGAAAAGCCCTTGGAGTTCGAGCAGGTCAGCTCAGACGACCTGTCGCTGGGGACTTCTCTTACGAATGTCGAGCCTTTAGAACCAGAGGCGATCGCCCTACCAGATGCAGAGCCAAGCCAAGTCATTACCCCAGACGCTGCACGGGAAGGCGCCTTAGCTCAGTAGTCCCCTGAGTATCTCGAGTTGATCTACAGCAGCAGAGCCTAGGTATAGAGAGAACACCATCAGCATTGCCTGGGTTGCTGACAGAAAGTCGTCGACCGAAAGACGCGACGCCGCAAGAATTGCGATCGCGAGCAAAGCAGCCAACTTTCAGTGGTTAACCAACAACAGCACTGACCACAACACTGGAACAGTCCTTTCTAGTAATGTTTTAAGCCTTGTAAATGTCCTTTTCGTTATTGCCAATTCTCCAAAACCTGGGCAACTGACTGCAAATCCAGCAAAATAGTAAAGTCTCTCATAAAGATTAATGGGCTGATCTTAAGAATCTACCTTCGCGTCTTGCCCCACGCCTAGCATAGGGAAATCCTGATCGTTAACTTGCCAGGCCCATGCCGGAGCCCGACACTCACTCTCCATCCAACGACCTTTCTGCCCTTGACGTGCAAAGCGGCAGCGCGGCTATTGATAGCCGCCTCAATGTGGACCAAATGCTCTCTCTAATCGACAGCATTTTGCCCTTTGAGGCCTGTCTCTACCACGAGATCATTCCTCTCTCTGTGGAGTCGAGTTGCCTGCACCTCGGCATGGTCAACCCGTCGGACACCGTTGCTACGGAATATGCCCGCAAGCAAGTCTCCTTCATTCACTGCTCTGTAGTGTCGTGGCCCGTGGCCTCCGACTGGCAGCGCAAAATGCTCTCCAAGTATCTAAGTCACGCATCTCGGCAAAAGGCTAAGCCCCAGCCGCAAGATGAGGCAGTGCCCCAGCCACAAAACCAGGTCGATGAGTTTCTCACGTTTATTGTTGACAGCCCAGAAGATCTGAGAAGCGATCGCCCAGCTCCAGTTGTTGACAGCTCAAAAGAATTGCAGAGCGATCGCCCGGCTCCTGACCTGCCGCCGCCGCCCTCTACTCCAACTCCGCCCCAACCTCAACCTCCAGGAATTGAGCTAGAGTCTCAACCCCTAGCCCTCGTGCTTGACCCAATTCTTAGCCAGGTTCCGCTCAACCAGCTACATCGCTTACCGCCCCCCAAACTCACCCAGGCGCTGCTTTATCAGGTGCTAACCGAGGGCATTGGACGTCTCTATCTAGAACGGCGAGCCGCCCATGGCCAAGTGCTTTGGAGCAGAGACGGCGTGGTTCAAGCCGCCCTAAAAAACCTGAGCCTCGACCAGGTTCAAAGCGTCATCAACGAACTCAAGCGGCTAACGCATTTGCCCCTGCTACCAACTGCCCAACCCAAACAGGCTGACATTGAGCGGCTGTACAAAGGCGAACGCGTGTTGCTGCGCCTGCGTCTGATGTCCGGTGCCCACGGCGAAGAAGCTACCCTTCAAGTCCTACGGGGGGCCGCTCTCAAGTTTTATCAGCAGCAACAAATTAAACAGATGGGAGAGGATGCCCTTGGGGTTGCTCAAACCCTGCAAAAACGTATTTTTGAGATTCGTCACCGAGCTCGCCAGTCGCTGACGATTGAGCCTCCTTCGGCGCGGACGCTGGAAGCCCTAAGTCAGCTACTCAAAATGATGGAAGAGCAGATTGAGCAGATTATGAAGTCGTCTACTGAGCCAGACAGTGAGACATAGCCCTGTCAAAAAGTCAGGAGCTATGGCAAAAATACAACGCAAAGAACGAAAACCGTAGGCAATATCGGGAGTGCCAGCCCTGGCATTCTGGACAGTCTTCACTAATGGCTTAGCGGCTACATTGCCGAACCTTAGGAGCCAAGTGGATATCCAGTCTTGGCCCTAGCGCTCTGACTTGGCACCCCAGGCACCAGTTACGCGGCCAAAGTTAACTCGAAACTCGTCTAAGCCCAACCAGGTGCCGGGGCGTTCTTCATCCCAAGATGCTGACAGCACACCATAAGTAAGGCCTACTACCCCCAGGCCAAAGCAGCCCAAAGTCACTAGCAGCACAAAGTAAGAGGGCAACTCTACTACCTGATTTGCTACCAGATAGTAGCTAACGAAAAAGGTCAGTATTCCCAGCCCTGTAGGGACGCCGGAGAAGGCCAACATGCGGCGCAGCATGCGATCGCTCACTACCTGAGGAATAGCGGTTGTTGCACTGTTCGACCGCTTAGCTTCAGCTGGCTTTTTGCTAGCAACAACTGGCTTAGCCGCAGCAGTCTTATTCACGGCAGCTGGCTTTTTGGCTAATTTCTTTGTAGGGGCTGGCTTAGCAGCCTTTGGTGACTCATCGGCAGGCTTGCTACCACTCTTACCACCTGGCTCAAAGGGCAGCCGCTTTCGGGAAGACTCAGAGGCCATAGAGCGCTACACGGACTACAACAAGCGACAGGAATAAATGGGCGTTGGGCTAGCGGTGCTAGCCCAACGTTCTTACCTAAAGGCAAAGATCGAATAACGCGATCGCAGTACCCAACTCAGGTTACCTACCAGAGAACCTTGCTGAGTTCAACTCAACCCACCCAGCTAATTTGGCTTTAGCGGAAAACCTAACCGCGAATACCAAGCTTTTGAATCAGCGCCCGATAGCGCTCGGAGTCTTGCTTTTGCAGGTAGGCCATGAGGCGCTTGCGGTGACCAATCATTTTGAGCAGGCCACGGCGAGACGAGTAGTCTTTTTTGTTCTTTTGCAGGTGGGCGCTCAGCTGATTGATGCGTTCGGTGAGCATAGCAATCTGCAGATCGGCGGAGCCGGTGTCAGTTTCGTGCACCTGATAGTCGGAAATAAGTTCCTGCTTACGCGCTTGCAACAGAGTCATGGGACAGACAACTTCTCTAGAAGAATAATTTTGAGCCAGGATTTTTCACTATAGCATAGGGGCTACTGCACCCATCTGGTCTCAGCAGCGGATTACTGACTGAGCCATGCGATCGCCTCGCGCACCCAACTCTCTGGATCCGCCGTCTTTTGCAAAGCAGAGCTACGCCCTACCGCTTGAAGCGCCTTGAGAATCTCGCTCTGGCTATAGCCCAGGGCGCTAAGCGTGGCTTCAACTTCCTCGTAGAGGGTTGGTATCGGTCCAGCATCGGGCACCAAGCCCACCCCCGACTGAGTTTGCCAGTCTTGCAGCTTGGTTTTAAGCTCTAGCACCAGACGTTCGGCGGTTTTGTTGCCCACCCCTGGGGTACGCGATAGCAGGCGGGTGTTACCGCTAACTACAGCCTGGGTTAGCTCGGCCTCGCCTAAGGTGTCGATTAGGGCCAGAGCCATCTGAGGACCAATGCCGCTGACGCTAATGAGCAGCCGAAACAAGTCGCGCTCTTGGCGCTGACCAAAGCCAAACAGTACCGCCTGGTCTTCGCGAAAGTAGAGGTGGCTAAAGAGCTGCACCACTTCCCCTAGGGGTGGCAGCTGCGATAGCTGGCGGGCGGGCACCTGCATGTCGTAGCCCACCTGATTGACATCTAAGGTAACGATAATTTTGTGGTTACCAGGCTTTTGCACATCGGCCAGCACCCCCTTGAGATAGCTGATCATGCCGAGGGGTCAGGCTTTTGCGGTGGACGAGGGCGATGTGAGGGGCGATCGCTCCCAGCATCGGCGCGGAGGTCCGATGGCATCGCACTGGGCGACGAACCCTTACCGGATTTGGGGCGCTGGGCTGGAGTTGGCACTGATGTTTCTTTCGGTGGCTGAAGGTGACTGCGCCCGTTCTGAATGATGCGCAACATCTGCGAGAGCTGCTGCTCTACGCTGGAGAGAACCTGGTCAGCGTAGCCGTCGGCCTCCTGCTGAATCATGTCTTGCTCGTCTAGGGCCTTTTGGCGCAGGGACTCCCACTCACGCTGGGCTTGAATCTGCATTTGCTCAATGTCACCCATCACCTGGGTACGCAAGCTGTCGCAATCTTGCTGGGCTTGGGCTTTGAGCTGTTGGGCCATTTGCTCAGCCTGGCGCACAATGCCAAGTTCATCGAGTATTTGGGCCGCCTGCTGCTCAGCAGCGGCGATCAGTTCTTGGGCGTAGCGCTCAGATTCAGCAAGCAGGCTGTTGCGCTGCTGCAAAATTTGCACCGCTTGGCGAAAGGCCGGCGGCAGGTTGAGGCGAATAGCGTCGAGTTGGTCAAGCAGCTGATCCTCATCGACCAGGGTACGACCACTAAAAGGCACCCGGGGACTAGCCAAAATCAGCTCTTCGAGCTTATTCAGCTCCTGTTGAATGTCGATGTCGCCGGGGTTGGGCAGGCCCGAGTTTGTTTCCGTCGCCTCTACAGACAATCCATTGGTTTGGGCACCGACACTGCGGGACTGGGCGGTGCGGGGCTGAGCGTTGAGGCGGGAGGGTTCTGGGCGTAGCATTGGTAAATGTCTCGCGCTACATGGTGGGGAACAAGGTGGTCGATGGGGCCGCCAAAGCGGGCAATTTCTTTGACCAGGCTGCTGCTAAGAAAGCTGTACTCTGTAGAGGTTGACAGAAAAAGAGTCTCAATATCATCGGCCAGGGTCTTATTAGTATGCGCCATTTGCAGCTCTTTTTCGAAATCGGAGAGCACTCGCAACCCCCGCAGCAACACCTGGGCATGGCGCTGCCTTGCATAGTTGATGGTGAGACCATCGTAATGGTCGATGTCAATATTGTTGAGATGCCTCACCGATCGCTCGATTTGCTGAATCCGCTTGTCGGTAGAAAACATGGGCACCTTGTTGGGGTTGCTAGACACCAACACAATCACCCGCTCAAACAATCGACTGCCGCGGGTAATGATGTCTAAATGGCCCAAGGTAATGGGGTCAAAACTGCCGGGATAGATGGCAATCAAAACGGCTTAGCCAGTATTCCAGGATTAATGTGGCGATTATAGCTAATTTCTAGCCATTAAGGCTCAGACCCACGCTTCTATAGGACGGGATGGTTAGCCGGAGAGGGCAGGCGCTTACGGTAGACGCGATCGCATCGAGCTGTTTCCACCCCACTAGCCGCTTCATAACCACTGGCTTCGTACAGCATGACCGCTTCCTTTAGCACCGAGGCCGTTTCTAGCCAAATATCGGTAAAGCCGCGCTGCTGAATAGCAGATTCTAATGTGCTGAGCAGGTAACGTCCTAGCCCTTGGCCGCGCGCCTGAGGCAGCAGGTACATCTTTCGCAGCTCCACGGCACCATCCCCACGCTGGGTAGGACGATAGCCAGCAGTGCCAACCATCACACCGTCAAGCTCTACTACCCAGAATTCGCCGCCCGTCTTCCAGTAGCAGTCTTCGACTTCTAGGGCATCGCGATCGCTATCGGTTGGTTCACAGGTGAGGCGATATTCCTGCAGCACCTCGCTAATGATGGCAACGGCGGCGGCGCGATCGCTCGGCTGCCAGCTGCGAATTAGATAAGGACCAAAGGTGCTGCGGTGTTCTAGCGGCATCGAACTTCTCTAGCTATGAATGCGGGGTTGAGAATGCAGGCTGGCTAAAATTTCGCTTTCGGCGGCGGCCAATTCAGCTAGCCGCGCTTCTACCTCGGCACGGGGAAAGCGCCCAGTAGCCAGCACCCAGTAGGCCCCGTAGTGGCGAGCCTCCGAAGCCATGAGACTGCGGTAAAACTGGGCTAGTTCGGGGTCAGGGCAGTGCTGGCCCAGCAAGCCTAACCGCTCGTGGCTGCGGGCTTCAATCAGAGCCGACACCAGCAGCACGTCGAGCTGACGATGGGGTTCTTCGGAGCGTACCTGCTGACGCAGAGCGGCTCCATAGGGGGGTGGCGGCAAGGGGCCAAAGGCAACATGGCGACGCTCTAGCCACTGGTTGACTTGGGCAAAGTGGGCCAGTTCTTCCTGGGCGATCGCAGTTAGCGCTTTCACTAACTCAGCATCCGACGGATAGCGGTTGATCAGGCTCATGGCCACCCCCGCCGCCTTGCGCTCGCACTGGGCGTGGTCGAGCAAAATCACATCCAGATTGGCCAGAGCTTGCTCAACCCACGCTTGAGAAGTTGGCGTCTCCAAAAATTTAATCGTGGCATTGGCCATGCAACCTCGGGGAGGGTTCAGCGCTGATCTCAGTCTAAACCACTAAGAATCTGCGGGCACTTGATGCCGGTCTTTGAGGTGTTTCACCAGCGCGTGCAGGCCCAGACGATAGCTATCAGCCCCAAAGCCGCAGATTTGACCCACAGCCACCGCAGCAATATATGAATGATGGCGAAAGGCCTCGCGCTGGTGAATGTTGCTGAGATGCACCTCGACAGTGGGAAGGCCAACGGCTGCGATCGCATCTCGAAGGGCCACGCTAGTGTGGGTGTAAGCCCCAGGATTGATTAAGATGCCGTCTTTTTGACCAAAGGCAGCCTGAATGCAGTCCACAAGCGCCCCTTCGCTGTTGGACTGAAAGAAATCTAAAGAAACACCTAGGGTAGTCGCTTCAGCCTCTAGGGATGCTTCGATGGTAGCGAGGGTTTGCCGACCATAGATCTCGGGTTCTCGCAAGCCCAGCATGTTGAGATTGGGGCCATGAACAACTTGAACCCTTAGCAATGCTCGTTGCCCTTTGGATTAATGTTTACGCTAGCAATACCATTTGCTTGCTCATTCTCCATACGAGCACAGCGCTCTAAGTCACAAGTGCTGCACTCAAGAATGATATCAAGCGACAACATCGCTAGACTCTAGTCAAAATCTTTTAAGAGCACCCCTAACGGCGGGGTTCTTCTACCGGAATAGGAATCAAGTCAGGTTCTGCCTGATGCTCAGGGCCAAATAGAGCTTCAATTACTCTATCGACCCAGTCGCTCAGCTTTTCGAGAGCCTTTTCGATGTAGTCCATTAGGGCAAACTCCTTACTGGCACATGCCACCCTGGTTGCTCTTACCTAAAACCAGCTCTAGGCCAGATGGGGGCTGCATTTATCCATAATTACATAATAGCCATTTGAAGCAAATGATCAACCTACGTTACAGCAGGTTGCGTCGTAGAGCATCTAAGGCAGAGAGAGCACTGAGCTGGCGCACCCAGTCACGTCCCCGATAGCCAGAAAACTCGTGTTTATACGTCAACACCTCGCCCTCGGGAGTAGCTAAACCGATATAAACCAGGCCTACAGGTTTGGTCTCGCTGCCTCCGTCTGGCCCAGCAATGCCAGTAATGCTCAAGGCCCAATCGGTTTGCAGCAGCGCCTTAGCGCCTAGAGCCATCTGCTCCGCCACGATCGCACTCACCGCTCCCTGCTCCTCCAAAACAGCGGCATCCACCTTTAGAAGGTTGACCTTAACCCGGTTATCGTAGGCGATCACGCCGCCATAGAAGTAGGCAGAGCTGCCGGCAACGTCGGTCAAGAGCTGCCCCAGGCCACCGCCCGTACAAGATTCGGCCACCGCTACAGTTTGCTGTCGAGCTAGCAGCAGTTTGCCAACCACCGAGGCCAAAGTATCGTCATCAGCACCGTAGTAGTCAGCGCCGACTAGCTCCCGAATACCCGCTTCAACCGGCTCAATCTTGGCCAGGGCCGCAGCGGTGGAGTCGGCCCGCGCGCTAATGCGCAGCTTGGCTTCGCCTTTGCTGGCGTAGGGGGCCACCGTCGGGTTGCCTTGGCTGAGGTAAGCAGCAACCTGCTCCGCTAGAGCCGATTCACTAATGCCCCAAAACCGCAGCATGCGGCTGACGATGGTGGTGGTCACCCAACCCTGGGCACGCAGATAGGGTACAGCGGTCTCTTTCCACATCGCTTGCATTTCTCGCGGCACGCCGGGAAAGGTCATTAGAGTTAGGCCAGGCCGGGGCGACCAGATGATGCCGGGGGCAGTGCCCTGGGGGTTGGGTAGCACCATGGCCCCCTCGGGTAACAGCGCCTGCTTGCGGTTATTGGGGGGCATAGTTCGGCCCCGGGCGGTAAATTTCGTCTCAATATCTGCTAGCAGGTCAGGGTGTTCAACCAAAGGGGCACCAAACAGGTCAGCCAGCGTCTCTATGGTGAGGTCATCGGGGGTAGGGCCCAGACCTCCCGTGAAAAGCAGGAGCTGCGATTCCATACCCGAAGGTTTCGCAAACCGCTCGGCCGCGGTAGTCACCGCCTGCTGAATGCGGGCTGGGTTGTCACCCACAACGGTTTGGTAGTAGTGGGCAATGCCTAGACTGGCCAGCTCTTTAGCCAAAAACTGAGCATTGCCATTGAGAATATCCCCCAGCAGTAGCTCAGTGCCCACGCAGATAATCTCTGCACTTCTGGTGCCAGAGGGCAACTTGTCGGTCTCGGAGGGCTGAAATGCTGGGCTTGGGGTCATAAAACGTCCTAGGGGCGAAATGGGCCGGGGATGGGATGGCTGAGGCGCAATAGTGTCATTATGGCCATTGCAGGGAAGCCAGGAAAAGCCCGTTTGGCTCATTGGCAAAATCCCTAAAATTATGTCGCGCATTGGTTGTTTAGGGGAGGCTACCCGATGGCAGGTTGGAGCGAGGGGGATAGACCCGCCGGGGGCGATGGTCAAAAACCTGTCATCGGGGGCGATCGCAAACCGGGCTGGGCTACCGGGCTGCTAGCCCTAGTGTTAGGGGGCCTGCTCTACCGCGCTATCGTGGCGCTCTGGCTGTTTCCGGGGTTTGACGAAGCTTATTACTACCTCTACAGCCGCTACCTGAGCCTGAGCTACTTTGACCATCCACCGATGGTGGCCGTCACAACCGGGATAGGCTGGTGGCTCACAGGAGTCATTTCACCTTTCACCATTCGCCTGGGGGCGCTGCTGCTCTACTGTCTCAGCTTAGGGCTGCTGTACCTGGCGGCAACGCGGCTGTTTTCAGCGGCGGTAGGGCAGATGACCGTGGCCATTGTCACGTTGATACCGCTGTTTAACATTGGTTTTGGTATTCTCACCTCCCCCGACAACGGGCTGATTTTGTTTTGGAGTGCCACCCTGCTGGTCGCCGCTTGGGAGTTTTTTCCCTATAGCGACCGGATTGAGGACCCTAAGGCAAAAGCTTACTTACCTACTTGGCGCATTGTGCTGTTGGGGCTGACGGTGGCCCTGGCGGGGTTGAGCAAGTACCACGGCTTTGTGCTGGGCATTAGCCTAGTGGGGTTTTGTGCCGCCTATCGACCCTACCGCGCGGCGCTGCGATCGCCCTGGACGCTGCTTGCCCTGAGTGTATTCATTCTCACCCTCTTCCCCCTGTGGTACTGGAACAGCCAGAACGACTGGATTTCGTTTCGCTTTCAGCTGGGCATGAGGTTTGACAGCAACACTGCCCCCGCCGGCTTTAGCCTGGGGCAAATGGTGGGCTACTGGCTGCTGTCAAATGTTTATCTGTTTCCCCTAATTGGCTTTCCGCTGTGGTGGGTGGCGGCAAGACAGAGCGCTAAGCAGACGATGTTCTGGCGTTCCCCCGGCCTGGGCGACAGTGAAGTCCAAGAGCACTACAAACAGGGTTTCGTCCTGTGGCTATCGCTGCCGATTATGCTGCTGTTTACCCTGCTAGGGGGCAAGCAGCAGATTCTGCCAGCTTGGCCCGCCCCTGGCTACTGGGGCATCGCCATTTTGCTGGCCGCTCAGGTGCTGGTTTGGCGGCGCGATCGCCCCCGCCTCATTCGCCGTTGGCTATGGGGGTCGGGGCTATTTCTAGGCTCTCTGTCGCTTGTGGCACTGCTCCACCTCAAGCTGGGCGTTCTGCAAAAACCAAGCACCTACGCTCTGTTTGGTGGACTATTACCCGTCGAGCAGGATGGATCTACAGAACTGATCGACACGAGCCAGCTCAAGCGGCAGTTTGCCAGCAACCTAGAGATCCAAGCAGCTCTCGATGAGGTGGGGTTTGTCTTCACCAACGAATATTACCTGGGGGGCTACTTTGCCATGGCTATTCACCCTCTAGTCGATCTGCCAGTGACAGCCTTTAGCCAAGACGCGCGGGGGTTTGCCTACTGGTTTAACCCCCAGGAATGGGTGGGGCAAGATGCGCTTTATATGACGCTCGATCGCTTTGCCCAAGACGACAAAATTGTAGAGAGCTATCGCCCCCTCTTCGACAGCATTGAGCCGCTAGGCGCCGTACCGATCATGCGCGGCGGCGAAGTGACCGAGACCATTCACGTGTATCGCGCCAACAATTTGCGGCAGGCCTACCCCTACCCCTACGGTCCCTCAGCGGGTGCGCTGCCGCAGCCGCCAGCCAGTGTAGCTGAGTAGCGCGGTGGCAGCTAGGGCATAGACTAGGCCGCTGGGCATGCCCGCAAACGCCAGGGCCAAACTGCCGGCCCACAGCGTCAGCACGTAGATAAAGAGCACCGTCACCCGATGAGAGAGCCCCGCCTGGAGCAGCCGGTGGTGTAGGTGGCGCTTGTCGGCTACAAAGGGGGATTTGCCTGCTCGCAAGCGATCGACAATCACGGCCGACATATCGAGAATCGGCACCGCCAGAATTAGGTAGGGAAGCAGGACCGCAGCGGTAGTCACCGTTTTAACTAAGCCGATGACGCCGACCCCAGCTAGGGTAAAGCCCATGAAGTAGGCTCCCCCATCTCCCATGAAAATCTTGGCCGGGTTGAAGTTGTAGCGCAAAAAGCCTAAGGCTCCACCGGCTAGGGCGGCAGCAATTAGCGCCGCTGCGGGCTGGTTCATGTAGAGACTTACCACCAGCATCACAACTGCGGCGATACCCGACACCCCGGCTGCCAAGCCATCAAGGCCGTCGATCCAGTTGATGGCATTAGCCATGCCCACCAGCCACAGAATGGTCACCGGCAGGCTGATGAAGGCGGGCAGCTGGGTAAGCCCGTAGAAAGGAATCGTGAGGAAGTCGATGCTCACGCCTACGTACCAAGCCATGGTAGCCACCACCGCCTGCATAAACAGGCGGCTGAGGGGCGAGAGGCCAAACAGGTCGTCGGTAAGGCCAATTAAGAAGAAGGCTAACCCGCCGAGGGTCACCCCCCAGATCTGAAACTCTTGGGGTGGGGCTAAATGGGCTCCGGCAGCATCAATAAAGCCGCCCATAGACCATACGACCAGCAAGGCTAGCAGCGTACCAATAAAAATTGACACCCCACCCAACCGCACCATGGGCTTGTCGTGTACCTTGCGTTCGCCGGGCTGATCGACTCGCCCACTTTTAAGGCCGATGCGGCGCACGATTGGTGTCGTGCCCAGCACCACCGCGGCGGAGATACCAAAGGCCAACACGTGATACAGATAAAACGGCATCTCACTCCCCTCTATGGTTGGAGAAACTCTCTCCTGGCTAGCCACCTCCCTAGCCCAGGCCTAACCCCAGCAAACTAGTTCTTTGGCCATCGCTAATCACCTCGGGTAGCCCTAGGGACTGCCCTTAACCAAGGTCGATCAGGCCAAAGGGTAATTTGGCCCGAAACAGTCCATAGGATAGGCCGAGTCTTGTCAAATAAGCAAAAACTCCATGCAATTATGACAGATCATTAAGGAGTAACCCTAACTTTCTGCGGTTTTGCATGGAGTTAACGCCTGACCTGCGGGTCAAAGGCTTGTCCGAAAAGGTATTACACCCTTAAACCAGAGCTGGAACTAGCCCGCCCAAGTGGGCATAGAGGGGGAAGCGATCGCACAATGCCGCCACTCGACGCTTGCAGTGCTCAGCGATCGCCGCATCTTCGGGGTTGAGCAGGCGATCGGCGATGATGTTGGCGATCTCAGTGAACTCAGTCTCGCCCATGCCGCGGGTGGTCATCGCCGGAGAGCCCAGGCGCAGGCCGCTGGTGACAAAAGGCGACTCGGGGTCGTAGGGCACGGTGTTTTTGTTGGCCGTAATGTTGACCTCACTCACCAGCTGATCGGCGCGCTTGCCGGTCATGCCGATAGAGCGCAGATCGACCAGTACCAGGTGGTTGTCGGTACCGTCAGACACCACCTTGATGCCCCGCTGCTGGAGCTGAGCCGCCATGCGCTGGGCATTGGCGATTACCTGAGCAGCATAGGCACGAAACTCGGGCTTGAGGGCTTCGCCAAAGGCTACGGCCTTAGCCGCAATCACGTGCTCTAGAGGACCGCCCTGGCTGCCGGGGAACACTGCCTTGTCAAACTTTTTGCCCAGTTCGGCATCACGGGTCAAAATCAGGCCACCGCGAGGGCCGCGCAGGGTTTTGTGGGTGGTGGTGGTCACCACGTCACAGTGGGGCAGGGGGTTGGGGTGATAACCGGCAGCCACCAATCCAGCGATGTGGGCGATGTCGGCCATCAGGTAAGCACCAACTTCGTCTGCGATCGCGCGAAACTTCTCAAAATCGATCACGCGGGGGTACGCCGAATAGCCGCAGATGATCAGCTTGGGTTGGTGCTCTAGAGCCAGCTCACGGATCTGGTCAAAGTCGAGTTGTTCGGTCTCGCGGCCAACGCCGTACTGAACGACATTAAACCACTTGCCCGACACGTTCACGGGCGAGCCGTGGGTCAGGTGCCCGCCGTGGGAGAGATCCATGCCCAGAATGGTGTCGCCGGGCTGAAGCAGGGCCAGAAACACGGCAAAGTTAGCCTGGGCCCCGGAGTGGGGCTGCACGTTGGCGTGGGCGGCACCGAAGAGTTCTTTGGCGCGATCGATCGCCAACTGCTCGGCCTCATCCACAAAGGAGCAGCCACCGTAGTAGCGCTTGCCGGGCAGCCCCTCGGCATACTTGTTGGTCAATACCGATCCCTGGGCCGCTAGCACCGCAGACGAGGTAAAGTTCTCGCTGGCGATGAGCTCTAGGTGGTCGCGCTGGCGCTGTAGCTCGCGCTGAATAATGCTGGCCAGCAGCGGATCGGACTCTTGCAAAAAATCAAAGTTAGTTTGAGGCACGGGCAAGGCTCCCAACAATCGACAGAACTAGACAGACAAAGGGGACCGTTAACGGGTAGCCGATAGAGCGCCTTCCCCCAAAGCGGTGCTGCTTACTGCCCTGCAACTCCCTCAGGAATCGCTGCGCGAGGCTCAGCCCATGGTGGAGCGCAGAGAACCCACAGCGGGGGTTTGGCATCAAGCAGTTTAATACGCAGTCTATTATCTTATCTGGATGGCCTTCAAATGGGTAGTCAGCCCTTAATACGCTGGAAATAGAGAGCACGCATTTGGAATTTGCGGACAAATGTTACGGATTGCAACATATAATCTTTAGGAACGGCAGAGGCAGGGTTGCTTCGGGGAATGGGCCGATTTCAACTGTTTTGCCAAAGTTGGGTGCAGTTGTGAGAGGCTAGGTTAAGCAGAATTGCCTGTAGTCGGTTTGAGATTTATATTCTCCAGGTTTGGGTCATTAATGCTGCAACTGACGGATTCTCCCCCCATCCAATCCCTATCCTCCGTTGAGGATGCCTACGAGGTGTGCCGACGCGTCACGGCGAAATATTCCAAGACGTTTTACACCGGCACCATGCTGATGGCCCCTGCCAAGCGGCGCGCCATCTGGGCTATTTACGTCTGGTGTCGCCGCACCGATGAACTCGTGGACGGGCCGCAGGCGCAGTTCACCAGCGAAAAGACGTTGGATCGGTGGGAGTCGCAGCTAGAGTCAATTTTTGCCGGATGCCCAGTGGATGACGAGGATGTCGCCCTGGTAGATACCCTGGAGCAGTTTCCCCTCGACATTCAGCCCTTTCGCGACATGATCGCGGGCCAGCGGATGGATTTACACCGCAATCGCTACGACACCTTCGAAGACCTAGAGCTGTACTGCTACCGCGTAGCCGGCACCGTAGGGTTGATGTCGACCACAGTGATGGGCATTGATACCCAACTGCAAACTGCTCCCTGGAGCCAGCAACAGCAGCTCGACCCCACTCCCCAGGCGATCGCCCTAGGCATTGCCAACCAACTTACCAACATTCTGCGCGACGTGGGCGAAGACGCTCGCCGAGGCCGCATTTACCTACCCCTAAAGGATCTGGCCGCCTTTGACTACACCGAAGCTGACCTAGTCGCTGGTATTGTAGACGATCGCTGGCGTGCCCTCATGGCCTTTCAGATCGATCGCGCCCGTCGGTTTTACGCCGAAGCAGAGAGCGGCATTGGGCTGCTAAGTGAAGACGCTCGCTGGCCCGTGTGGGCTGCCCTAGCTCTCTACCGCCAGATTTTGGACGTGATTGAAAAAAACGGCTACGACGTGTTTACTCAGCGAGCCTACGTCCCTTCTCTGCGCAAGCTGCTTACCTTGCCCAGCACCCTGCTAAAAGCTCGGGTGCTTTAGACTGGCGACGTTTAGCCGTCTAAATCGCGAAATCTAATGGTTCTCGCAGCAGACCAAGGTCTAGGTTGTTAAGATATGTGTAGGGAATAGTTTCTTCCTTCGCACTGTCTTGGCCTCATATTTCTATGACGACTGCTGCTGCATCTTCTGCCCAAACACCCCATGCGATCGCTTGGAAAATCAAGCTGCTCTATGATGGCGACTGTCCCCTATGTCTGCGGGAAGTCAATTTTTTGCGCAAGCAAGACAACGGCCGTGGGCTGATCGCCTTTACCGATATTGCGGCTGACGACTACAACCCCGCAGACAACGGCGGTATCGATTTTGCCACGGCCATGGGTCGCATCCACGCTGTGAAGGCCGACGGCACCGTGATTCAGAATGTGGATGTGTTTCGCCAAGTCTACGCAGTTCTAGGTATTGGCTGGATCTACGCGCCTACCCGCTGGCCAATCCTTGGCCCGCTGGTCGATTGGGTCTACGGTCTGTGGGCTAACTGGCGTCTAGCGATTACCGGCAGGCCCAGTCTCAAGACGATTTTGGCCGAGCGTGAAGCCCGTCTAGCCGAGGGCTGCGGCAATCCAGAAACTGATTCTACTTCTGGGTCGGTTGACGAATCCCTTGCCAATCGCTGCCGCATTTAGAGCAGTGCCGATCTCCAGTCTCCCCAGCCAACACAAGCAGATATCAAAAAGGCTGGGTTCTCTTAAAACAGAACCCAGCCTTTTTAGTTTCAAGGAAGTTGGTTAAAGAATGGCATCAACGCTCAGACTCAGAACCGCTATCTTCTGGCTCATCGAGGGGGCTGCCAGTGCCGTTGTAGAGGGCGTCGAGCTGGTCACGGGCATCTTTTACCGAAATGGATCGCATGACCAGCAGCGGTTCGCGAATCACCTGGCCGTCTTGATCAAGCAGCTCTGGGTGGGGCATGGGGCGATCGCCTGAAGCGTTCTGCTGGCCACCGTAGGTTCTAGGCGATTGGGGATTGCGGGCGTTACCGCCAAGCAAAATCAAGTTTCTGACTAGGTTAGCGATCGCCATGATCGCCAGAACCGCAAACGCAATAATGTAAACCACGTGCCACATAGCTGCTGTCCTCTGGCGAACCTTTGCCTGTACTGACTCTAACGCGTTTCAGGTCTGCGTGCTTCGCCAGATCAAAAACTCAAATGTCAGCACCTCTTAACCTCTAGTTTAACCAAAATAAGTCTTCCTCAGCCGGGGGAGCTGACGGGTTGAGGGGTTGCCACCCCGGCTGCCAGAGGGCACGATTTTTGAGCTGTTTGGCGTTGACCCACAGCCGCACCGTGGGATCACAGGAGGCTACCAGCTCCGCAAACACCCACTGGCCATCCTGCTTGCGGTTGGTCACCTGAAAATGTCGCCAGCCGTCGGTCTTCTGGCAGGCCGTCCATTTTGAGCCGAGCAGGTGGGGATATTTTTGCTTGCGGGGCATTGGGGGAGTGGGAGGGTAGGGAGTGGGAGGGTAGGGAGTTTTGAGTTGTGTCAGAAAAATTAAACACTCAAAACACTCACCTCTCTCCTATCGTATACCGCTGGCTTCGAGGCGTTTTTTGATGCCGCCCATGTGCACGGCTCGGGTGCTGATCTGAGCCTGCTTGTCACTTAGCAGCACGTAGACACGGCCGGAGAGGAGCTGACGCACAAAGGGACGGCGGTAGACCAAGATGCCCTCTAGGTTGGCTTCGGCATCTTCGGTGTAGCCCATCTCAGCTAGGGCAGCATCTAGCTCCCGCTTGAAGGTTTTGCGGCTGTTGATGGGCAGGATCAACGTGGTGCTGCGGTTACCGAAAGCACCTAAGAGGCCGCCCGCCGTGCCAAATAGGGTGCCGTATAGGTTGGGCAAACCAGTGTCTAAGCCAATGCCGAGAGAGTTGACCGCCAGCAGGGCTGTAACTAGAGCAGTGCCAGAAAAGTAATACAGAAACGTGAAGCCGAAACCGGGACCGGAGGGCAGAGTAGGCTCGTCAGACATAGTGGAAAAATCCCTTGAATCCGGGCAGTGGTGTCTATCTTTTCATCAATGTTGGCCCTTGGGAATGGGGGAAGATTGATAGGCTGATAGAGATTTTCTCAACCTTGGCTATGCTCGACTTGCTTCAGCTCACTGGCAAACAGCGGCAGTTTATCGACCTGTTGCAGCAGCACCAAACGGTGGCGAGTCTGCGATCGCTCTGTGCCCAAGCCGGGTTTGACTTCAACTTTATCAATGGTTTTTTGCTCAGCGGGGCTCTAAATGGCTATGTGCAGTGGCAGGAGCATACCCAGCAAACCTGGGCGCTAACGGCCAAAGGAGAGGATTTGGCCGGCGTGCTGCCGGGGTCTCTGCTGGCGGATCGGCTGCTGGCAGGCCAGTGCGATCGCGCCCAGCTCCAGGCTGAGCTCGGCCCTGCCTTTAGCCTCAACTACGGTGCCCTGCGGCGCGAGCAGGCCGTCGATTTGATTGATGGCGATGGCGAAGGGACTGTGGCCGTGCTGAAGTCGTCGGTGTTGGGTGCCTACCAGCAGCGGCAGGGAGTGTTTGAGGCGATCGCAGCGGGCAAAGATCTAGATTCCAGCGCGGCGTCCTCGCTGGAATGGCTCCAGCAGCAGGGTTACATCATCAGTCGGGTCGAGACAGACTACAGCCTCACTGTGCTCCCGGCCTTGCAAACCCTGGACCTGGGGGATGTGGTGACGACCCTGACCAGCGAGCTAATTTTGTCGGGCCAGTGGCGGCAGGCCGACCTCAAGCCCTACGACATTCACGCCGAGGTGCCCAATGTCGCCTATGGACGACCCACCATTCTCACCCAGTGCATTCAGCGCATCCGCGATATTTTCTTGAACATGGGCTTCGACGAGATGTCGGGCTATATGGTGGAGTCGGCCTTTTGGAATTTCGACGCCCTGTTTACCCCCCAAGACCACCCGGCCCGCGAGGTGCAGGACACCTTTTATCTGGCCAACCCCCAGACCCTACCCCTCCCGGATGACCCGGCTCTAGTGCAGCGAGTCAAACAGGTGCACGAAGCCAACTACGGCGGCCAGTGGACCGAGGCCGAAGCCAGCCGCGCCATTCTGCGGGCTCACACCACGACCTCTACCGCCCGCCGCTTGCACCAGCTCCAGGGCAAAGACGGCAAATACTTCTCCATCGATCGCGTCTTTCGCAACGAAACCGTCGATCGCACGCACCTAGCCGAGTTCCACCAGATCGAAGGCGTGGTGGTGGGTGAACTGCTCAGCGTGCGCACGCTGATGGGCTACCTGACCTATTTCTACGAGCGGCTAGGGTTTAAGGATCTGAAGTTTAAGCCTACCTACAACCCCTATACGGAGCCGTCGCTGGAGGTGTTTGCCTATCATCCACCCAGCGATCGCTACATTGAAGTTGGCAATTCGGGCCTATTCCGCCAAGAAATGCTCGCCCCCCTAGGCTGCGGCGAAAAAGCCACCGTCGCCTGGGGCCTCGGTCTAGAGCGCATTGCGATGCTGCTCTACGACGTAGAAAAGCTCTCCGACTTAATTGGCCCTGACATTCGCCTTTAAGGTTCAGCACCTGGGCCGCGTTGACCCTCAGGTTGGCGCTGCTGGGGAGCGCAGTAGCATAAAAGCATGATTCTTATCGTTCCTCAAACCCAGTTTCGCCGTAGGCTGACCCGCGCGATCGCCCTACCCATCGTCCTACTGCTGCTTTTGTCAGGTATTTCCATCTGGCAAACCACTCGGCTATTGTCGGCCTTGGACTGGGTAGACCACACAAGCAGGGTGATTTCGCAAGCCAACTCGGCTCAAAATCTGCTGTTGGATATGGAAACTGGCTTTCGGGGGTATCTGCTGACCGGCGAGCAAGAGTTTTTGGAACCTTACGAGCAAGCTAACCGGTTAATTGAGCCCAGGCTGGAGGAGTTAAAGACTTTAGTTTCAGACAATCCGAGCCAGGTTGAGCGAGTTGTTGAACTGACGGCATCCTTTCAACGGTGGGAACAACAGGTTTTACCTGCCATTGCCCGCCGGCAGCGGGGCGAGTTAGAACCGTTAAGTGATCTCAGGGGCCGAAAACAGATCATGGATCAAATGCGGCAACAGATCGCTGCATTTATCTCCACGGAGGAGCGGCTGCGAAACCAGCGCAGTCAGACGGCTCAGGCGACGACTCAATCCGTTATTTTGACCAGTTTGCTTTTGGCAGCTGGCATCGGTGCCATGCTTGCCTATTTCATCTACCGCCAAATTTTATGGGTCTCGCGGGTTTACAAAGATGCCCTGCAAACAGCCCAATTGAGAACTCAAGAAGCTGAACAATCGGCCATTTCACTCCAGCGCAGCGCTCGACGACTGGCGGCTCTACACGACATTGACCGAGCAATATTAGCCGCAGAGCTGGACAGACCTCTGATCGGCAAAGCCCTTACCAAAATGCGCCAAGTTGTGAAGTTCCAACAGGCGTTTGTGGCTATTTTCGACTTAGAGACCGAAACCGCTCAAGTCTTGGCCAGCAATAGCCAGGTCGGCGAACTGGCCCTGCCGGTGGGCACTCGTCTCACCGTTGCCGACTTTGCCCTCGAGCAGACCATGCTCAACGGCGTTCGCTACGTTCAAAATCTGTCCACCGCAGAAGCCTGCCCACCGGTACTGGTGCAGTTGAGAGCCCAGGGATTTTTAAGCTGCCTAAGTGTGCCCCTCCGGGTAGACCACACCCTCGTGGGCGAACTCAACCTGGCATCGACTGAGCCGGCTGCCTTTGACGAAGAAGCCCAGGAGATTGCCTTTGAGGTGGCCAACCAGCTGGCGATCGCCCTAGAGCAGACCCGGCTTCGCACCCAGCTTCAAAACTATGCGGCGCTACTAGAGCAACGGGTTAGCGATCGCACCGCTCAGCTAGAAGAAACCAACCAGGAACTAGAAGCGTTTACCTACTCGGTTTCCCACGATTTGCGCGCGCCGCTGCGCACCATTCATGGGTTTGCCAACGCCCTGATCGAAGACTGCGGTGAGCAGCTAGACGACCTGGGCCGCAACTATATCGCTTCCATCATGGAAGATGCGGCGCAGATGAATGGACTAATCAGCGACTTACTAAACTACAGCCGTCTCACTCGCACTCAAATTAGTCTACAGCCCACAAAACTAGCTGAAGTCGTAGAAGACGCTTTGAAGCAGCTAACGGCTCAAATTCAGGAAAAGCAGGCTCAGATTGAGGTTGCGGCAGCCTTGCCTGGGGTCATGGCCCATCGCTCAACCCTCATTCAAGCCGTGACCAACTTAATCGGCAATGCAATCAAGTTTGTTGAGCCCACTACCCAACCACAGATAGATATTTTTGCCGAAGAAACGTATCACAATGGGCGCCGCTGGATACGAATGTGGATCGTAGACAACGGCATTGGCATTGCACCCGAACACCAAGAGCGAGTCTTCCGCGTCTTTGAACGTCTGCATGGGGCCGAGAGCTACCCCGGCACGGGCATTGGCCTAGCCATTGTGCGCAAAGGGCTAGAGCGGATGGGCGGGCAAGTCGGAGTGGAATCGCAACTGGGCCGCGGCAGTCGGTTTTGGATTGCGTTACCAATGGCTGTTCCCCCATCCCATAATTTGACCCATGACCCAACCCCTCCGAATTCTTCTTATTGACGACAACCGCAGCGATCGCCTCCTAGTGCTGCGAGAATTAAAGCGTGAATTTGACCAGCTAGACGTTCAGCAAATTAACAGCTCCGGTGAATTTAGTCGGGCCATCAAATCAGGCAACTTCGACGCCGTGGTGACCGACTTTCAACTGCGCTGGACCACCGGACTAGACATTCTAGAAACGGTGAGACAACATTATCCCCGCTGCCCAGTAGTTATGTTTACCAATACCGGCACCGAGGAAGTTGCCGTCGAAGCAATGAAGCTAGGCCTCGACGACTACATTCTTAAAGAACCCAATCGCTACATCCGCGTACCGACTGCCGTTCGAATTGCGCTAGAACGGCGGCAAGTACAACAACGAGCTGCCCTGTTAGAAATTCGCCTACAGGGATTGCTGAATCAGGTCAAAATCGGCATTTTTCGCTCTAATTCAGAGGGCACCCTGCTGGAGGCAAATCGTGCTTTTCTAGAGTTATTGGGCGCAGAGTCACTGGCTCAAGCGAGCGAACTCAATTTGATTGATACTCGCCATTACTACAGTCTTTTAATCGATTTACCGCCCCCCCAGCAGCAGGAGCAAGAAGTGCAGCTGCACAGAAGCAATGGAACTGAATTTTGGGCCCTTTTAACCACAACCTTGAATACGGTTGAAGGCATTACCGTTATCGATGGCCTGATCGAAGACATTACAGAGCGCAAGCAAGGTGAAGTAGCCCTGCAAGAACTCAACGCCACCTTAGAAGCACGGGTGCAAAAACGAACGGCCGAACTGGAAGCGGTAAATCAGGATCTCGAAGAGTTCACCTATTCCATCTCCCATGATTTGCGTGCCCCCCTGCGAGCCATTCAAGGCTTTGCTCAAATTTTGTTAGAAGACATTGGTCCTTCCTTAGATGCGAGCAACTCAGAATGCTTGCAGCGGATTTTGGCTAACACCAAGCAGCTAAATACTCTGATTACCGACCTACTCGCCTACAGCCGCATGAGACGGGTTGAAGTTGCCCTAGAGCCGGTCAATCTATCCGTCGCTCTAACAGATGTATTAGCGACCTTGAAGCCGGAGCTGCAAGAACGCCAGGCTCAAATCGATCTCGAAGAACCGCTGCCGATGGTTCGAGCCAATCGCCCCATGCTCAATCAGGTCTTGATCAACTTACTGTTGAATGCGGTTAAGTTTGTGGCCGATGGTGTGCAGCCCCAGGTACGAGTCTGGGCGGTTGAAAACCGGCCGGACGAAGCGGCAGGGGAGCCATCGACCGTTCGTTTATACCTGGAGGACAATGGCATTGGTATTGCGTCAGAGCACCAGCAGCAAATCTTTAGCCCCTTTGCTCGGCTGCACAGCGAAGCAGACTATCCAGGGACTGGAATTGGGCTAGCGATCGCCCGCAAAGGCATAGAGCGCATGGGTGGGCAAATAGGCGTTGAATCCCAACTCGGGCAGGGCAGCCGATTTTGGATAGAGTTACCTGCTGGAAAGCCGTAAGGCGCGCCCGATTTTGGTTGCAAGGTCTGATCCATCTCTAAATTAGTAGCCTTGAGTTGCCATACTGAATAGCGTGAATAATTTCTCCAGTTTTTCCTGAATCAAACTAATCATCACTCCCCCGGCTGCCCCTCTCCCATGAGCACAGAACACACCATATTACTGGTCGAAGACAATCCTAAGGATGTTTTTTTAGTTCAGCGGGCCTTTCGCAAAGCTAATATCACCACCTTGGTACAGGTGGTCAGCGACGGTGATGCAGCACTTCAGTACCTCAACGGAGAAGCGCCCTACAGCGATCGCGCCACCTATCCATTGCCTGTATTTGTACTGCTCGATCTCAAGCTGCCGCGGCGATCGGGGGCCGAAGTATTAGCCTGGATTCGCCAACAGCCCCAACTCCGGCGCTTGCCCGTGGTGGCGCTCACCTCATCCAGAGAATATACCGATGTCAATCGCCTCTACGACTTGGGTGCCAACGCCTACATTGCTAAACCGCCCGACTTTGATCAGCTAGTCGATATCCTTAAAACGCTAAATCTCCACTGGATTACCTATAACGAAAAACCCCAGCTGGGTCTGATGTAAACCAAAAGAGTGCCAACCATGACAGGCCAGAGGCCCATCTCACAAAAGTTGGTCATTTGCGTCTTGGGATTCTCTGGGAAATTCTTGTGGAATAGCCGTCTCGGCTGTCCAATCTTCAACAATCGCCCATAGCGATCGCTCGGAGCCCTTTGAATACCCTAGCTGCCTTGGAGCACTTAACCAACGTGAGGGTGGCTGTACCTTGTTCTAAGCGGCAGCGTCTTTGGGCTCATCGTCGTTGAGCTTATTGTCTAGGACACTTACCAGCGTCTCTAGATCCAGCGTAAGCTGCTCAGTGGGTTCAGAATCAGCGCTATCTTCCGAAGGAGCCTCAGAATCACTCTCAGCCGATGTCGCTGCTTCATCGCGCTCTAACCAGGGCGAATCGAAGTGGTGCCAGGGGAGCACAGGCTCGTTGGGCAAACTCTCAGTGAGCACGGTAATGTTGCTCGCATCGGGCTCGGGCAACGCCACGCGCCGCTCTAGAGTCGTTTCTTGCTGTCCATCACTCATACTGGTTCCCGCTAAATGCGGTCAAAAACGTTAGAGCCAGAGCTTCTAGCAGAGTCTCTAGACTGGCGCTAGATTAACCCAGAAGATGACCCGGTAGCCACGTAAATTACCAGGATATGTACCAGCATGATAACAGTTGTGCTCCAGATGGTGTAGGCCGCATATTTAAGGCTTTGCGAAGTATCTTCAAGCCGTTGCTTATTGGCGTTGTAGGTTTCAGACAGATTGACCAGCATTTGCAGCTGGTAATCTTGCTCAGATAAGGCCAGATAGGTTTCTAAAAACTTACGATCTTCTAGGTTGGGAGTAACGGCCACCTGACGGGGTAAAAATGCTCCCATCAGCAGCGAGAAGCTAGCCAAGAACCCAACAATTTCGGCGATACTAAACACGCTACCGCTCACCAGCAACCGTGAAATGCTGAGGCTCGTCAGCAGCGCCCCATTGGCCACAAACAAGATATTAAGCTTGGTGGTCAAAATTTGGCTTTGCTCATTTTGCTCGCGCAGCACCATACGCACGTCTTGAGCTGCCAGAGCCAGCGTCGCTGGGGGAATGGTTAGCGGCTCGGGGGCTGGCTCTTCGACGGGCAAACTGAGCTGCACCTCATCGGGCGAAGCATCGACTAGAGGAGGCAGTGTATCGGCAGGGGCAGGGGTAGAAACAGCATTGACCATGGCAGCAGCCACTCAGACGACCCTCTTGAGGTGAACAAATGGATTGGAACCCTAACAAGTTCCAGAAACTCAGTTTTGTAAAATTTGACCGGCAACCGTGCTCTAATTAACGGCGGCTGCCCTGCATCTATGGTAGTCAGAATTCTCTCTGCTGAGCGGGGTTTGAGTGGCAAATTCGACGCTATATCAAGGTTTGGTAGTGAGTTACGTGCAGGCTAGCCGATTTTTCCCAGGTGTAGTTGGGCAGCACCGCCTGACTATGCTGGACGAGCTGATCTGCTGTCCTAGGGTCTATTGCCGCAACCATGGCAGCGGCAATAGCAGAGGGCAAGTCGGGATTGACTAATAGAGCCTGGCTTGAGCTAAGAAATTCGGTAAACGGAGGCTGGTCAGCGGTGATGACGGGTAAGCCTGAGGCGATCGCCTCTAACACCACCAACCCCCAGCCCTCTTTGGTCGAAGGAAAGCAAAACACATCGGCGGCGCGGTAAAGCGCAGGTAAATCTTCATCGGGAATCACCCCTGGGAGCAGGACGGATTGACCCATCAATGGGCCGTGCTGCTGCTCTAGATCTTTTGCCCGGGCAAAGAACGTTTGCCGGTAGGGTTCGTAGTCAAATAGGGTGGCTCCACCGGCAATGACAAGCTGCGCCTGGGGATGGGTGGTGAGCACCTGGGCAAACGCTTCTAGCAAACGAATAGAATTCTTGCGCGGCTCAATGCCCCCCACGGTGAGAAAGATAGGCGATCCGCTCAGGCCGTAGCGAACTTTGAGAGCCTCTTCTTGGTCGGAGGGAATTGGAGAGAATCGCCGCAGATCCACGCCGTTGAGCACTCGGGGGGCTTCGATAGCGTACTCGTCTCGGAGAGCCTGGTGCCAGCGATCGCTTACGCACAAACACAGATCAGGATCCCGAATCGACTTATCTTGGCACTGCTGAAGGTAAACGCTGGCGTAGTCTTCGATGTGGTGAACAGTACGCACTACGTTGGGCACTCGGCCCTGCTGCCGCAGCTGCACCAGGGCATTGGCACCAATACAGTCTTGGGCGTGGTAGATATCGTGGCGATCGGGACAAGCCAAAAAGTAATCGACAAATTCTTGAATGCGCTGGCGAATCAGCGCGTCGATAGCCTGGTCAGGGGATAGGCCAGCCGGGGGCGGTTTGGCAGGTACTAACTGAACCTTGGCTGGAATCGCTCGATCGAAGCCTTGGCCGTCTTTATCGAGGGCGTAAACGCAGACTTGATGCCCCAGTTCTGTCAGCGCCGTTGCCAACTCCAGCGTATGCACAACGCTACCGCGTAGCTTGGTGGCGTAGGTCAGCAGAGCAACCCGAAGAGGGACCATTAGAGGATTAATCATCTAAAAATCTCAGCAACCGTAAGCGATAGCTCAACACCCTCAATTGTGGGCAGCCGCGCCTCTCCTTCGAGAAATTGCACCCGTTGGTCGGGCCAGACAATCAGCACGGTCTCCTCAGCAGGGTCAATTAGCCAACCGAGTTCGGTGCCATGCTGAGCACAGTGGAGCAAGTTGCTGAGCACCCGAGACTGGCTTTGCTCAGGCGATAAAATTTCAATCGACCAGTCGGGGGGAAGGTCAAACCGATTGACAATTCGCCCAGACGGCTGGCGAGGAATGCGAAGCCATCGAAAGACTGCCACGTCGGGCACCACCGATTTGTTGCCAAAGGTACAGCGCAGTTCTGGAAACGCCATAGCCACAGTGGCTTGCCTGGCCTGCTGGTTTATAGTCTCACAAAGCTGGCCTTGTAATAGGCTGTGTTCTCCCTGGGGCATGGGCTTTTGAAAAATTTTGCCGTTGATAAATTCTGAGGCGGGCTTGGTCTCAGGGAGTTCTAAAAACTCGTTGAGAGTGAGTAGTTGGGTGGCAATGGTCATCGGCAACACCTCGCAACGGAAAACCAGCGATACTCTCTTTCTAGCTTATGCAGATTGCGCGTCATTGGTTTATCTAGGCTGGTCGCCGCCGCTAAAGCCGGTAAGTGGTTCGGTGGCGAAATCCCAGAAGCAACAGGTTGCATCGCCTAGATGGAGGGTGAGGGTTTGGCCTTCAGTAATTTTGCCCACGGGTTCACATACCAATCCTTGGTTGTGGAACGGGGGCTGTATTTGTTCTACAGCTTCGGGGCGCACGCTGAGCAGATAGCCGTAGCTGGGGAAGCTAAGTAGCCACGGCAGCAGGTCTACTTGAGGGGGTGGGGCGGTCGCCCCTAAATCCAGCACAGCCCCGCAGTTCGAAGTCTCCATCAGCATGAGGGTGGTGCCGATGATGCCGCCCATGCTGATGTCTTTGCCGGTGTCGCAGAGGCCCGATTCGGCTAGGGTGGGCAGCAGCTCTAGGTTGGCTTGCAGGCGATCGCGATCGCAATCCGTCGCCGCATTCCAAAACGAGTACTGAGGATGCATGTGCCCCTGCATGTCGGTGACGTGGAGCAGCACATCTCCCGGTTGAGCGCTGAAACTGGTGATCAGGCGCTGGGCCCGGCCCAGAATGGCGACTGATAGAGCTTCGTAGGGGCTGTGGCAACTGGTGTGGCCACCCACAATCGGCACGTTGAAGGCTTGGGAGGCAGCGACCATGCCCTGCCAAAGGGGATCTATTGATGCTGCGGACTGGGCCCAGATGGTGTCAACTACAGCGATCGGCCGGCCCCCCATCGCGTAGATGTCACTGACGTTGACCATTACGGCGCACCAACCGGCAAACCAGGGATCGGTCTCCACAAGGGTGGGCCACATGCCTTCGGCGGCCAGCAGCAGGTAGCCGTCGCCATCGGGGATGGCAGCGCAGTCATCCCCCAGCAAGATAGGTTCTTGGGTAGTGGAACGCACGTGGGCACCCAGGCGATCCGCTGCTGTTTGGATGTCTTGCTTGTGGAGAATGCCGAGCGATCGCCGTAGTTCAGCGGCCAGTTCCCATAGCTTTAGCTCGTCTGACATAAATGCTTGAGGGATGCTTGGAGAGGTTACCTGATGGGGCATGGAATGTGTTGCTAGCGAAGGCGAGTGGGAAGAAAGCCAGATCTACCGCTGGGGCCATTTCGCTGGCCCCAGACCCCCTTCTCGAAGGGACGTCGCCCCTACTGGGGCGCAAATCAACATCCGCCGCCCTTCACCCCACGGAAAGGATTGACTGATCATCGGGTTAAACTTATGTTCTGCAAAGTGGCTAGTGGGAAGCTTTCAACCAGTTCTTAGTCTGCGCGCATCCACCCATCCACCCATCCACACTTCACGACACCTGCTGCACCGACCAAGGCAGAACGGGCCGCATCTCATCGCCGGGGGGATAGTGGGCTAGATCGGCTTCCATCAGGTGGTGGTTGCGATCGCACAGCACCATTTCCTCTAGCGAGTCCCAGTGGAGGCGTTGGAAGAAGCGGACGTTTTGCTCTTGAACGGTGGCGAGGAAGCGATCGCAGCCCCAGGTATTTGCCGTGGTCACTGCCTTGTGAATCAATCCTTTGCCGATGCGCCCTACCCGGCGATAGTGGGGATGCACCCCCAGCCGTCCGCCGTACCAGAGCCGCGGCGATTTTTCGTAAATGCGCACCACACCCACTACGCGATTTTCCAAGGATGCCTCGTGGTCGATGGCGACGATGGGATAGGCCACACCGTCGAGGGTATCGGCGTCGTCGTGATCAAATAGCCCCTGTTCTTCGCAAAAAATAGCCTGACGTAGGGCAAAGTAGCCTTCTAAGTCGTGGGGAGTTTTAGCCAGTTCAAAGCTATAGCGATGGAGAGCCATAGTCGTTAACCCTCAAACGTGGACAGAGCCGAACAAGCGCCGCACTTGGCGCAGCCTGCCTTCATATCGGCCGAGGCCATGCCCGACTGCTTCAGCAGCGCTCCTACCCGCTGGTAGAGCGTGAACATAAACTCGCTGCTGGGGGAAGGATGATGGGCCAGCGGCGTTTCACCAATGGGGACAAAGGGGACCACAAAGGGGTAGACGCCCATTTGGATGAGGCGATCGCTCACTTCCACCAAGGTTTCTAAACTGTCGCCCAGGCCCGCCAGCAGGTAGGTGCTCACCTGGCCCCAGCCAAACACGTTCACCGCCGCCTCAAAGGCCGCGAAGTAGACAGTGAGAGGAACTTCTGCTTTGCCGGGCATAATTCTGGCTCGCACGTCAGGATCCACCGCCTCTAGGTGCATGCCTAGGCTGTCGACGCCCGCTGCCTTCATACGCTCAAACCAGATGAAATCATCCGGCGGTTCGCACTGGGCCTGAATGGGCAAGTTCGGTACTCGCTGGCGAATGGCGGCGGCGCATTCGGTGAGATAGGCGGCACCGCGATCGCTTGTATTCGGCGTTCCCGTCGTCATGATCATGTTGGTTACCCCATCTAGCCGCACGGCAGCTTCGGCTACCTCCGCCAGCTGTTGCGGCGTTTTGCGCGCGATGGTGCGCCCCGCGTCTAGGGACTTTTCGATAGCGCAGAACTGGCAGGCTGTAGCCGGGTCGCGATAGCGCATACAGGTTTGCTGCACCGTGGTTGCCAGCACATCGCGCCCGTGGAGGAGGGCAATCTTCGAGTAGGGAATACCATCGGCGGTGGTCAGACCGTAGAACTTTGGCGCGTTGGGCACATCAACAGGGGTGATGGCTTCCCCCGAGGCCTCTAGATGTAGAGGGCTGGCGGCGGTGGCTTTGAGGGTGTAGGGGGAGTGGGCAGCGTTGTCGGTGTAGATCGGCACCATGACGGTAGTACCGTCGATGGTAATGGCGCGGTGGTCAGAGGGGCCTGCCCCGCCCCGCCGCCCCGCTGCTCCAGGGGTAGATTCCACCAGCCGCAGCCCGTGGGTTTGTAACTCTGTAATCAACCGCTGCTTGTTCATGGCCTGATGTTCAATACCCAATAAAAACCTGCGTCAATCAGTCCCGCTAAAAACTGGCTAGCGAGCACATTCAAACCTATTGAGCTGCGAAATTTTTGGCCTATTTTGACCTATGAGGTTGGCAGACCAAGGCTGTTGGGGGGTAGGCCAACGGCTGCTTCGTCTACCAATGCTGGGGCAGTCTGCGAGGCTCCGTTCATGCTGGAGGAAATCTGGGCCGCCGGGCCGGGCGTTTCTACCACCGACCAGGGTTCGGCATTTAACCGCAGGCGCAGCAGGTCGGGGCGGGCGTAGTGGCCTACCGAGTCCATCATGCGCTTGCGTTTGGTGATTAGCGAAAAGTCGAGATCGGCGATCGCCAGCCCCTCCCCATCGGTAATGGGCTCGCTCAGGGGCACTCCTTCAGGGCTAATAATGGCGGTGTAGCACCCCCCCGACAGCACGCGGTGCATCCCCTCATCAGCGGTAATCTGCTGCTTTTGCTCTGGCGTGAGCCAGCCAGTGGCGTTGACCACAAAGCAGCCCGATTCTAGGGCGTGGTGGCGCATGGTGACCTCCATTTGGTCGCCAAAAATCTGCCCCACCATCGACCCGGGAAACTGACCGCAGTGAATCTGCTCATGCTGAGTCATCAGCGCGTAGCGGGCGAGGGGGTTGTAGTGCTCCCAGCAGGCCAGCGCCCCAACGCGTCCCACCGCTGTTTCCACCACCTTCAGCCCGGCCCCATCCCCTTGCCCCCAGACCATGCGTTCGTGGTAAGTAGGGGTGATTTTGCGCCGCTTCAGCACTAGGGTGCCGTCAGCGTCAAAGATTAACTGGGTGTTGTAGATCGAGCCGGCCTCCCGCTCGTTCACCCCCAGCACCACCACCATGCCGTAGGAGCGCGCCGCCCGGCCCACCGCATCGGTCACCGGCCCCGGCACTACCACGGCCTCTTCGTACAGCCGCATGTGCTCTTTACCCATGAGAACGGGCGGCTGCACAAATGAGAAGTAGGGGTAGTAGGGAATAAAGGTTTCTGGAAAGACGATTAGCTTCACTCCGGCCTGGGCAGCCTGGGCGATCGTCTCCAGCACCTTCTCGGTGGTGCCGTCGCAGCTGAACAGCACAGGGCTAATCTGCGCAGCAGCGGCTCGAATGGTCTTGGTGTAATCCATGGGATTTGGGGGTGGGAGGAGGGGTGGTGGGCATTGCCCACCCGATGCAGGCTGACGAGTCTCTACATGGTCCAGGTGTCGAGAATAAAGGCGCCTTCTTTGCGGTGCATCAGCACGAGGTCAAGCACGTCGAGGGGGTTGATGGGTCGAATGCCGGGGATCAGAGAAGGCTCGCCGTGACCATAGAGGGCCTGAAGGGCGAAGCGGCAGGCGTAGACTTTACCGCCTAGCTCCATCACCTTGACGATTTGGTTGTTCATCGCCATGTGGCCAGGGAAGGCTTCATCCCCTAGTTTTGGGAAACCCCGCTGCACACCTAGGGTGACGCCAGGGCCGTAGAGCAGTACCGTGGTCTCAAAACCCTTACGGATTAAGCGAGTGGCCTGGAGCAGGTTCACCAGACCGATGGATCCTTCAAAGGCCACCGTGTGGAAAGTGATCAGGGCTTTTTCGCCGGGTTCGGCCTGCACATCGGGAAATACTTTCTCTTCGTAGTCAACCAAAAAATCCCCAGCCTGGTGGGCTGGCAAAGTTACTTCAGGCATAGATTCAGTTCCTTGCAAAGTTGCTGGCAGCGCGGCATGTCTGGCTGCATGTCTCAGCACCTTACGGGCGATCGCCTGAGGCTCTCGTATCAGCAACTACAAACTTTGGTGGTCTGACCTAATCAACAGGGGCGCGGGGGCAAATCGCCAGTTTGGGGGTTTGGGCTTGGGGATACCCCTATCACTTTCGATAGGTAAGCTGGTCGAATTCACGCGCGACGAGGGCAGGGCAGGGCGATCGCACACCCCCTCCCTGCCACTAGCGCTAGATCAAGACTTTCGGTAGCTGGGGTTACAAGCATCCCCAGAACAACGGCCTAGGGTACGAAAAAGAACCTCGGCTCCTCCCACACCATTTTCAGGACGTACGGTATGACTATGCACTACGGCGTAATTGTGATCGGCGGCGGCCAGGCAGGGCTGTCGATGAGCTACTGCCTCAGTCGCCTAGGCATCGACCACATCATTTTCGAACAGCATCAGGTTGCCCACTCCTGGCGCACCAAGCGGTGGGATTCGTTCTGTCTAGTCACCCCCAACTGGCAGTGCCAGTTGCCCGGCTTTCCCTATCCTGGCGACGATCCCAAGGGCTTCATGGGCCGCGACGCCATTGTGGAATACATTGAGCGCTACGCCAACCACTTCGACCTGCCGCTCAAAACGGGAGTCAAGGTAGAACGGGTGCGTCAGCCCGAGGGCGGCGGCTTTGAGGTGGTGACCAACCGGGGCATCTTTACCGCTGATCAGGTGGTCGTGGCCACAGGCGGCTACCACACCCCCAAAATTCCTCGGCTGGCGGAGCGTCTGGCTCCCGATATTGTCCAACTGCACTCGGCAGAATATCGCAACCCTGAGTCGTTGCCCGAGGGAGCCGTGCTGGTAGTGGGCACCGGGCAGTCGGGCTGCCAGATTGCCGAAGACCTGCATCTGGCGGGCCGCAAGGTGCATCTATGCGTAGGGGGTGCGCCGCGATCGCCCCGACGCTACCGAGGCAAAGACGTGGTGGAATGGCTCGACCAAATGGGCTACTACGACCTGGCGATCGACGACCATCCTCAAAAAGAAACCGTGCGCCACAAGACCAACCACTATGTCACCGGGCGCGGCGGCGGGCGCGAAATTGACCTGCGCCACTTTGCCTTACAAGGAATGGGGCTGCATGGGCGACTCACGGATATTCAGGGCACCCAGCTCACCTTCAGCGACGATCTCAAGGAAAATCTCGACCAAGCCGATGCCGTCGCCGAAAGCATTAAGCGCACCATCGACACCTACATCGAGAAGAACGGCATTGACGCACCCATAGACCCTCCCTACCGGCCCGTGTGGGAGGCGGAAATCGTGGATACTGGCATCGACTATCGAGAGGCCAATATCACCTCAGTAATTTGGTGCATCGGCTACGGTCTCGACTTTCGCTGGATCGAGCTACCCGTGTTTGACGGTCAGGGCTATCCTGGCCACCGCCGAGGGGTTACTGCCGTGCCGGGGCTCTATTTCCTTGGTCTGCCGTGGCTCTATACCTGGGGTTCTGCCCGATTCTCGGGCATTGCCCGCGACGCCGAGTATCTGGCAGAGCAGGTTGCGGCTCGATCTGGAGACAGCTCTCTCCGCGCCCTACAGACCGTTAACGAAGTAGCAATGGGATCGTAGAAAATCTCTGAGACAGTGCATTGCTAAGCGTTAGCATTCGCGACAAGAACACTCTTCCCTCAGCCACAATTCAGCGCTAGTCATGCTGCGAGCCTCATGCTTGAAGATTGCGGTTTTCGAGCCACCGTTGCAGCGAGGTTTGACTTTCGCCCGAAGGTTGCCCCAGCAAAATATTCTTCAAGCTAATGTCTTCATCAAGTTCTGGCCAGTGAATGCCTGCTTGACTGCCGGTCAATTGCCAGTTGTCACGTTCTGCTGAGGTGCCGTGGAGCAGGCGAGGATACCAGGCCAGCGGTACAGCGATAATGCGCCCATCAGATAGATCAACCGTGAGCAGGTCGGCAGAAATAGAGACCTGCTGAATTTCAGGGATGTTGAGGATTTCAACCATTGAAGAAGTCATGCCAATCCTCCAATAACTGCTGCTGATTGTCCTCGGTCAACATTTGAAGGCGATTTATCTCGTTAGACGAAAACCCCTTATTGAACTGAAGCCTGACTGGAGTCAGCCAAAACTTGGCCTCACTACTGTCGCGTTCAATATGAACGTGGGCTAGCTCATCGCGATCGCCTGCGTAACAGAAGAAACGGTAGGGACAACGCGAAGTAACGTGGGCATCGTGGCTATATACGCTCCCAAACACTTCAATTGTATGTCTGCATCGTCTGAAGGTTAATCAGGACTGCCCTAGTTCCTTAGACCGCACATAGGCCGATCGCACGGCTGCGATCAGGGCCGATCGCAGCCCGCCTGCTTCTAGGGCCGCAATGCCCGCAATGGTGGTACCGCCGGGGCTAGTGACGCGGTCTTTGAGCACAGCGGGATGGAGGTCGCCCTGGTGCAGTAGCTCGCCGGTGCCGCGTACGGTGGCGATCGCCAGCTCCAGTGCGATCGCCCGAGGCAGCCCCACCGCGACGCCACCGTCAGCCAAAGCTTCCACCACCAAGGCAACGTAGCCTGGTCCAGAACCTGAAAGCGCCGTCACCGCATCCATTTGCGATTCGGGCACCTCGACTACGGTGCCCACGCTGGCAAAGATAGCGCGAGCTTGTTCTCGCTGGGCAGTACTCACCGCTTCCCCCGCGGCCAGGGCCGTTACCCCGGCCCCCACCGTAGCAGGCGTATTCGGCATTGCCCGCACCACCGCCCAGCCCGAGAATTCTTTTTCAAGCCGGGCCAAGGGCACCCCGGCCAAGATCGACAGCAGCAGTGGCGGTTGCTCGCGCTTTGGGGTCTCTAGATTCGCCGCCACCGCCGTCAGCATCTGGGGCTTAATCGCCAGCAAGACTGTCTCAGCGGCATCGATTAAGACTTGGTTTTCTGCGGTAGTCTGCACGCCGTAGGTGTGGTGCAAGACTTCTCGCCGCGCGGCCTGGGGGTCGCTCACTACTACCGCGCCAGGCGCAAAAATCCCTTGATCAAGAAGGCGGGCGATGAGAGCTTCTCCCATCATCCCGCCACCGATAACCCCAAATGTTGCCTCAGGCATAACAGTCCTCACCGACGACTCGATCGTTTGCGATCGCTAGTGAAGACAATAACCTAAGGTAGCCCCCGGCACTAGACCGGGGGCAGTGATAGTCACGTGTTACTTAAGCGTGGATAACGCTAGGCCATGCGAGCCATAGCCTCGGCACCCCAGGCTGGAGCGGGGGGCATTTGGCCAGGCATGGGCATACCCTGAGGCTGACCCATGAAGACTTCTTCTTCATATTCGGTGGGGGTGCTCACCTGCACGCAGTTGGGCGTAAACAGGAAGATGCTTTCGCCAATGCGCTCTTGGTGCCCGTCGATGGCATAGGTGCCGCCTGCCACGAAGTCAACAGCACGCTGAGCCTGGTCAGGATCCATGATGGTGAGGTTGAGGACAACCGACTTCCGCTCCCGCAGGGCCTGAATGGCCTGGGGCATTTCCTCAAAGGAGCGGGGTTCCATCACCACCACTTCAGAGGTGCCGTTCATGGCACCGGGCATACCAATTACGTTGCTGGCCATCGGGGTCATTCCTGCATCAGTGGGCATCATTCGTTCGCGGCGGGGGCGGCTCCGGCGAATTTCTTCAGGCTGGGGCGGCTGCACAATAGGCTGGGTGTTTTCTTCCTGGTAGAGGTTCTGGTACTCCTCTCCATCCATTTCTTCGTATTCGTAATCGTAATCTGCTGGGTCGTTAAGGCCAACGAAGTCCCGCAGTTTAGAAAACATGTTGCTCACAACTTACACTCCACGATGACTATCACTCTGGTAGACCAACCCCGCGGCCTTCGACCAATGGGGCACATCATGCTCCGGTTATCCGAGGGCCATGATAGCGCCAATTTTCCATTTGCAACGGCTGTTGTGAAAATTAGTGGGGCTAGCCTGGGGTTATGGGGTTAGCCAGCCCCTTTAGAAGGGTTGCTGACTGCCTAAACCTAATCTTAAAAACCCAGCGATAAAAACAACACTATCAGTGACGCTTCTCTCTGAGCTAGGGAAGACTTAGGGTTTTGCCTTAATATCCTGTACATAGAATATTGAGTCCACAGTATACACGAAATCAAAAAAAGGAAAAGCCGATTCACAATTAGTTAAGATTTTCTCAATCTCGTTTCAGTTTTGCGTCAGAACACAGATTTTTGACTGGAAGAATGATTGGTATCAGTGGTCGCTAGCGATCGCCCCAACCCGTTCCCTACCGCTGTCTCTGCTACCGGTTCAAGTTAGGAACCCAGGGCGAAAATGGGCGGATCCCGTCCTAGCTGATTTGGGGAGATGGCGGTCGAGAGCCAAACAGTATGGTGCCCAGGCGCACCATGGTGGCTCCACAGGCGATCGCAGCCCCGTAATCCCCTGACATGCCCATGGAAAGCTGGTCGATATGCAACCGGTTAAAGCTGGTTTGGTTAATAGTGTCAGCCAGGGATTTGGCCCCCGCAAACACCTCTCGTGCCGTAGCGTCGCTCGACCCCTGAGGGGGAATGGTCATCAGCCCGCGAATCTTAAGGTGGGTGAGCTGGTCAAACTGGGGCAGCAACCCACGCAATTCGGCGGCATCAAGGCCAGCCTTAGGCGGGTCGGGTACCAGCTTGACCTGAAGGCAACACTGGGGCACTTTCTCCAGTTCTTGAGCCGCCTGATCGAGCCGCTGGGCTAATTTTAGACTGTCTACCGAGTGAATCCAGTCGAAGTGTTCGACGGCTTTGCGAGCTTTGTTGGTTTGCAGACGACCGATCAGATGCCAGGTGATGTCGGGCAGGTCGCTGAGGTCGGCTTGTTTCGCGATCGCCTCCTGCACCCGGCTCTCGCCAAAATGGCGGATTCCTCGGTCGTAGGCAGAGCGGATTGTTTCTACCGGCAAAAACTTGGTAACCGCAATCAGGGTTACCGTGGGGGGAATGCTTTGCCGAATCCGATCAAATTGCTCAGGCAGGGCACCGGGGGCAGCGGTCATTGAAAGGTTTGCTTGTAGGTGTGCTGAAGGCGATCGAAGTCGGCTTGCTGACCTGCCCGCCGCAAAATACGTAGGCGACTTTCCAGCATCATGCGAGCGTTGCTCCGACCTAGGGGTTGAAACACTAACCCCTCAGCGGGGGAATTGGTGACCAAGAAAAACAACCGCTGGGCATATAGCGTAGCGTACAGTTCTTGACCGTCGTCTACTATACACACTCTAAAGAGCAGGCCAAAATTGGGGTGATTTAGATAGGTTTCTGTGCTCATTCAGGTATGAGAGAGGCTCTTCCTTACGGTAGGACGATGGTTGTGTCTGTTCAATTCGCCACATGCATTCTAGAACCTGGTGCGCTGTCTGCATGCATTCTCAAGCAGATCAACCGTTATCTCGGGGAATGGCGAAACTACCCCAACCCCAGTGCCAGCAGTTGTGCCCTGGCTTTTTGCAGTGATTCTTGCCACTCTTTTGCGGGATCACTGTCGGCCACGATGCCCGCGCCGACTTGCCCCCACACAGTAGATGCCGTCGATAAGCTATCAGTATGCCCAAACAATAGCGTGCGGATCAGAATATTTAGGTCAAGGTGGCCGCGGCGATCGAGATAGCCACAGGAGCCGTAGAACAAGCTGCGACGAACGGGCTCTAGGTCTTCGATAATTTCCATGCAGCGTACCTTGGGGCAGCCGGTGATAGTGCCGCCAGGGAAGACGGCGCGGATCAAGTCGATGGCGGTGTGTTGACGCAGCTTCCCGAAGCGAGAATCGCTCCCTAACTTCCCCACCACGTTGCTCACCAGATGCATGACATGACTGTAGTATTCTACCGTCAGCAGCTCATCCACCTGCACAGTGCCCCACTGGCACACCCGCCCCAGGTCGTTGCGCTCCAAATCCACCAGCATAATGTGCTCAGCTCGCTCTTTGGGGTTGCTGAGCAACGTTTGAGCCAGCTCTGCATCCTGTTCTGGGGTTGATCCCCGAGGGCGGGTACCGGCGATGGGGCGAGTCTGAGCAAGACCATCCTGCAACTTCACCAGCCGCTCGGGCGAGCAGCTAATTACATCGCCCCAGGGGGTGCGCCAGTAGCAGGCAAAGGGCGATGGATTGATGCGGTGCAGCTGGCGGTATAGCGCCCAGCTGTGAGCCGTGGTAACCGTCGAGAAACGGAGGGAAAGATTGACCTGAAACACATCCCCCGCTTGAATATGCCGCTTCGCCTGAAGGACAGCCTGCTGGTATTCGGCCGCCGCCATGCCCAGGGTTACAGAGCGGGGATCGCCCTCTGGCAGGGCAAAACAGGTCTCTGGAGCAGACAGTTCTAACTGCTTCTCCATCGCATCTAACTCTGTGGGAGAGGGGGCCGCTAGCCACAGTCGCTGATTCTGGTGGTCGAGGACGGCAAAGGTGGCTGGCTCGTACCACAGCGCCACCGGAAAGGGTAAGAGATCACTATTTACTATGGGCAGCCGCTCGATTTCCCACGCCAGATCGTAGCCTAGCCAACCCAGCCAGCCCCCCGTAAACGGCAGCGTTTGCTCGGCAGTCTCGGCTTCGTCACCTAAGAGCTGGAGCTGCTCTCCCTCGGCTAGACGTTCGCTCAGCATAGGCAAAATGCTCCCTACCGCTGGCGTCCATACCTGGGGCGCTTCGGTGGGGGAAGGTGGCCCAGCACAGATGGAGTAGCGGCTGTGAATAGCGTGGGGCTGGGCCGCAGCGGTTAAGGGGTAGGGACTCTCTAGCAGGGCAACTAAGGTGGCAGAGGTAGGGGGCTGCCGCAACAGATCGCCGTAGAGGGCCTGGAAGATGTCGCTGCCGGTGCGGTGCCCTAGGGGCTGCGATCGCACCCACCAGTTCAAATCTCGCCTCCCCAGACCCACCGCGCCCACCAAAACACCACCAGCAGCCCCAGGGCAAACCAGTCCCACGACCGGAGCACCAGCTGGTACCAGCGCACTCGGTGCTCGTTGGGGCTGGTGAAACCGCGCACTTCCATCGCTGCCGCAATCTGCTCGGCCCGCAGTAGCAGATTTTGCAGTAGGCGTTCCATCACCGATAGCCACACCTGGGCAGAGCCGCGAAAGCCCAGCTTTTTCCAGTTGATGGCGCGGGTCTGCACCGATCGCACCAAATTCTGCACTTCCTCCAGCACCAGAGGAATGAACCGCAGGGAGAGCGTCACCGTCAGAGCAATCTCGGTCACCGGCAGGCGAAACCAGCGCAGAGGAGCCATCAGCGCCTCTAGAGCTACGGTAATTTCTTCGGGCGCAGTGGTGAGCAGGTAGAGGTTGGTGCCGTAGATCAGCGTGAACAGCAGCGTGCCAATGCGAATGCCCAGATCGAGCGATCGCCGCGTTACGTTAATCGGCCCCCAGTCAAATACTACGTAGCGATAGGCCGTGGGCTGAGGTAACTCTGGCAACACCTCTGGCGGATTATCCAAAGTGACCATGTCAGCTGGAGTAGGCAGCCGAGGCGTCTGCGCCACCTGAAGCCCGTCGGGCATCACAAAGGTCAGCAACATCACGATGCCGCTAAGCGCCACTAACCAGCCCATCTGCTGTCGCCACACCCGCAGCGGAATCAGCGCCGCTAGAGTCAGCAGCACCAGCAGCGCCACCAGCCCAAACCGCCAGTAGGCGTTCGCCAAAATCGGCGTCACTAAAATGCTCATCAACCAGGCCATCTTGACCCTGGGATCAAGCCGGTGCAGCCAGGTTACCGGCTGCTCCAGATAAAGGCCAATGGGAAGAGAGCGAAGAAGATCCATGGAGTTGTGGGTTGGTCTCTGACTACCTTTACCGATTTCGGATTTTGAATTTGCGGTTTTGGGTTGCGGCTATCTCGTCAGAGAAAGCTTGTGAACTCAAGTCGCAAAGATTTTAACCAACACGCCTAACTAATCCTAAATCCAAACTTCACTTCACCTTCGTCGCTCGGTTGGGGTTGTTGCGCTCTAAGTCACGCATCGCCTTGCCCCGCCAGAAGATACGAATCGGCGTGCCCTCAAAACCCAGGTTCTCGCGGAACTGCCGCTCCACGTAGCGACGGTAGTTGTCCTTCAGAAGGTGGGGATCATTGACAAATAGGGTGAAGGACGGTGGGCGCACGGTGACCTGAGTGCCGTAGTAGATGCGACCCTGGCGACCCTGGCGAGTGGTAGGCGGCGTGTGCCACTTCACCGCATCTTCCAGCACTTCGTTGACAACCGAGGTGCTAACCCGACGACGGTGCTGCTCCACCGCGTGATCCACCAGCTCTAGAATTTTGGGCACCCGCTGGCCAGTCTTGGCACTGACGAAAATGCGCTTGGCCCAATCGAGAAAGTTCAGTCGGGCAGAGATTTGGTGGTCGAAATCGTAGATGGTGTGGCTGTCTTTTTCCACCGCATCCCACTTGTTGACGACGATAATGCAGGCGCGACCGTCTTCTTCAATGCGGCCCGCCAGCTTTTGGTCTTGCTCGGTAACGCCGTCGAGGGCGTCAATCACCAGCAGCACCACATCGGCGCGGCGAATGGCCTTGAAGGCGCGGTTAATGCCAAAAAACTCTGGCCCGTACTCGACGCTCTTTTTCTTGCGAATGCCAGCGGTGTCGATCAGGCGATAGATTTTGTCGCCGTGCTGCACCTGCATGTCGATCGCATCACGGGTCGTCCCCGAGATCGGGCTAACAATGGCGCGGGTTTCGCCCACAAAGGCGTTCAGCAAGCTCGATTTGCCCACGTTGGGCCGCCCTACAATGGCGACTTTGACTTCCTCTTCGGCCGCTTCTTCTACGGTTTCGGGCAGGAACTCTACTAGGGCATCCAGCAGTTCTCCCGTGCCGTTGCCGTGGATGCCGGAGACGGCGTAGGGCTCACCCAGCCCCAGTTCCCAAAACTGCGCCGCCTGCACTAAGCCGTTATCCAGCGATTCGCATTTGTTGACTGCCAGCAGCACTGGCACCGACTGCTGCCGCAGCCAGGAGGCGATTTCACGATCTGACTCGGTGGGGCCAACTTTCCCATCGACGACAAACACCGCAGCGCTAGCTTCGGTAAGGGCTAGCTGGGCCTGTTCGCGAATGTAGGGCAAAAATTCGGTGTCGTCGTCAAATACTAGGCCACCAGTATCGACCACTAGGTAGTCGCGATCGCGCCAAAAGGCGGGCTGGTAGGTGCGATCGCGCGTCACCCCTGGCTGGTCGTAGACAATAGCGTCTTGAGCCCCGGCCAGGCGGTTCACTAAGGTAGATTTGCCCACATTTGGGCGTCCGATAACCGCAACAACAGGCAGTGGCATAGCTTGGGCCTTTTAGGCAGATGAATGGTTCAGTAGACCTGGAAGCCACACATTGCTAGACGCCCAGATCATCAATGAGAAAATCTTCCCAATCTTTCCATTGTAGTCAAGAGATCACGGTCTGGGGAAGTTAGGCAATTAATAGGGGCTAGGAATTCTACTGATGAAGAGACTTTGACACTATCTATCAAATTGAGTGAAGCCTTGGGTTGCGATCGCCACAACAATGACTCTCAGCTCAGCAACAACAGCTTTACCAAAAATGCCGCCGCACCGATAATCAAAACCACCGTGGCTGAAATCAGTAACGCAAAGGCGAAGTACACCACCTGATGCATAACGGTTTCATAGGTATCTAGCACTAGCTAAACTGCCGAATATCATCAGTCCACTTGTCAACCGCTGCGGCACTCTTTTTGACTAAAGCTTCGATGCGATCATTGCTAGTGGTCACAGCACGGGCGATAGCTACCCTGTCGTTATCACTTAGACGGAAGGATGAGCGCGGCCCACCCTGCCCGTCCGTTGCTAGGGCTTTTACGCCGCTAGAATTTTGTCGTCTAGGGTAAAATCGACCTCAGTTTTGTCTGCGCCAGAGGCAAGATAGTCGTTCTGGAACGAATCTTTTAGACCCGCAACCAAGTCGTAGGTGGGTGCCCAACCCAATTCTGCCTGAGCCTTATCAATGGCAGTAAAGAAGTGCTGCACCCGCATGGGAAAAGCCTTGGCTTTGCCAAAGTCAAAGGCTTTGGGGTCGTAGTGGACAATCTTGAGGGCATCGGCATCCTTGCCAGCTGCCAGCGCACAGGCGCGGGCCAGACCATCAAAGGTGACGGCTTTTTCGCCGGAGATGTTGTAGATTTGGCCGATCGCCGTCTCGTTGCCCAGCACTGCCGCCATCGCTGCCGCTAGGTCTTGCACATGGCCGAGCTGGGTAAGGTGCATACCGTTGCCGGGGATGGGAATGGGGCGATCGCGCACCACCCGATCAAAGAACCAGGCCTCTAGCGGGTTGTAGTTCTGCGGGCCATAAATGTAGACCGGACGCACCGAGGTAAAGGGCACCCCTTGGGCTTGCAGGTAGGCTTCGGTTTCAAACTTGCCTTTGTGGCGGCTCTTTGGATCCACGGCATCGCCTTCGATGTGGGGCATTTGGTCAGATTTGAGGTATACCCCAGCGGAGCTGACGTAGACAAAGTGCTGAAGCTTGTCGCCAAACAGTTCTACCAGCGGTTGCGTATCGCTCAGCTCGCGCCCATTGTTGTCGAAGATGGCATCGAAGGTTTCGCCCGCGAGCTGGGTTTTGAGGCTGTTGGGGTTGGTGCGATCGCCCACAATGGTCGGCACCCCCTCCACCGGCGCGGGATGGTTGCCCCGGTTAAACAACACCACCTCGTGGCCCTGCTCAATTAACAGTTTGGTTAGATACACCCCAATAAACCGGGTGCCACCCATGACCAGTACACGCATTGCCCTCTCCTTCCTGCTAACCAGCCGCCTAAAACATGCTGAAAGCAACATGCTGAAAGACGCACTGAACTTAATGTATGTATATTAAGCTGCGCCGATCCCCCAAATTCTTTCGAAGAATCAAGGGATTTAGGTTCAAACCCGTTAAGCAAACCAGTAGATAACGGCCCAGGTCTTACGCTAGCGGCGGGAACCCGCCTAAAATGTTATGAGTTGAGCACTGGCCTTAACACCCTAAGCGCGAGATTGTCTCTACATGCGAGAGCTGGACAACGCCTATAGACTTTTGGAGCTAGAGCCCGGTGCCTCGATTGAGGATGTCAACCAGGCGTATAAAGATCTAGTGTTCGTCTGGCACCCCGATCGCATTCCCCAAGACAACGAGCGATTGTATCAAAAGGCCCAAGACAAGATTAAAGCGCTGAACCACGCTCGGGATTTGCTGCGATCGCATAACCGCAACAGTCGCAGCAGCGCCAGCTCGGCCAGCAGTCGCTACGGCACCGCCAGCGGCTATCGCCCCTCGTCCGCCAGTGGCTACGGCACCAGCGACTATCGCTCGACCTACAGCAACGGCTATAGCAGCAAGGGCAAGGGCTACGGCAGTGCCCAGTCCCGAGATGACGACAGCGAAGAGGAGCAGCGATCGGGATCCCACAATCGCTACTACCGCTACCAGCGCAGCACCTACGGCAGCAGCTACTACGGGGCCAGTCAGAGCGACGGCAACCCATCCTCAGGCTCTAGCACATCTAACGGTGGCCCCTCTTCAAATTCCAGCACCTCTGGCAACGGCACCTCTTCCTCAAGCGCTAGCACTGGCCAGTCACAAACCTACCGCCAGCGGCGCGATGCGGCAGCGGGGGTAGGGGGCGATACTGCCAGCGCCAAAGGCAGTTCGGACACCCAGAGCCAGGCCAGCTCTACCAACGGCAAAGCACCTAGCTCTCCCCCCAGTAGCCAGGCCAGCTCCAAACCCGCTAACGACTCCTACAACAGCTACAACGCCCACACCCGCAGCGGAGCCGCGCGATCGCGCCAGAGCCCCGACCTCAGCGGCACCGACATGAGCGGGGCCAACCTACGCGAAAAAGACTTTGGGGGACGCAACCTCAGCGAGGCCAACCTCAGCGGGGCTGACCTCAGCGACGCCTTTCTACACAAAGTCAACCTCAACCGGGCCAACCTCAGCAAGGCCAAGCTGTTTCGCGCCAACCTGCTCCAAGCCGACCTCAGCCACGCCAACCTGCGCGAAGCCGACCTGATTGGCGCAGACTTTAGCGGGGCCGACCTCAGCGGGGCCGACCTCAGCGGCGCAAAGGTGGCGGTTGGGGGTCGCACCATGGTCAAGCTCACTGGCGCCATTCTCACCGGGGCGATCATGCCCGACGGATCGATTCACGATTAGTTTGTGATGGGTTGGAATTAGGGTATAGGGTTCAGGGTTCAGGGTTCAGGACGCTGCCTTGAACCCTATACCTTATACCCCCGTCCCCAATCACCGTCCCAGGTAGTCGGCCACGCTTTGATTAAACCCCTCAGGTTCCACCAAGTGGGACCAGTGGTTGCCAGGAATGGTGTGTATTTGCAGGTTGGGCAAATGGGTGCGGTAGGGTTTGAGCTGCCAGGCCTTGCGGTTGAGCCCGGCTTGGGGCAAAAGCAGTAGGGTCGGCACCGTCAGCTCTGCAGTCAGCCCTGCCCGATGCAGAGTGTCGCGAAACACGCCGTTGCGGGCGGCGATCGCAAACTTACTCCCCCAGCGGCTATCGGGCTTCTGCTCTATGCCGGCCTTAAACACTGCTGCTTGCAGGGGGCTCCAGCCTCGGTACTGCTTTAGGGTGCGGGCGACGGATTCTGCTGCCTCATAGCTCTCAAACGGCCCTATCACCTTCAAAAAGGGTAGGGTGCGATAGAACAATGGGAACGTGGGCTGCAACCACCTCGGCAGCTGATTCACAAAAAACGGATCTACCAACACCAGACGACGAACGCGCTGGGGTTGCTGCTTGGCCCACAGCAGCGCCAGTTTGGCGGCCCAAGAATGGGCCACGACAGTGAGCTGCTCAACGTGACAGGCGATCGCCAGAGCTTCTAAATCGTCAACCAGTTCAAGCGCATCGTAAGCGGCGACATCGTCGGGCTTACCGCTGTCGCCATGACCGCGCAGGTCGGGAGCCAGACAGCGATAGCGCATCCTCAAGGTTTCGGCTAAGCTCTGCCACACTAACCCGTGGTCGGCTAGCCCGTGGAGCAGCATCAGTGGATCTCCGTCTCCCCACTGCCGGTAGGTCAGGGGCACGGACGCGCTAGATAATGTGTGGCGCGAAAAAGACATCGTTCTATCAGCCTCTGCCGGAGAACAGGCAGGGTTGCCGCCTGGTTAGGGTATCTGAGCGCGATCGCCAGGCCACTAGCCTGAGCAATCCCCTACCGCTCAACGTTTTCACCTTGGACTGCCTCAGGCAAAATCAGCATGGCATCGCCAAAGGAATAGAAGCGATAGTCGTGCTGAATAGCGGTTTCGTAGAGAGCCAACAATCGCTCTCGGCCCATCAACGCGCTGACCAGCATCAGCAGACTAGAGCCCGGCAGGTGAAAGTTGGTAATCAGCCCATCGATCGCCCGGTACCTGTAACCGGGGTAGATAAACAGGTTTACTTTGCCCTGGTAGGGTTGCAGCTCGCCACCTTGGGCAGCCCCTTCTAGGGCACGCACCACTGTCGTACCGACGGCAATCACGCGCCCGCCTCGGGCTTTGGTGGCGTTGATCTGCGCTACGGTTTCTGGCGAAACATCAATCCATTCGCCGTGCATTTTGTGGTCGAGAATGTTGTCGGCCTCCACCGGGCGAAAGGTGCCCACGCCGACGTGGAGGGTAATGTGCGATCGCCCTACCCCCTTCTCCTCTAGCCGCTCAAACAGCTCTGGCGTAAAGTGCAGCCCCGCCGTCGGAGCCGCCACTGCCCCTGGGGCCTCAGCATAGACCGTCTGGTATTGCTCAGGGGAAGCCGCCCTATCGGTGATGTAGGGCGGTAGGGGGACTTCCCCCAGCCGCTCAAACAGGGCCAATAGGGGCTCACTTCCCTGGGGCTCAAACTTCAGCAAGCGACCGTTGGTCTCAGGGTCGGTAGCCAGCACCTGGGCTATTAGGTCAGGCTGGTTGGGATTGGGGCCAAAATGCACTGTGGCGCCTGGCTTCAAACGGCGGCCAGGGCGCACTAGAGCCAGCCACTGGTTATCGCCCTGGTCTTCCAGCAAAAACACCTCCACTTGGGCACCGCTGGGTTTATACCCAGGTAGCCGGGCCGGAATTACCCGGGTGTCGTTAATGACAAGTAAGTCGCCCGGCTGCAGCAGCGTAGGTAGGTCGCGGAAGTGGTGATGACGGTGGGTAGTGGGGCCATCGACCACCAGCAAACGAGACGAATCCCTTGGTGTGACGGGAGTTTGAGCAATTTTTTCTGGTGGGAGAAAATATTGGTAAGCCGCCAGGGAATACTCATCAGAAGGGCTCTGAGCCCTTGGATCCGTCTCTGGAGCAAGGTTTGAACTATTGCACATCGCCTAGCAGGTTGGGTGGATACACCCAGGTCGAGTAGGGGGACTTAACCCTAACAACCTGAGAGTTGATCCCAGACAATAAGGACATAAGAACTCTAGCACCTGCCTAAAGGTCAACGATGGAATACACCTACTATCTCGCCAATGCCAGTTTGACCCTCCGCGTAGTCGAACACCTGCTGGGCACCCCGAGATTGCCTCTGGAGTTTATGACGGTGATTCATCAGATCGATGGATGGGTCATCCGCGTCAAAATGAACGACAACATTGGCGTTCCCGACGCCGAAGATTTTCGCGCTTACATGAATGAACTGGGAGTAGCCTACGATCCCGGCATTCGAGTCCGCATGGCTCTGTGGGGCCTAGAAACTGGGCAGTCGCCGATTGATGTCATGCGCCGCTACCAGGTGGCGATCGTCTCCCACGGCAAGCCCGATCGCGAAGAGATTGAAGCCTTTCGCCGTCAGTTTGTGATGGGCCTGGGCTACTGCCCCGAAACCTTAGCCTAAGCGGCTTTGCAGGGGCATCCTCACCGTTGGCCTCTGATCGTCTCAAGACATGTCCCTTCGGGGCGGGGTTAAACCCGCCCCTATTTTTTGATCCATAGGGCCAGCCCACCGCTGCGCCCCCGAGCGGCAACATAGCCTTCCTCAGCTACAAAAAAGGAGAAAAACGGCAGCTTAGCCACCGAAGTAGCCACGAAATTGCCTGCTTTAGCGGCTTTGCTGCGTAGAGGTAGATTGATCAGCGTCAAACTACCCAACAGCACCTGAAGGCGAACGAAGTCAAAGGCCAACAGGTTCTTCTTAGGCAAAAACTTGGCTGGCCCCGTAAACCGCAGTTTGGCTGGCCCCACCTGAAGCTGGTTTTGAATAGTCAGCTGGTCATTGTCGTCTCGACTGAAGCAGAGAGAGGCGATCGCCAATCCCGGCATATAAAATCCACTCCCTTGGGGTTTTCCCGCTTTGTAGGCAGGCTTTTTGGGAGCCGTAAACCGCAGCCGCCAGTTTCCCAACAGCACCTCAGGGGAAAACTGCCGCCGCTCTGCCTTAGTTTGCCGCTCGGCGTCTAGCAGGGCGGCCGTCACCTGCTGAGCACTAGGCTTTGCCCCAGAGGCAGCCGCCTCCAGAACCTGCGGTGTAACAGTGGCGCTATTGGTAACGGTCATGGGGGCTCCAGAAAATAGATAGGGTCAAGCCGCAGGGTAAACGCGGTCTCGCCGTGCTTGCCAAAATTTGACCAGACACTAAGCTAAGGTCTAGCTAAATTTATTATGACAATGCCAGCCATTGGACTGGGCGATCGCCTTTAGCCCCAGTCTTTGACCCTGGCTCTGGCATAATAAGAGCCTATTCACTACTGCCGGTGCGCTGCTATGGCTACCACTCCGCGATTGCCCCTGCTGCGCAACCCAGCCGCCAAACCGGCCACCAACGTATCTATGGTGCTGATGGGGGTGGGCTTGGCCATCACCCTGGCGTTCATTCTGATTGCCCTGCTAGCGCCGCTAATGGCGAGCTGGGGCTGGGTGCTTGACCCCACCACCGCCCTACAGAATCCCATCCACGAGCCCCCTGGGGGTGCCCACTGGTTTGGCACCACGCGACAGGGCTATGACGTATTTTCGCGCACGCTATTTGGCACCCGCGCCGCCTGGCAGGTGGTGCTGCTGGCTACGCTGCTCAGCGTAGCGATTGGGGTGCCCTTGGGTATGGTCAGCGGTTACCTGGGCGGCTGGCTCGATCGCGCGCTGCTGTTCTTTATGGATACGATCTACACCCTGCCGGGGCTGCTGCTCTCAGTCACCCTGGCCTTTGTGGTGGGTCGGGGAGTGGTAAACGCCGCGATCGCCCTCAGCATTGCCTACATTCCTCAGTATTACCGAGTGGTGCGCAACCACACCGTCAGCGTTAAGACCGAGCTGTTTATCGAAGCCGCTCAGGCCATGGGGGCTTCAACTTGGACGGTGCTGTCCCGCTATCTGTTTCTCAACGTGATTCAAAGCGTGCCGGTGCTATTTACCCTCAACGCCGCCGACGCCATTCTGGTGCTGGGGGGGCTGGGCTTTTTGGGACTGGGTCTGCCCGAACAGGTGCCCGAATGGGGGGCCGACATTCGCCAGGCTCTCGATGCACTGCCTACGGGCATTTGGTGGACAGCGTTGTTTCCCGGGCTGGCCCTGACCCTGATGGTGACGGGGCTATCCCTGGTGGGTGAGGGGCTGAATGAGTTTATGAACCCCCTGCTGCGCCGCGAAAACTGGCGATAGGGCAGCCCGATTAGTCCTAGCCAAGCAGGCCAATCACGATGTTTTTTTGAGATACTCTTGACTGGCAGAACCTATAGTGAGGCAATGGTATGGCAGTAAGCATAGACCCCTTGAGACCGCTGGCGATTGGGCTGGCGACAACGGCGGCGATCGCCTATGGTTTCACCCCAATTGCCCTAGCCCAGGGGTCTAGAATCGTCGTTCAAGGCCTGCAAGAAAACCAGAGCCTCATTCGCGAGTGCCGACGGCTCAACCAATCCGTCGAGGTTTTTGACAACACCAGGCTGGGGCCCATTGCTAACCGCCTGGGTACCCTGCCAGCCGGTACTCAGGTACTTTTAACTGGGGTTGTCACCGAAGGCCGGGCTCAAATCTTTTTAGGGAATAACTTCAACGGTTTGTCATCTGTACAGCCTATGGGCTGGATCAGCGCCTCAGTTTTATCGCCTTGCAGCGTCAGGCCACCATCGGCAGCACGGGCCTGTTTTCGGGCCAATGTGCGGCTTTCGGTGAGGGCCACACCTGCCACAAACGCCAATATTATTGCTGACTACAACGCCGGAGATACCATTTACTCCTCTCGCAATCCACCCTGGCGGCAGAACTCCGGCGATGGCCGCACTTGGCTAGAGGTCACCATCTTTGATGGCAGCACTGGCTGGGTGACCGAAACCAGCTCCTACGGACAAGTTATAGACATCAGCGCAGTTCCCTGTCCCTAGCCCACAGTGCCGTGACCGAGTACAGCAGCAGCGCCGTCCAAATACAGCCAAAGGTGACTACGTGAACTGGGGTGAACGGCTCGCCGTAGACAAACACCCCCAGCAGCAGCGATAGCGACGGGGCCAGGTACTGAAAGAAGCCGAGGGTGGCCAAAGTCAACCGTTTGGCCGCTTTGTTAAACCACAGCAGTGGCATCGACGTCGCCACCCCAGCCCCGATAAACAGCAGGGTGATCGGCAGGGTTTCCCCAAAATGTCCCTGGCCGCTGGCCGCGAGCCAGCTCACAAATAGCAGCACCAGGGGGGTAATCAGCAGGGTTTCGACCGCTAGACCTACCAGCGGGGCCACCGCCACTACTTTGCGGAGCAGGCCGTAAAACGCAAAGGAAATCGCCAGGGCCAGGGCAATCCACGGTACGGTGCCCAGCTGCCAGATGAAGTAGCCCACTCCAACTACCGCCAGGGCTACGGCCACCTGTTGACCTCGGTACAAGCGCTCTTTGAGAAAGATAAATCCCAGCAGCACAGTCACCAGCGGGTTGATGTAGTAGCCCAGGCTGGCTTCGACGACGCGATCGCTATTCACCCCGTAGATATATAGCCCCCAGTTGAAAGTCAGCAGACTGGCGGTCAGCAGCAGCACCAGTACTTTGCGGGGCGATCGCAGTAGCGTTTGCAAATCCTCCAGCCGCCGCTGCACCAGCAAAATGCCGACTAAAAATACCGCTGACCAAATCATGCGGTGGCTGAGCACCTCTACGGCAGAGGCAGCGCCCAACAGCTTCCAGTAGATGGGCAGTAGCCCCCAGGTGCTGTAAGCCAACAGAGCATAAATCGCCCCCGTCTTGGCATCGGAGCGATCGCCCGGGGCAGCCGGCGCAGATTTAGGTGAGGTCAAAGAACAAATTGCCGATCAAAGCACACATTCTAACGGTCAGGAACGACGATGGTGAATGGGCAGCCGCACCACCATCGTTGTCCCTTCGCCGGGCTGGCTGCGGGTTACTACAGTGCCGCCACAGTACAACAGCAGCTGCTGCACAATCGATAGCCCCAAACCGGCCCCCTCGGTTTCAGCAGGCGGCAGGTTGCGGCCCCGATAGAAGTGCTCAAAAATGTGGGGCAGATCGCCAGCCGAAATGCCGATACCAGTATCACGCACTTCGATCTCGGCGTGGTCTGCGGTGCTAGAAGCCGTCACCCAAACCTGACCGCCGCTGGGGGTGTATTTCAGGCTGTTGTTCAGCAGATGAATCATCACCTGTCGCAGCCAGCTGTCGGGGCAAAGCACCGGCGGCAACCGGCTAGGAATGGTGTAAGCCAGCATAATGCCCTTTTCTTCAGCCAGGGGCTGATAGGTGCTGACTACTGGGGGCACGGTTTCCGACAAATTTAGCGGGTCAAGCTGGGCTTGGCTAACGCTGGTCTCCATCTGTAGCAGGTTGAGTACGCCGCTAATCAAAGCACTCTGGCGATCGCACTCATGGCTAATCATCTCCATATACCGCTGCCGCTGGGGAGGCTTAAGGTGGGGCGAGTCAAGCAGGGTCAGGGCGGTTTTGATGGTGGTCAGGGGAGTGCGTAGTTCCTGGCCCACCGTGTTGAGAAAATCATCCTTGAGGCGGAGAGTATTGATTAACACCTCGTTTTGGGATGACAGGCTCGACATATTCAACGCCTGTCGGCGGTAGGTCGAGGCCGACTGGCGCAGGTGCTCCTGACGCTTGAGCTGCCAGTTGAGCCAGCGATCGACCAGGGTGAGGTAGGTCGGGGTGAGTGAATGGGTGGGTCTCAGCTGGGGCCACTGCTGGGTCAGGGCGGCCAGATCGAGCCCGACATCGGCGGTGCCCAGACCTTGATCAATCTGGCGGCGAATGGCGCTTACCACTGTCGCCACCAGGTCAGGATTAATGGAACAACACACTGATAGATACGACGATCGCGCCGCCGTCGCTTCTTCTAGAAGCGGTGAGGCCTCGTCGTCATCCTCTGAGTCGCGTTGGCCCTCGGGGGTCAGTCGCTGACTCTGCCCTGTAGGAGTAGCCGACAGCGGCTGCAGCCGATGGGCGATCAGCATGGCCGCAAAGGACTCAGATTGCACCACCACAAAGTAGTCGCCTCGCCAGGTGTGGCTCTCTGGCAAAGGCACCACTACCTCGTTGCCCAAGTTGGGCGAGGGCTCTGCATCAGGACGCGCAAACCGCAACACCCGATAGGGCAGCTCCAGCCCTTGACCGTAGCGCAGCACATCCTCATTCCACAGATCGCCCACAGGCAGCTTTACTAGCAGGTGGGCTTGAATGTCGTGGGCTTCAAGGAACTCTACAGTCGATTGTAGAATCGCCTTAAACCCCTTAGGTTTTACCTGGACATAGTCTGGGGCTGCCGCAGTCAGCTGTAGAAGCCGGTGCAGCGACACCTCTTGTTCTTGGTAAGACTGCATAGTGCTCCAACGGGCCGGGGCCAGGCTAGCGCCTACCCAAAACGAGGTCAGCACTAACACTTATTAGGGTATCTTTAACCACTGAAAATGGCGGTGAGAATGTTGCGTGTGTTCACATAACGCCGCCATTTCAGGGCAAAAACGTCAGCTCATATACCGTTTTTCGAGAAAATGACGCGCCTGCTCGCGGTCGTCAAAGTGAATTTTTTCGGTGCCAAGAATCTGGTAGTCTTCGTGCCCCTTGCCCGCGATGAGAATGCCATCCCCCGGCTGGGCCAAGTTGATCGCCAACTGGATGGCGGTGGCGCGATCGCCCACCACCTGATCTTCCCCTAGCTCCGCCGGGATGCCCGCCACCACATCGTGCAAAATCTGCTGGGGGTCTTCGGTGCGGGGGTTGTCGGAGGTGACCACCACCACATCGGCCAGTTCGTAGGCAATGCAGCCCATCTGGGGACGCTTGGTGCGATCGCGATCGCCCCCGCAGCCAAACACGCAGATCAGTCGCCCCGGCACAAACGGCCGCGCCGCCTGCAGAGAATTCTTCAGGCTGTCCGGCGTATGGGCATAGTCCACAATCACGCTGATATCCTGGCTCTCAGAAATTTTCACCTGTTCCATGCGCCCAGGTACGCCGCCAAAGCCCGGCAGAGCGGCTGCGACAGTGTCGAGGGCCACGCCCAGGTGCAGAGCTGCCCCTACCGCCGCCAGCAAATTCTCTAGGTTAAACTGCCCCACCAGCGGCGAGCTAAAGGGCACAGTGCCCGCTGGGGTCTTCAGCGTTCCGGTGACGCCGTTAGCCTGGTAGGTGAGATCGCCGGTGTACAGGTCGGCAGCGGGATTTTGGGTGCTGTAGGTCCAGACGCGATCGCGGGGCAGCTGGGCAACCAGTCGCTCTCCGTAGGGCGTATCGATATTCACCACCGCACGACCCGCCAGATATGCCTCGCTAAACAGCAGCGCCTTAGCCTGGAAGTAGTCCTCCATGTCGCTGTGGTAATCGAGGTGATCCTGGGTCAGGTTGGTGAAGACTGCCACCTCAAAGGGACAGCCCCATACTCGCTTTTGAGCCAGGGCGTGGGAGCTGACTTCTAACACCGCATAGCGACAGCCCGCATCTCGCGCAGTAGCCAACTCAGCCTGGAGTTCGACCGCAAAGGGGGTGGTATAGAGAGCGGTTTTCTGATGCCCCGGCCAGCGGGTGTAGAGCGTTCCTAACAGCGCCGTGGGTTGCTCCGCGGCATTCAACAAATGCTCGATTAGGTGGGTCGTTGTCGTCTTGCCGTTGGTGCCTGTCACCCCCACCAGCCCCATCTGACGGGCCGGGTAGTTGTAGAACCGAGCAGCCACTTCAGCACAGGCTACCGCCATATCGGTCATGGGCACCACGCAAGCATCGCTCTCGGCTGGGCGAGCCTGTAAGGCTTGGGTAGACACCAGCGCCGCCGCTGCCCCAGACTCTACAGCGCTGGGCCAAAATTCGCCGCCATCGACCCGCGTACCCGGCATGCCAATGAACACATCCCCCGGCTGGCAAGCGTGGGAATTGGTGCAGATGCCTTTGATGTCAGGGTCGCCTATCCCCTGCGGCAGCGAAAACCCAGTCTCGATCAGCCCACCGGGAAGGTTCTCAAGCAGTTGGCGCAGCTTCATGTCAGCAACTCCTCACATCATTGAAGTTGCCCTATTCTGCCTTACTCTGACCCACATAAGTCTGTATCAATTGCTCCACCTTGGCCTGAGGTGCCCTGGGCGACAGGCGCGGCAGGGGAATTTCTTGAAGGCCAGAGTCGCCCTCGCGCACACAGCAGAGCACCGGAATCTCGTACTGGTAGCGCTGAAACCAGTCGTCGCAGGTGGTAATGTCGCGCACCTCTAGCTCAAAGGGCAGGTGGGCGGCGGCTACGAGTTTTTCTTCGAGCCCTTCGCATAGGTGGCAGCCGGGCTTGCTGTAGAGCACAAATTTAGTCACGGGGTCAGTCACGGAAAGGGCGGTTACTGCACGATCGCTCGGTAGGCGCTGGGGGTGGTGCCGGTGGTCTGGCGAAACTGCTTGCTCAGGTGGCTATGGCTGTTGAACCCACACAGCAGGGCGATTTCCACAATAGAGTGGTTGGTTTGTTTCAACAACTGCTTGGCCCGCTCGACACGCTGTTGCAGCACGTACTGATAGGGGGCCATTCCCATCGCCTGTTTGAACTGATGGCTGAAATGGAAGGGGCTGAGACCTGCGATCGCCGCCAAATCCGCCAGCTTAAGGTCGGCATCCAGGGCTTCGTGGATGTGATCTAACACCGGCAAGAGCTGGCGCTGGGGCAATCCGCTGGGGTGAATGGGCAATGGTGGTCTGGCGACAGCGTACTGCCGCAGCAGGTGCACCGCCAGTAGGTTGGTCAGCGACTCGACGTAGAGCTTGCCACCGGGGTTGGCTTGGTTGAGTTCGTCGAGCAGCATCAAGGCGATCGCCTCTAAGCGCCCATCTCGCAGGCGAAATTCGGGGATAAGCTCGATGCGATTAGGATTCAGCCCCAGGGATTCTTGGGCGACGGTGGCCATAAAGCCGGAGTCAAGCCGCAGCTCGACGTAGTGGTCATCGTCCTGCCAGCGGGCAAAAAACGGCGTTTGGGCTGGTGTAATGGAAATGTCGCCTTTGCCGTAGAGACTGCTGTGGGTTTTGCCGTCTTTAATCTGCAAAAATCGCACTGGACGGGCCGCTAACGATAGGCAAATCGTATGCTGCGCTTCTGAGGCAATCCGACATTCCCCCGGCGGGTGCTGAAACTGCCCCACCTGAATGTGCTCCCAGCCCAAGTCCCGACTCGATAGATTGGGTAGACAGATGAATTCAGCGTTATCTATTCCTAGGTGGTTTTGCAAACCCTGAGCATGCCTGGTTTTAGCTGCATTCATAGCTAAATTCTCCGTTGGAGACAGGTGACGCCAGGCCCGTCTGCCCAGCCCCTCAAGTCTATCTGGCAGAATGGAACAATAGGCGAGTTCTCACTCTCATAGCGGCCGAGAAAAGCGATGACCCCCCACGTTGCGATCGCAAAATGAACTGCTTGCTAGGTTAACCACCAGTTCACCGCAAGATTTTGACAGCCCCCCAAGAATCAAATAGCGCCCAGTCAACCAGGTTTCCTAGGCTAAACGGGTACTGACTTGGAGGCCCTATGGCGCACCTTTTGCACATCGATTCCAGTCCGCGGGGCGATCGCTCCCACTCTCGCCGCATGACCCGGGAGTTTGTCGCAGCCTGGCAACAGACCCACCCCAACGACACCGTCACCTACCGCGATGTCGGTCGTCAACCAGTGCCCCATGTGGATGAGCCTTGGATTGCCGCTGCCTATACCCCAGACGACCAGCGCACCCCCGAGCTATGGGAGGCGATCCGGGTGAGTGACCAGCTCATTGACGAACTGATCGCCGCCGATATTCTGGTAGTTGGCGTGCCCATGTACAACTTCAGCGTGCCCAGCACCTTCAAAGCCTACATCGACCAAATTGTTCGCCTGGGCCGCACCTTTGCGATCGACTATGAGAATGAAGCAGACCCCTACAAACCGCTGCTCCACGGCAAAAAAATGTTCGTGATCACCGCTCGGGGAGCGTCAGGCTTTGGTCCCGGCGAGCGTTACGGCCACATGAATCATCAAGATCCTTACCTGCGGGTAGCGTTTGGGTTCATTGGCATCACCGATATCACCTTTGTGCATATCGAAAATGACGAGCACAGCAGCGAAAGCTTAGCCACCTCGATTGCGGCGGCCCAGGCCCAGGTGGCAGAACTGGTTGCCGCTTGATAGAACCTTCGACTCAAGTAGCGGGTGTGATTTCAAAGAGCAAGCCCTCGTCACCATCACACCCTCATTGCCCTATCAGGAGCCACTATGTCCTCTATTGATGCTGGACTCACCCTCAAACTCTGCACCGCCTTGGGTTGCGGGCTAGTTGCAGGCGTCTTCTTTGCCTTTTCTACCTTTGTGATGCAAGCCCTGGGCCAGCAACCGCCTGCCCAAGGCATCGCCACCATGCAGTCAATCAATATCACCGTGATCAACCCCTGGTTTATGGGCGTGCTGTTTGGCACAGCGGCAGGCTGCCTTGGCCTAATCGCTGCTTCGCTCACCAAAGGATTGCCTGGCGCTAAGTATCTGCTCATCGGCAGTCTGCTCTACCTGCTCGGCACCATTCTTGTCACCGTCGCCTTCAACGTGCCGCTTAACGATGCGCTGGCGAGGGTAAACCCAGACAGTGCCGAGGGAGCCAGTTTCTGGACCAAATATCTGGCTAGCTGGACGCTGTGGAACCACGTTCGTACGGGGGCGGCGCTGGCAGCAGCAGCATTGCTCACGCTCTCCCTCCGTCTGTAGAGTGGTAAGTTTTGGGAACACAACGGTTGGTGCGATCGCACAACCACTAACAATCCATCCAGCAGATTGATCAACGCGGTTAAATATAACTGCATGCCACTGGCCCACCCACTGACCAGCCCCCTCGCGTTCCAGCTACCCCAGGTGAGTTTGTTACTCAAACGGGCAGTTGAGCAGCCTGGGAATTCGATTGACTGGCCTCGTAGCACTGATAGATTCAGCCGTCTTCAACCCTGCGTAGGCTAGACAAGTACCCAGGTACTATGTACAGTTGATTCCGCGCCAGAAAATTGCCCTTTTAGGAGATCAATATTGTGGATCGTGCCTATCGATGGTTTTTTGGGTTAGCCGTCAGCAGCTTGGTTGCTATGCCGATGCCGCCTGCCGCTGCTCAGTCCAGCGTGGAGCCGATCGCACCGACGATCGCCCAGCAAACGGCCGGTGTAGAAGCCCAATTTGCCCAACACTTTCAAGCTCTAGGGGTGGAAGGGGCGATCATCATCCACGATGTAAACCAGGATGTGACCTACGAGCACAATCGCGATCGCAACCGCCAGGCCTTTCTGCCCGCCTCCACCTTCAAAATTCTCAACTCGCTGATTGCTCTTGAAACTGGGGTAATTCCCAACGATCTGGCTATTTTGACCTGGGATGGCGTTGAGCGCATGGTGCCCGCCTGGAATCGCGATCAAAACATGCGAACAGCGTTTAACCTGTCCGCCGTTTGGTTTTACCAGGTGCTGGCGCGGCGGGTTGGGCACGATCGCATGCAGCAGTGGGTCAACGAGGTGGGCTACGGCAACCAAATCATCGGCAGCCCCGATGCGATCGACAGCTTCTGGCTAGAGGGCGACCTGCGCATTACGCCCCAGCAGCAGATCGAGTTCTTGCAACGTCTGCACCGTAACGAACTGCCTTTTTCTGAGGCGACAATAGCTACGGTAAAAGACATTATGATCGCCGAGCGCACCCCCGACTATACCTTGCGGGCCAAGACCGGCTGGGCTGGCCTAGGGGAGGCCGATCAACCCCAGATTGGCTGGTACGTCGGCTATCTCGAACGAGGGGACAACGTCTACCTGTTTGCCACCAATGTTGACATGCGCCAAGACTCTGACGGTCCAGCCAGGCTTGAGTTGACCCGCCGCTGCTTCGCCAGCCTAAATCTTTTGTAGCGTAGTCTAGACCGCCGAAAACCTGACTTCATACAGGGAGCAAGAGATCGGATATGGCCACCATTTACTACACGGCTACCAGCTTAGATGGCTTCATCGCCGACCCAAACAACTCCCTCGACTGGCTATTTCAGTTTGGGGAGCTAGAGCCGAACACATTTGACGATTTTTTGGCTGGGGTGGGCGCGATCGCCATGGGTTCCACCACCTACCAGTGGATCTATGACCACGATTTTTCCTCTGAGGCAGAGACCCCCCAGCCCTGGCCCTACAAAGTACCGTCCTGGGTCTTCAGCTCGCGCCAGCTGCCGACGATTGAGAATGCCGATGTTCGGTTTGTCAGCGGCGATGTCAAGCCCTTTCACCAGGAGATGGCGATCGCCGCTGGCGACAAAAATGTGTGGATTGTCGGCGGCGGCGATCTAGCAGGCCAATTCTACGACGCTGGGCTGCTCGATGAAATAGTTGTCCAAATTGCCTCGGTCACCCTGGGCAGCGGCGCTCCCCTGTTTCCGCTGCGGGTCGATCCGCCCTTAAAGCTGCTGTCAGCCAAAACCTATGGCCACAACTTTGTGGAATTGCACTACCAGGTTCCGCGCCAGTAATACAGATCAGGCAATTTCGCAGCCGCCTGAGTTGACACCCTTGAAGATTGATTTCGCCTTCTGACGAAATAGTATGCAAAAACTATAGTGGTTGGGCGGCTAGCCAACATTGATCAGCAGGTAACGACCATGCCTGAGTCAAGCACCATTACCCTGCGGCCCGCTACCCTAAGCGACGTAGACCTGATCCGCCACTGGGATGAGCAACCTCAGGTGATCGCCGCCGACCCCAACGACGATTGGGGTTGGGAGGTAGAGTTAGCCCGCACCCCCACTTGGCGCGAACAGCTCGTAGCCGAGCTTGACGATCGCCCCATTGGCTTTATTCAAATCATTGATCCCGCCCAGGAAGACAGCCACTACTGGGGCGACGTACCGGCCAATTTGCGGGCGATCGACATTTGGATTGGCGAAGCTACTGAGTTGGGCAAAGGCTATGGCACCACCATGATGCGGTTGGCCCTAGCTCGCTGTTTTGCCGATCCGCTAGTGACAGCGGTGCTGATTGACCCGCTGACCAGCAACACCCGCGCCCACCGCTTCTATGAGCGCCTCGGGTTCAAATTTGTGGAACACCGCCAATTTGGCGACGACGACTGCTCGGTTTATCGCCTCGATCGCACCGATTGGGCCAATGCAACACCTAACCTGGAGAGTCATAGCAAATGATGATCAACTGTGGTTAACCTAAACTGCTTGGGTTAAACCGGCAAAATAGTTCTGCCTATTCTGAACTAGTTTTACCCAAGCAAACTGCTTTTATCTAAACGTGTCAGGCTAAAGCTTTATGACCCTTGAAGAGCTACAAACTGAACTCGCTGAGATCAATCGCTTGGTAGCTAATTTGCAAACGTCGGCGGTTTTGGAGAAATACTACGCCGAGAACATTGTCATGATCGAGGGAGATGGCACAGTGACTTCAGGTAAAGAAGCTTGTCGCCAGGGTAGAGAAGTATTTTTTAGAGACATGCTGGTCGAGTTTAGGCAGTCACGGTTGATTAGCCAAGATGTTGCTGTTTCGGCAGATAAAAATTATGACTTTGTCGTTGTCTCTAATTGGTACAACGACTTCACGATAAAAGTTGGCGATCAGTTAATCGAAAACAAAAGCAACCAGCTTTCAATTGGCTTTTGGAAAGATGGATTGGTTGTCAAAGAGAGCTACAACTATCCTGTCATGTCAATCAGGTAGTAACCCCTCCACAATTTCTCAGACCTTCATATCGAAGCCACGTAAGATTAGAGCCTCCAACATTGTCACGGCTACAACACCCTGCTCGATAGGATGTTGTGGCTGTGCTTCATAGTTACGGACAACAGACTTTATCGTTATTGACGCCGTAGGGCGATCGCTCGATCAGAGTTTTGCCGAGAGTCTGAAAGCATTGAAGCACAGAGCTTTAGAGGCATGCCCGATCGCTGTAGTTGCAGGTTTTGGTCCTAAAAGCGATCGCGCCTTGCCTATTTGCAGTATTTTGTAGTACGCTGTAGCATGTTGAGACGCGATGCTTGTGCGTCGCCAAATTTATGCAGGAATAGTTGCTCAGGCTAATGACAATCTCTAGCAGCCTATTAGTGCCAAAAAGGCGCAGCAGGCTGGTGTTGTTTTGCGGGTAAAAGCCCTCGTGGGTTTAGCTATTGGCAGAGCAATTGCGTTTTTAGTCTTAACTGCCGAGCTCTAAACACCCAGCCGAGAAAAACCATGCTGCTCTACCTTCGCATCCCCGATTACTTCAAAGATAAAAGCTCAAATCCGCCGATTCCTGAGTCGACAAACGTTCTGTTGCAGGACTTGATCGCTCGCCATCACCAAGCAGCAGCGAGCAAACTTTATCAACGCGCCAAGGAGGACTATTTTTGTCAACGGCGCTTAATTCTCTGATCTAAATTCTGGATTCGGCCGCTTCAGCTCTATTGCTTTCAGATGCAGCGATCGCTTTGCTGCTGTTGCGATCGCGTAGCACTTGAGCTTTGGCCACCAAATCTTGGAAAAAGTCAGTTTCAACAATTTCTTGCACCTGTTTTTGGCGCTTGGTTTCATCGATTTCAATCCGGAGGTCGCGCACCTGCTGCTTCAGCTTTTGTTCGCGGCTATAGACCTGCTGAGCCATGCGGTCAAACACGCGAGCGAGCTGGCCAATTTCGTCAGTGCGGCGGGCGATCGCCCCAAGCTGGCCCAGATCAAATTTTTCAGCCTCAATGGCGGCCGCCGTTCGAGCAATGCCGAGCACCGGGCGGGCAATCAGGCGATCGGCCATCAGCACCGCCGCCCCTGCCGTTAGCCCTGTAAAAACAGCGATCACACCCAGCAGAGTGCGCTTGTTGCGGTTGACCTCTACTAGGTAGCTCGACTCGGGGATGACCGTGCCTACCACCCAGTCTAGCTGTTCTAAGGGGGTAAACGAGATCGAGTAGCGCTCCCCTGTAGCGGGGTCTTTAAAGGAAAACCGCTGTAATTCGTTTAACCCCTCCAAGTCAACCCCCTGCTCCCGCAGGGTCTGGCTGGCAATTTTCAGCAACGAGTTTTCTACGGTCTCAAGCTGCTGGAGGTGAGGGTCAGCGGCATCTTGTCCTTGGGCGGGCATCACTTCGGCCACGTCGGTAGAGGCAATCAACTCTTGCTGAGCGTTGACGATAAAGGCCTCGCCCCCATGGCTACCCTTTAACTGCTGCAAATAGTGCGAGAGCTGAGTCAGCTCAATACCGACTCCAATCACCCCCCATACGTCTCCCTGGGCATTGACCAAAGCCGTAGTGGCATCTAACCCTGGGCTTTTGGTCGTGCGGTAAACGTATACCGTCCAGGCCCGTTTTTGAGGAGATTCTAGGGCGCTCCGATACCAAGGGCGATCGGGGGCAAAGAACGACGGCTCCATTTTGTAGGTCTCAGTACCCACTGGTATGAACCCTTCAGCTTCGGCGTTGTAGGTGTTGACCGTAGCGGTAGTACTTTGGCTTTTCTCATCCCAATCGCGCAGGTGAAAGTGCATCTGGCCATCAGGAGTGCGCTGAGCGCCGAAAAAATCGCCGTTGGCTTCGCCGTACTGGACCCAGGTAAAGTTGGGGTTGGCCCGCAGCACGCTGAGCAAAAACAGCTCTCGGTCCTTAGGATTCGTGAGATTGATTAAATTCTGTCCCAGGCTGCTGTTTAAGAGCGACTGCGCCGAGTCGGCATTATTAAACAGCTTCTCCACCTCCTGAGAGGTACCTAGGGTAATCTCCTGGTTCACCTGATCAACAATGGTGTCAATGTTGCGCTTTGACACCAGCGACCAAGGCACATAGACGATCGCTGCCGTCGTCCCCACCGTCAGCAGCATGGCCCCCACAAGGGTGGCTTTAAGACCGGGCGGTTTAGGAAAGCGAAGGGGCATGGGGAGGAGTAGGTAGAAGGCAGAGAGTAAACGGGTGGTTGAGAGCGAGAAGACAGGGAGACAGGCGCCTACCACCTCATCTCTCTACCTTTCGCGCTCCGCCACTAAGGCCGTGGCCGCCATTCCCGTGTGCACAATGCCCAGGGTGCGGAAGGGGTCCATCAACGGGTCAATGGCAATAAATAGGACAAGCACCGCTTCTAAAGGAAGCTTGAGAGGATCCAGCACCAGACCCAGCATGGTCAGGGTAAGAATGCCTGTCATCCCAGATGTGGCCATCCCCGCGAGAATAGAGCCCACAATTACTATGCCCAGACCGGCCAGTCCTAAATCGCGCTGATAGAGCTGCACCACAAATAATGTGGCGGAGGCAAAATACACCACTGAGCCAAAGCGACACAGGGTAATAGCCAAGGGCGTTACTAGATTTATGGTTTGCGAGTTAAATCTGAGGTGATCGCTGAGGCTAGTGATTGCTGCTGGCAAGCAAACTAAGCTGCTAGAGGTGGCTAGAGACAGAATGGTGGGATCTTTAAGGGCTAGCAGAGTGGGCCATAGCCCAGCCCCCGATCGCTGCCAGATAACTAGAGTGCTGATCAGGTAGATCAGGGCAAAGGTGGCGATCGCCACCACCACAAAATCGACCATCGACAGCAGCACCTCTATTCCTACCTGAGACAGTTGGTAGGCAAGCAGGCTGCAAAGGCCAAACGGCAGCAGATAGGTCAACCCATAAATCACTTTGTTAAAGGCCTGGTAGAGGCTGTCGAGGGTGTCAAATAAGGTAGTAGTGGTCGAGGCTTTGACCAAACCCAGCGAAACCCCAAAAATCATGGCAAACAGCAGCACCTTCAGGGTTTGGCCTTCGCTGAGGGCAGCAAAGATATTGTCGGGCACCATACTGTTGACCAGGGCGTTAACGTCGCTCCCTGAGGCTTCCGGTAGGGGTCCGCTTAGAGCCATTTCCAGATCGACGCCCGACTGGTTGACCAATACCCCCAGCGTTTGCAAGGTATCTGTGGTGAGGTTGCGACCAGGGCCAGCTAGGGCGGCGATCGCCGCCGCGATCGCGCTCACTCCCAGCAGGCTCAGCGGAAACACCACCACAATGCGCTGCACATACTGCCGAGCATCGTGGCTCTGCATCAGTCGCCCCAAGCTGTTGGTAATGGCCGCCAGCAAAATCGGCAGCACGCACATCTTCAGCAACCCTAAGTAAAGGGTGCCAAAGGGAGCAATCCACAACGCCACCTGGGGTTGGGTGGTACCAATCAATACGCCCAAGCCACCGCTGATCAAAATTGCCCAAGGGCTGCGCAACCATTCAACAGAGACCCGGTGGGGAATGTAGGCTTTCAGAGGAACCATGGGTGTTGTCAAAAACTACGGTTGCGGCGGGCTTTGGGCAGCCCAGTAGGCGGCGTATTCATCTAGCACCGTATCTACGGTGTATTGGGCTGTCAGAGTATCCAGGTATTGATCGACAAAGGCGAGCAGATGGGCACTGCTCCAGGGCAGCACCACGGCCAAAGAGTCTTGGGTATCGGTGAGGGCAATAGTTTGCAGTTGTAGCGCCGCATCGGGTCGGGTGCGCACCACCTTCTTCACTTCTAGCTCATCCCGGTAGGCGGCCAGAATATCGCCCCGCACCACCGCTTCCACAACGTCTTCCCAGGTGGGATATTCCACGATGGTGGCCTGGGGAAACTTCTGCTTCAAAAACCCCACGTAGGATGATCCCTTGATCACCCCCACCTGGCCTCGCAGATCGCGAATGGTTTCAACTATCGATCGCCCCTGGGTTTGCTCCGCCATTTGCAGACGGTTTACTAGCAGCCCCTGGCGCATGCGCAGGTATGGCTGCGAAAAGCGCACCCGCTGCGCCCGCTTGAGGGTGCGGCTAATTTTAGAAATCGCCAAATCGGCCTTTTGCCCATAGACCGTATCCACCACCTGATCAAAAGTTTGAGCAGAGCGGGTAATCTCGAGGCTTACCCCTAGCTGGTCAGCCAGGGCGCGAGCCAGTTGAATGTCGAACCCATTGAGCTGTGCCTCCGTCTGCATAAAAAACGGCGCATTGTCTTTGGCCAGCACCGCCACCGTCAGCTTGCCTCGCTGCAAAATGCCTTGAATATCGGGCGGCATCGCTGACAGCTGCGCTGTGGTTGGGGCAGAGGCAGCTGATCGAGCCTGGGCAGCTCCGGTGGCGCGAGTGGTAGTGGCACTGGCGCTGGTAGGGGCCTTGGGGGCTGCCTGGGCTGCATCGCTTAAGCCAAGGGTTAAGACTAAAGCGATTGACAGCACGAATCCGAGCGCCAGATTACTTAGCCACTCGCTGGTTCTCGCTCTCCTCAACCTGAGCAATGCCTTCGGAGAATAAGGATCAGTGATTGCCATCGATTTCTGCACCATGCATTCTCCTAGGCAGCTTGCCAGAGCGGCAGAGACCGAACGCCCCAAGCCAGATCCAGCGTGATATCGGCCACCACCTCTAAAGGATCCACCCAGGGCAATGGCAGCGATGGCATTTGGGCGAAAGCCACAGACAATTCTGTACAACCCGCTATTACTACCTCGGCCCCTTGGGTTTTAAGCCAGCTCGTCGCCTGCTCTAATACGGTCAATGCTTTGGTAGATACCTGAGTCCCTGTGGTCTTTATTCCCCATTTGGGGTGGTAGATCGACTGCATCACTAAATCTTGCCAAGGAGACTGCTGCTCAAAGCCCATAGGGGTGAGCCCCACCTGACTCAAGCTGCGGTCGTATAAACCACACTGAACCGTGCCGTCAGTAGCCAGCACTCCAATCCGCTGCATTTTGGGATACGCCTGGCGAATGTAACTTGTGGTGCAGGCCATTAGGTGAATCCAGGGAATGTCGATCTGGGCCTGTACCTGGTCGTAGACACCATGGGCCGTATTACAGGTGACGATTAAAAAGTTAGCCCCGCCTCGCTCTAGCAGTTGGGCATAGCGCACCAGCTCCGGCACGCAGTCTGGCCCAACGCCCTGCAAGCTTGCCGTGCGGTTAGGAATCGTGGTGCCATTGACCAATATCCACACGGGATGGTCTTGATCTCCAGTGGCACCCCGGCTCACATTTCGCTGAATTAGCCGCTGCTCAAACTGCACATGGGCCATGGGGCCAAGGCCGCCTAAGATCCCTGGAACAGCGACTTGTTGATTCTGGGAGAGTAGCGGCGCAGTCATGGAGTTCCTTAGATGAATCTGAAGTCAGCAACAGAATCCAGCGACCTTTGAGAGCTCCGTCCCCTAGCTAAAAGCAACTAGCTAGTTGGCTAAGTCTTACCCCACCGCTATCACCAAGGAATGCCCTCACTTAGAAGGGAAACATGCGCGTCTGCTACGAGCACAGAGTTCAGGAGGGCGGGTACTAGCCCCAGACACCGACCGAAGGGCTCAGCTAATGCCACGCTTATTCATCGATCGCAGGCCCTGGCACAAAAGCTCTGCCTGGAGATTGCCCAGAAGAGCCAAACGAATAGCAGTGATAAAGCCCAAAATTTAGGTCTTGAGCCAAAAACCCCTAGGTTTTCACCACCTGCTTGGAAAATTGGTTTATTTTCTCGGGGTAATTACTTAAACATGAAAAAAGGGACCCTCCACAGAAGATCCCTATCAAGTCCAAAATCCACAGCGGCCTACAGTGTTTTAGTCTCCAAGGGCAAGAATACCGTCAGCACTTCGCCAGCCTGAGGACGCTGCCGCACGATGAGTTTGCCGCCCAAAGCTTGAAACAAATTCTTGGTAGCGTTGAGGTTAAGGCTGAGGCCGCCGGTTTCAGGCTGAAACATCAGCAGCTGCCCCAGGGCCTTAAATGGCGATGAGAAGGGATCATGCTTGGGCTGGTCATCACTGCCTGTGGGAGGCAGCGACTGAAACTGTAGCTTGAGCTGGTGCCCAGCCAGGGTGACCGCCAGCTCAATGTGGCTGTAAGGGGGCAAGCTGTGGGTAAAGCGATCGATCAGCCCAGTCAGCACCTGGGTCAACATGGCTGGATCGCTATTTACCATGGGCAGACAGGGGGGTACATTCACCGTCAGGCTGAGGTTGCGGCGACTGGCCTGCTGCTGCCAGCGAGGAATGGCATCGTCAAACAACTGGTTGAGGGAAATTGCCGACAGGGGCGATCGCGGCCTGGCCGTCCGGTCAGTCTCTAGCTCTACGGCCCGAAAAATCAGGCTAAAGCGATCGATTTGCTGGGTGCATTCGCGATCGATCAGCCGCAGACGCTTACCCACTTCATCGCTGATATCTTTGCGCTTGAGCAGCGATCGCGTTAGCGTGCGAATAGTTGTCAAAGGCGTACGAATCTCGTGGGCCATTGCCTTGAGCAGCTCGGTGTCGGGGCTATTCTCCGCAGCGGGCTCAGGGTTTGCCTCAGCAGCACTGCCGAGTACAGGTTCAAAATGAGAGGGCGAGTCAGTCTGAAAGGCTGCCACGGTAGGACGAGCAGGCAGCGCCAAGGCCGGCATAGTCACAGCCGATCCATGGACCTCACTCTCTGCTGCCCCATAGGGCAGATGGCGCAGTTGTGCCATCAGCAAATGGCTGTAGCGAGTCACCAAACGATAGTCGGGCTCGACGGGAGGGAACTGTTCGATCAGGCAATCGAGGGCCTGCACCAGAGGGGGACGGGTGGCCACAACGCGATCGCGCAAGCGTTGCCAGCCCTGCTCCACCACCTCAGGAGCAAAGGAAAACTGAAACTGGGGCAGGCCGTGGGCATCGTAGCCCAACACCAGCAGCAGGCTGAGGTGCTGGGTCAGCAGCAGACAAAACCGTTCTCCCACCAGCGGATCACTGCTGGTTAGGGGCACCATCTGTAGATCACAGGCGGGAGCGGCTGTCACTCCCTTGCCTTGGCCTGGCAGCAGCGGGCGGGTTACGGCCAGAATTTGCTCCAGTTGTTCGGGTACCAAAAGCCAGTGATTCAACCGCTGCCCATTGAGGCGATCGGGCAGCACCGGGAATGGCCCCGACAGCACACCTCCCATCAGCGGCATCAGCCCCCCCACCTCTGGCTCAGCAGAGTTGGGAGGAAACTCGAGTAGCAGTCGGATCAGGGCTGTAAGGCCACTTAGCCACTCCTGCTCAGCCTGAATATGGGCCTGGGGTGCGCTAGCACCAGCTCCAGGCTGCCAATGGGCCGCCTCTGGCCGAGGGCCAGAGGGAACCTGCTGCTCACTGAGCAATGGACTAAGGGGTAGAAACTGCTGCACCAAGGCGTCACCTGTCTCTGCGATCGGCCAACTACGGCACTTAAGCCACAGTCAGCAGGTTGCCCACTCAGACAACCCACCGTCTATTACGAGACTACGCCCTTAATCATGATTGAGCTATGGGTAGAACCGAACGGAAACCCGGCCAATCTATCCGAACCAGCTTGATGGAATTGGCTCAGCCTCAACCCGCTCAGCGCTGGGGCGACGCTGCTCAATCTCAGGCCGACCCAGCAAAGCCTCAATTCCTTGATGAATCAGCTGATTGATCTGATTGTGCTGTTCAGAAGAGTAGCAGTGCCCTGTCGGTGCCATATCGCAGGCAGTTCTGCTATCCATCGTGACGTAGACAACAGGCAGCCGAGCTAGAACGTAGGCGGTCAGTTTTTGCCGCAGTTCAGGAACCGCAAAAACCTGGCGATATTCGTAGAGCGGATAGGCTGCCAAAATAGCGTCAATCTTATCTGTTACGATCGGTAAAGTTAGGTTGACAATGGTTTGAGCCATTTGAATTAAACTCCAGGAGTATTAAGCGGCAAGATCAGGAGTAGATACTTCACTCACGGACTGGGGCTCAGTCTAAACAAGCTAAGAAAAGCCTGTGAGCAATGTTAAAGAGTTGAAAAACTGGTTCACCGAATAGACCAACTCAGCTTAGGGATTGATTTGAAGCGACGGCTAGAGCCGGTCAATAGAAATGTTCTAAAGCTTTGCAGTGAAGCACCTCCCAACTGACCTTAGATATTCCCTATATATGTGCGCCGATGGCGATCCCCTTACCTAAGTTTTAGGAAAAAATCATTTTTCTCTTTCGAACGATTATAAAAACTACGTAAACTGACTCGTTTCTCAATCGTTGTTGTTTCTAGCAGGAGTGTTATTCTCTTAGCTATTACAATGCGTGTCTATTGAGCAAATCTCAACCCAATCAACAAAGAATGTGGTAAACGGTGGCACTGCGGCAAATTGTTTTATTGATCTGTGGCGGCATACACCCGCCTAGCTACACGGGGCAGATTTTGGCTACGATCGCCAAAGATGAGGCCCTGAGCCAATACAGCCAGGTTGTATATGCGCCCCGTTCCACGCTGGGTGTGCTTTCACCTTTTGCTCTGCGCAAAGCTCTCGAGGCTAAGGCTGGATTGAGCGACGAGCTAACAGGAGCGTCAAGCTTTGCACCCCACTCGGGACATAACCTAGACCACACCTTTCTTGAAGGTGCACCGCCAGCACTTGTAATCTGGGCATTTAGCGCGGGTTGTGTAGGGGCAGCAGCCCTAGCTACTCACTGGCACCGTTACCAAGGGCCAGTGCTGGTCCTCTTAATGGCAGACGGCTGGGGCGTGCCCCGCGACCCCGAGGTGCCAACCTATCGACTCAGCCACGATCGCACCACCCACAACACCTCTCGCGGTTTGGGAGCAGGAGATGTCGATTTTTACGCCGATCCGGCCGTGCCGCATCTCCACCTGTGGCAGCATCCTCAGGCGGTAGTGGGTTGGGCCACGGCGCCAGGGAAAGCTAAGGAGAGCTTGACCGCCGCGGATTTTCTCTGCCGGCGATCGCGCCACGCCATTAACTGCTACACCGCCGGTTCATAGCTGAATATCAACACCCCATAACCAGGCGGCCCAAAGTAAGCCCTGCGGCTAGGATGACCCTAGCCTGTGCTGCTAATATGATGAGGATAATGAGGAAATGTTCTTCATTTAACAGCATTTAGCACCACGATTCCTGTAAAGCAGCGGCGGTGAGCCTATTCACTGCCCGTGTGGCCTGAGGGAGAAAATGTTCTGACTTTATTTTCTTCTTAACTAATGCAACCTAGCCCTAGCCCAACTCAAGCACCCGCCGCTATGACAACTCCCATTGCCGCTCCTAACAGTGTTCTTGTGCGCCGCGCTTCTGGCGCCTTTGCCCTGATCGATAGTCTCAGACGGCACGGGGTAGAACATATTTTTGGCTACCCGGGTGGGGCTATTTTGCCGATCTATGACGAGCTGTACCGCGCCGAAGCCGCTGGGGGCATCAGTCACATCCTGGTGCGCCATGAGCAGGGCGGCGCCCATGCCGCTGACGGCTATGCCCGCGCCACGGGGAAAGTGGGCGTTTGCTTCGGCACCTCTGGCCCTGGAGCCACCAACCTGGTAACCGGCATTGCCACCGCCCAAATGGACTCAATTCCCATGGTGGTGATTACGGGTCAGGTGCCTAGCCATGCAATCGGCAGCGACGCCTTTCAAGAGACCGACATCTTCGGCATCACGCTACCCTTGGTCAAGCATTCCTACGTCGCTCGCACCCCTGAGCAGATTCCGCGCATGGTGGCGGAGGCCTTTTACATTGCCCAGACCGGTCGCCCTGGCCCGGTGCTAATCGACATTCCTAAAGACATCGGTCTAGCAGAATTCGATTACGTGCCCGTGGAGCCCGGCCAGGTGAGTCTGCCCGGCTACAAACCTACTGTTAGGGGCAACCCCCGCCAGGTCAATCCGGCTTTGCGCCTCCTGCGCCAGAGTGAGCGCCCCCTGCTCTACGTGGGCGGTGGTGCCATTACCGCTGGCGCCCATGCCGAAATTCGCCGCCTGGCAGAATATTTTCAAATTCCCGTGACTACTACGCTGATGGGCAAGGGCGCCTTTGATGAGCATCACCCCTTAGCCCTTGGCATGCTTGGCATGCACGGCACTGCCTACGCCAACTTTGCCGTCAGCGAATGCGATCTGCTGATTGCCGTTGGCGCTCGCTTTGACGATCGCGTTACCGGCAAGTTAGACGAGTTTGCCTCCCGCGCCCAAGTCATCCATATCGATATTGACCCGGCTGAGGTGGGCAAAAATCGCGCTCCCCAGGTGCCTATCGTGGGCGATGTGAAGCACGTACTGACCACCATGCTGAGCCGCCTAGAGGAAGAGAATCAGCTGCCGCCCCCCAACCAAACGGCAGCCTGGCGCGATCGCATCGATCGCTGGAAGCGCGACTATCCCCTGGTTGTGCCCACCTATCCCGACGAGCTGTCTCCCCAGGAAGTGATCCACGAGCTGGCCATTCAGGCTCCCCACGCCTACTTCACCACCGATGTCGGGCAGCACCAGATGTGGTCAGCTCAGTTCCTCAAGAATGGCCCCCGCCAGTGGGTGTCAAGCGCGGGACTAGGCACCATGGGCTTCGGCATGCCTGCCGCCATGGGAGTGCAGGTGGCACTGCCCAACGAAACGGTGATCTGCATCAGCGGTGACGCCAGCTTCCAGATGAACTTGCAAGAGCTAGGCACCCTGGCTCAGTACAACATTCCAGTCAAAACGGTGATTGTGAACAACGGCTGGCAGGGCATGGTGCGTCAGTGGCAGCAGGCCTTCCACGGCGAGCGCTACTCCTCTTCTAATATGGAAGTGGGCATGCCCAACTTTGAGGTGTTGGCCCAGGCCTATGGCATTAAGGGCATGGTGGTGCGCGATCGCGACCAGCTCACCCCAACCGTGGCCGCCATGCTGGCCCACGACGGCCCCGTACTGCTCGACGTGCGCGTACGCCGCAACGAAAACTGCTACCCCATGGTGGCCCCTGGCAAAGGCAATCACCAAATGATCGGTCTACCTGAGGTACATGGCACTGGCAGTAGTACAGGTCTGACACCCTGTGTTAGTTGTGGACACCAAAATGTCTCAACCAGCAACTTCTGCTCGGAGTGCGGCACAAAGCTATAGAGCATAAAAACATCATTTAAGGTTGTAGAAAGGGTCAAGATTTAGGGATCGGTCCTACTTTTTGGCCCTTAAACTCCAGCCCTTAAATGACTCATTCATTTTGCTGGTTGATAGATCAAATTTTTCAGAATGCAGTATCCTGACTTCAGTTTCATTACTGGTGTGGGTCATCTATGTCCGCTGCGCTGAAATCCTATGTGCCCCGTCCGGTGCCGTCTCGGCCTAGGGCAGCGACAGCACATGTCCAAGGCTCCGCCACTCGACCAGCAGAAATTAGGCCAGGGGTTTCTGCGCCCGTAGTTCTGCCCCAGGCCCCAGGCTTAAATTCTCCGAGCCCAGCGGTGCGGCGATTGGCCCAGCTGCACTTGGTATCGTCAGCGCTGACCGCGTCTTTAGTAGCGCTGACTTTAGTGAGCTATGGCACGTCAGTTTATGTCAATCGCCAGCTCAATCAGGCCAGTCAGCAGCTCAATCGCCTGCAGCGCAACGAGCAGCAGCTCACCACCGCCAATGAGGTGCTTAAAAATCATTTAGCCCAGCAGGTAGAGGGGAGTGAAATGGGGTTTCAGCCACCTCAGCCGGGCAGCGTCATCTTTCTCAAGCCGGCGTCACAGGCTGCTGTGGCGATGCCGGCTCCCGTACCAACATCGCTGATGGGACGATTGGCGTTACCCAAGGTGGATGTCCCTTTAGGTTACTAGGCCCTAGCCTCACCGTTTACCCGCGTTGCACCCATGGCTAGCTCTGCCTACTCTACCCGTCGTCGCCGTCGCCGCAAACAGCCTCAGCCTCGCCCACCGGCGGTGGTTCCCTTCAACCCAGCAGCCAACCGGGTCAGAATATTATTGGTGTGGGGATTGCTGGTGCTGTCGCTGGTTGCGATCGCGGGGCGATTAGCCTGGCTACAGCTAGCCCAGGGCGACAGCCTATCTAGTTTGGCCCAGCAGCAGCGCCTCACATCGCCAGTGCAGCGGCAGGTGCGACACTCCATTGTCGATCGGCAGGGCAATGTGATCGCCGTCGATCGCGTGGTCTATACGCTCTATGCCCATCCTCAGCTCTTTGATCTATCGATTCCAGAGATGGCAGCGACCCTAAGCCCGCTGCTAGAAAGCCCAGAATCTGATCTAATTAATCAGTTTAGCCAGCAGCCTACCGGCATTCGGCTAGCCGACGGATTACCCGAAGCAACTGTCGATCGCCTGCGTGCCCTGCGCCTTGACGGGCTCGAATTCAATCCGCAGCAGCAGCGTTTTTATCCGCAGCAGCAACTGTTTGCCCCCATTGTCGGCTTTGTCAATTTTGACGGACAGCCCCAGGCGGGTTTAGAAATTGCCTATCAGGATCAGCTGGCTCTGACACCGGCCGAAAAGGCATCTCCAGCTGAGACGGAAACTCCGTTAGAAATCTATGGGCCGCCAGCGCCTGGTGCCACCGCAGAGGTTGCCGCTGCTAGCCCTGCAGATCAGCTTGATACTGAAAGTAACACCGTTGACTCGGAGCTAGACAGCACTGCTAGCCTGCGTCTCACCCTCGACAGTCGGCTGCAACGGACTGCCCAGCAGGAGCTACAGGCGGTGGTCGATCGCCATAACGCCAAACGCGGCACGGTCATGGTCATGGAAGCCCAAACAGGTGAAATGCTCGCCCTGGCCAGTGTGCCCACCTACGACCCTAACCAGTATTTCAAAACCGACCCCGAAGCTCTCAAGACCTGGGCTGTGAGCGATCTCTACGAACCCGGCTCTACCTTCAAACCAATCAACATTGCGATCGCCCTAGAAGCTGGACTAATCAGCGCCGACGAATTTGTTAACGACAGCGGTCAAATGCAGTTTGGCGAATGGAAGATTAGAAATCACGACTACGCCACCGCTGGCGGCCGCGGGCCGATTTCCATCACTGATGTGCTGAAGTACTCCAGCAATGTGGGCATGGTGCGAATCATGCAGAAGATGCCCGCCGCTGACTACTTTAGCTGGCTTGAGCGACTCAGCCTCGATCAGCCCACCGGCATAGATTTACCCGCAGAAGCCACTGCTCAGATGAAAGACCGCGAGCAGTTTGTTCGTAGTCGAGTCGAGTCAGCCACCACGGCCTTTGGCCAAGGCTTTTCGCTGTCGCCTATTAAGATGGTGCAATTGCTTGGCACCCTGGCCAACGGCGGCAAACTGGTTACCCCCCACGTAGTCAGCGGTATGGTTACTGAATCTGACAAAGAGGTATGGACTCCAGATCGTCCCCAGCCTAAGACCGTCTTTTCGCCCCAAACCACCCAGCAGGTGCTCACCATGATGGAAGCCGTCGTCAGCGAAGGCACTGGTGATGCTGCCAAGTTATCCGGTTACCGCATCGGGGGCAAAACCGGTACGGCTCAAAAGGCGACCGTTTCGGGGGGCTATGGCCGAGGCCGCGTCACCAGCTTTGTAGGCATTTTGCCCATTGAATCACCCCAATACGTGGTGCTGGCTGTCATCGACGAACCCCAGGGAGACGATGCCTACGGCTCAACGGTCGCTGCTCCTCTGGTTAAGAAGGTGATCGAAGCGCTGGTGGTGCTTGAAGGGGTACCACCCAATGCCGCTGCTACCCCCTAACGGGTAGACCGCTTAGAAGGGGGATTCTGTCACTGTTCCGCCCAGGTTTTCAACGATCGATCGCGTATTGGCTATCACCATTTTTAGGTAGCTATCCCCGTCGCTACCAGGAGCACCAATAGAGTCAGAGTAGAGCGGTTGGGGTGCCAGGTCTACCCCAGATTCGTTGGCCACGGTGGTAATGAGCTGGGGATTGATGGTGGTTTCGGCAAAGATAGCGGGTACTCCCAACCCCTGGATGGACGCGACCAGCTGCTGCACGGTGCGAGCGCTGGGTTGCTCCTCGGTACTAAGACCAATTAGGGTGCCCGCTACCGTGAGACCGTAGGCGTTGGCATAGTACTGGAAAGCATCGTGGGTAGTGACCAATTGCCGCTGCGTTGGAGGAATGGTAGCCGTTTGGATCTCGACCCAGCTGTGGAGCTGCTCAAGTTCAGCAATGTATGCAGCGGCGTTAGCAGTAAACAATTCTGCCTGGTTGGGGGCTAGTTCAATCAGCTGATCCCGAATCGTTTCGACCATGGGCACCACATTGCTCACATCGCCCCACACATGGGGATCGGGTACGGTGGTCGTCCCTTTTTGCAAATCTAGGGGCGGCACCACCTCACCTACGGCTACTCGCTGGGCATCTACTCCGGCCGCATTGAGCAGTCGCACCAGGTTGGGCTCTAAGTTATAGCCGTTGTAGAAAATTAGGTCAGCATCTTCAAAGGCAATAGTGTCGGCAGGTACAGGTTCATAGACGTGGGGATCAGCCCCGGGCTGCAAAATGCTGGTCAGGGCAACTTGATCGCCACCCACTTCGGCTACCCAGTCGGCAATCAGGGTGCTAGTAGCTACCACGGCAGGACGCGAATCGTCGGCTTCACCGGGTGCAAGTTCTGACTGTTGAGCAGAGTCACAGCTTATCAATCCCAGCCCTAGGAGCAATACCGCAGCGGCTGTTCTTCCATACCGTGGATACAGATTCACGCGTTGCATAAGCTGCTTTTCATAATCATTTCATTTTCAAGATACAATACATTTCATAATCATTTCATTTTCGCGATTGCAGCTCCTCACCCCTGCGTTAGAGATACCATCATGGCTCCTGCTCCTTACATCACCATCGACCACCTAAGCGTCAACTACCGCGACGTGCAGGCCTTGCGCAACATCAACCTTACCCTGCGCCCTGGCAAGCTGGTGGGCGTCTTTGGCCCTAACGGTGCGGGCAAAAGCACACTGATCAAAGCCATGCTAGGGCTGATGCCATTGGTTACTGGACGCGTCACCTATGGCGAGGACACCTTGGCCCACCAGCTTGAGCGGGTGGCCTACGTGCCCCAGCGATCGCAGATCGACTGGACGTTTCCCGCCACTGTTTGGGACGTAGTGATGATGGGCCGGGTGCAAAAAACTGGCTGGTTCAATCGGTTTTCAGCAACCAGCCGCCAGATTGCCAAAGAAGCCCTAGAACGGGTGGGAATGGCTGAGTTTTGCGATCGCTCCATTGGAGCCCTCTCCGGCGGGCAGCAGCAGCGGGTGTTTTTGGCCCGCGCCCTGGCCCAGGAAGCTGACATCTTTTGTTTTGACGAGCCCTTCGTCGGGGTTGATCAAAAGACTGAGGATGTGATTTACAAGATTTTCCGCGAGCTAGCCGCTGCAGGCAAAATCGTTCTAGTCGTCAACCACGACCTGGGCGAGTCGATTATGAACTTTGACCAGCTCATTCTTCTCAACAAAGAACTGATTGCCACTGGCCCCCGCGACTGGGTGCTCACCCGCGACAATATGACCCGTGCCTATGGCGGCCATGTGGGCTTCTTTGGCCATGTCGCCTGATCTGGCACTGCTGAACGGGCTGACTGAGCCATTGCAGTACGCCTTTATGCAGCGATCCCTAGCGGTGGCAATTATGGTGGGGATCATCTGCTCAGTAGTGGGCAGCTACCTGATGGTGCAGCGCCTGGCTCTGCTGGGCGATGCCATTAGCCACTCGGTGCTGCCGGGGCTGGCGATCGCATTCTTGCTAGGCGTCAATATTTTTATCGGTGCCTTCATTGCTGGAGTGTTGAGCACCGTGATAATTGGCTGGATTCACACGCGATCGCCCATCAAAGAAGACGCCGCTATGGGTCTTGTCTTCTCGGCCTTTTTTGCTCTGGGCATAACGTTAATCACCACTATCCAAAAAGACAATAAGATCGACCTCAACCACTTTCTGTTTGGCAATATTCTGGGCGTAACGGCCGGGGAAGTGCGCGATACGGCCATTATTGCCGCCTTAGTACTCCTAGTCGTGGTTCTGCTCTACAAAGAGCTACTGTTCTATAGCTTTGATCCCCTCGGAGCCAAGGCCAGCGGTCTGCCCACTGGGCTGCTCCACGCCGGGCTAATGGTGCTGATTGCCCTCACTGTTGTGGCCAGCATGAAGGTGGTAGGGGTGATTCTGGTGCTGTCACTACTGATTGCGCCAGGAGCTACGGCCTACCTTCTGGTACCCCGTCTGCACCAGGTAATGCTGCTGGGCGCAGGGGTCGGGGTATTTTCGAGCGTCAGCGGCATGTATTTGAGCTATTACCTCAACCTGCCCTCCGGTCCGGCCATTGTGATGGTGGTATCGACGTTGTTTGCCTTAGCGTTTTTATTTAGCCCCCGTTATGGCGTGCTGATGGGCCCCAAACGATGGCCCTTTAGGGTCAGTCGTTAATCATCACAGCTATGGGAAAAACCGCTATCCCTCTGTCTGGGTGCGCAACTCCTGGGCACGTAGGTAAAGCTGCACCCACTGAGCCTGAATTTGTCGACTCTTGAGCCCTAAACGACGGGCTAACTCATCGGGGGGATACTCTGCCTTATAGGCTGTCAAAATCGCCTGTTCTTCTGGGGAGAGATCTTGCCAGAAGCCATCCCATTCAGCCGGGGTGAGACCAAAGTTATGCTCCTGCAGCGAGGTTTTGAGCCAGCCGAGCACCATAGCAGGCTGCTCTCGCAGGGCAAAAATTCGAATCGCGTGGTAGCTAATCTTTTCGCGCAGCCGATAGACTTGCTGCACAGGCATACCGAGCGCCTGGGCAATCTGCTCTTGGGAAAGACCATTGAGGTGCAGCTCGAGCCATCGAGCCGCCGTGTCATCTAGGTTGCGGCTGAGGTAATTAACAAAGGAGTTTTTGACCTGCTGGCGCATACTCTGCTGCTCCAACTCGGTTTGCTCGTCCTGGTACTGGTTCCAGGCTTCTACATCGAGCAGGCTGAGCGAGTCTTCACTATCGTTGGGAGCAATTTCGTCAGAAACCAGGCGAATTAGTTCTCCAGTGGGCACCTGGGTCATGCCGCCCTTTTGACTGCGGCGCAGATAGTTGACGAAGCGATAGATGATGAGGGGCTGGTTGCGAATGGGGCGCAGGCAGTATTCCTCAATGCTGGCCAACATCAGCAGGTTGCGCAGGCGTGAGTTTTGGGTGCAGGTTGAGATCCACTTGAGCTGCTGGGCGAGGTGGCGATCGCTGCGCATCATCTCCTGAATCACTTCCTGGATCACATCGACGACGGTGCGGCGGCGATCGCGGCTGAGCGAGATCCAGGTTTTAATCTTGTTGCGAATTAAGAACAGACTGCTGAGCCGCTTGATCAGCCGCTGATAGCCTTGCTCTGGACTCACATCCCAATAGCGCTGCTGCAGAATGCGGTAACGATACTCAATCGCCTGACGAGCGATCTTGAGATCAGCATCAGCCAGGGTAGCTAATCGCTCTGGCGATTCTCCTAACAGCCAGCTGACAACGCTTTGGCAAACCGACTGGGGCTGATTGGGAAAGTCCTCCCGCAAACGAGACAACCAAACCTCGGCTATAGTGTCTGCCGCGACCATGCAATCAAATCCTTTCCGGGTGTGCCCAAGCTGGCTGTAGGCTTTATCTTAGTATCTGATCTCTTCAGACTCACGCTCTAAAGCGTGTTTTTTAGCCTGCACAGACTGCGGTAGCTAGCACTGAGTCAAAAGCTTTACACAAAATTTATGTCTATTGTCGCTCTAGTAAGATTTTGCGAAGGGTGTTCTCTACAGCCAGATTTGCCCTTCCTAGGCTGATAGTGTGCACATGAACCCATATGTACTTATACGGTAATCACTCTGTTACAAAGGTCACACAGATTACCGCTTAGCTCCAGTACAATTTCGGTTAAAGCAGTATTTACGTAAAAAAAAGCACAAACTCACTTGTTTTTTAAGCGTATCTACGGATAAATTGGTATAAATTTTTCAAGCATCTCAGCACACGCGTTCCGTCAACAGGGTCTACCATGTTATCCCTTCAGACAGATAGCTCTGGAAGTGCTCCTCCAGAGATTTCTATATCTATTGCTCATCCGTCGGCCCGATGCCTAATCAAGCGCTCTATAGATATTTTGGGCGCTCTGGTAGGATTGGCCATACTGATTTTGGTAGCGCTGCCAGTTGCCCTGGCCATTAGGTTAGATAGCCCTGGCCCTATTTTCTATGCCCAAACTCGCTACGGTCTCAAGGGTAAGCCTTTCACCATCTGGAAATTTCGCTCCATGGTGCAAAATGCTGATGCCCTTAAGAGAACAGTATCAAATCAGGCCCAGGGGCTTATCTTTAAGAACGAAAACGATCCCCGCATCACCCGAGTTGGCCGTGTTTTGCGAAAGACGAGCCTAGACGAATTTCCACAGTTTTGGAATGTACTTAAAGGCGACATGAGCCTGGTTGGCACTCGCCCCCCCACCGGAGATGAGGTCTCTCGCTACAGCCCTCACCATTGGCGGCGACTCGATGTTAAGCCTGGCATCACAGGACAGTGGCAAATCAGCGGCCGCTCAGCGATCAAAGACTTTGAGGAAATTGTGCACCTAGATTTGCAGTACCAGGCTATCTGGTCGCCCTGGTACGATCTTCAAGTCATTCTCAAAACGGTCACAGTACTGCTCGATCGCAAAGGTGCCTTTTAGGGTCAGTAGTCGTTACTAGTCCTGCAGATCACTGCCCTCGTCGGCCTCAGTATCTGTAGCAATGACTAAATTATCGCGATGGATTACCGTATCTGCTCCGGCGTAACCTAGAATGGCGGGAATATCTTCTGACCGGCGACCCAGAATCTGGCTGAGATCTCGGGCGCTGTAGTTGATAATGCCTCTGGCGATATCTTCGCCGCTGGCAGCACAGATCAAGACAGCATCCTGGGCTTCAAAGTCTCCCTCTAAACGAGTAATACCGGCGGCCAAGAGCGACTTTCCCCCCTGCAGAATGGCTAGAGTTGCACCCTGGTCTAAGTAAAGGCGGCCCGAGGGAGCAAGGCCAGCAGCAATCCAGCGCTTGCGGGCACGGCTAGGTCGGGGCGATGGGGCAAATTGCGTGCCTACTGCTTCTCCAGCGATCGCCTTGATCACATTCTGGGGCTGACGACCATCAGTAATGACGGTGCGCACCCCCGCCGTAGTAGCGATTTGAGCAGCTTCTAGCTTAGTTAGCATACCGCCCGTACCCCAGGCCGATCCCTGTCCGCCCGCTACCGCTTTAAGCGCCTGAATGTCCGCCAACCGATCGATAGCGATAATCGGTTGAGCCTCGGGGTTAGAGCGGGGATCAGCAGAATACAGGCGATCGACATCGGTTAGTAGAAACAGCCACTGAGCACCAATCAAGCTGGCGACCAGGGCCGAGAGGGTGTCATTGTCGCCGAACTTGAGTTCTTCCACAGCAACAGTGTCGTTCTCGTTGACGATGGGGATCACGCCCATCTGCAACAGCTGACGAAAGGTGCGGTAGCTGTTGACATAGCGCGATCGCTGGGCCAGGTCGCTGCGAGTTAGCAGTACCTGGGCAATGGGCTGGTTTAGGGCCGAAAACAGGTCGTCATAGATGCGCATGAGGCGTCCTTGCCCCACCGCCGCTACAGCCTGCTTCATCGCCAAAGTTTTGGGACGCTCAGCTAGGTTGAGGCGGCGGCAGCCAATGCCTACAGCCCCTGAGGAGACCAAAACAACCTGATGTCCTTGCTGACGCAGAGTGCAGAGGGTTTCGACCAGTGCAGCCAGGGTGGAGAGGGCAAACTGACCGGTGCTAGTGCCAGTCAGGCTGGAAGTACCGATTTTGACCACTAAGGTTTGAACTGAACTCACGGGCGGGCAGCATCAGTAGAGATAGCCCTGGCAGTATAACAACCGACCTAGACGTGGAGCACAGTCGCGTTGGTTAAAGAGCGGTCTAAGTAGACAGTGGAGTTCCATAAAAACTTTGGGTGCCAACCCGAAAGTCGACACCCAAAAATGGCTTATTAAATTTAAGAGCCTATATAAACTGGCCCCTGTTTATGTATTACTACTATCGCAGCGGTCCTAAGGTTTCAACTTAACTCTAATGTTTTCTTTATATTTAGCCCTACGAAGTTCTCGCATGAAAGATTGCGCTGTGTAAACTTTTCCTGGCCGTGTTAAGCCAATATTCGAGCCGCTAATCTTAAAACGTAACTCCAAAATATTGGGAGATCATCACCTCAAGCGTCCGTAGGGGTGAAGTGCGCGCTACCTGGTTAAGCCCCGGCATAGGATTGACCAAAATGGTAAATAGACCCACTCGGTTGCCAGCTAACACATCGGTAAATAAGCGATCGCCTACCATCGCCACCTGATCTACCGGAAGATCCATAGCTGCCAAGGCCAGCTTTAGCTTGCGTCCTGAGGGCTTGCCGGCACTGGTCAGGTAAGGCACATCAAACAACGAGGCAATCCGACTGATGCGGTGAGCATTAACGTTATTGCTCACGAGCCACACCGTCGCGATCGCCTTCATCTGATGCATCCAGTGGGCTAGGTCAGGGTTAGTTTCAGCCTGACGCAGAGGCACTAGGGTATCGTCCACATCCAGAATTAGCCCCTTCAAGTTGTGCTGAGCCAGCAGCTCAGGGGAAATCGCCAAGACGTTGCCGTCCAGCACTAGATCGGGTTGCAGCAGGCGAGAAAACGACATAAAAAAACCATAGCCCCAAACGTAGCATAGTCTAGATCGACGGCCTAAAGCTGCTTAAAGGGACAGCAGCAACCTATCCACAGCGGTTGAACCACGACGATCGCACGGAGGACTCTAGCGCAAACAAATTGGGCTTAGTTGTCAATAGTGGCGCGAATCGCATCGCGGGCGGCTTCGTGCTCTGCTAACGTGCGGCTAAACACGTGGGTTCCGTCGTAGCGAGCCACAAAGAATAGATAATCGGTAGCCTCGGGAGCTAGGGCCGCTTCTAAACTGGCTTTACCCGCGCTAGCGATCGGAGTCGGGGGTAACCCTGGGTTGATGTAGGTGTTGTAGGGCGACGGGGTGCCCACCTGAGTCCATGTGAGGGGCTGCTCCGGTGTCTGCACAATGCCCAACCCGTATTCAACCGTAGGATCGGCCCCTAGAGGCATGTTCTGCTTGAGCCGGTTGGTAAAAACTCCGGCAATGGTGCCGCGCTCATCGGCAATTACGGCTTCTTTCTCGACGATGCTGGCTAGGGTAGCCCACTGCAACAGCGTTAGGTCGGTCGTTGCCTGTTGGTACACTGGTAGCGCTACCGTCTCAAAACGGCTCAGCATTGCATTGACCACCGCCTCCGGCGTAACCCCCTCAGCCGGAAGCTGATAGGTATCGGGGAATAAAAAGCCTTCCACGTGGGGAATACCATCCGGCAGCCAAGGGTACGCATCCTTTGACACTTGCTCAGTGGCCGATAGAAAGGCATCGGCAGAGAAAAACCCCTCTTCCTGAAAATAAGCTGCCATTTGGCGACGGTTCCAACCCTCAGGCACCGTGAACGAGGTTTGCACCACCTGACCACTGCGAATCACGTCGGCGATCGCAGTCATCGAATCAGCTGGGTTCAAGGCATAGGTGCCCGCCTGAAACCCACCCTCGGCATTTTGCCAGGTTTGCCAGCGCGACCACAGCTTCCAAGCCAGGGCAGACCGAATCAGACCAGCCGCTTCTAGATCCTGGCCAATTTGCTGGCCTGGAGTGCCCGGCGGAATTTGAATTTGCACCGTTTGAGGCGCAGTTTCGGCAGGAGTTTCGCTGACCGGTTGATTGGCCCAGCTCCACCAGGCCCAGCCCTGCCAGGCCGCTACCCCCGTAGCCAGAGGCACCAACAGTCCCAAAAAACTCAACCGAACCCAGCGTGAACCTTTAGCCATGATTGCACTATCGATAATCGCCGTTACGGACGTCCCTACTCTAATAGATCAAACAGTTTTTCCTCTAGCCCGCCGCGAATGGTTTGAAATTCTTCCGGGGTCACCACTTCTAGAGAACCATCGCTAGTGCGGTGAGCAAAAATCAGCAGCGGGTCGAGGGGAGTGCACAGAGTATATTCTTCGTCATCGTAGAAGCAGGTTGCCAAAATCTGAAATTCCTCAGTGACGGGGTTACCGGCGTCATCGAGGTCGTCTAGCTCTAGGGTAAGGCAGTTATCTTCCTCAGCCTCGGGAATTTCTCCCGAGGCCGTCAGAGTAATAGCGGTACGTTGGAGGGTCAAATTTTGTTCAGCTAGCACGGCCTTAGCGGTAAGAAAGACTTGATCGATCTCCTCTTCTTCCACATCCATTAAGACATCGTCGTCATTGTCGTCTTGCTGCCAAACAAAAATTTCGATGGGGGCATCAATAGGCAGCAAAAGTAGGTATTCGCGATCGTTGAGCTGAAAGCTCTGCTCTACCTGACAGGGCAAAAACCGCCCGGCGTCATCGGTGAGCACTACGGCTGACTCGTCAATGGGTTGTGTGTTATCCGCCATGGAGGCTACTCTTCTCTCGGTAACCGGGCACAGTGGGTCAACACCGCAGCCCAGTATGAACACTGAACGGTGTTATCAGAATATCCCATTCGGTTACGTCTGATTACGATGAGCGCCGTTCATCTAGCCAGCGCTGCAGGATAATGGCCGCCGCTTTACGGTCAATTAGGGCTTTCTCTTGGGCTACCGAATGACCCGCGGCACGCATCAAATGTTCAGCCTCCACAGAACTCAACCGCTCATCGACATAGACCACGGGCAGCGCTAGGGCCTGACTGAGGCCCTCGGCCACCTTGCGCACTTGACGAGCCTGAAAGCCCTCTTCTCCATCCATAGTTAGGGGCAACCCCACCACCAACACCTGGGCATGTCGAGCTGTGACGAAGTACTGCAAATCGGCCACTAAGTCTTGAAATGATCGCCGCTGTAGCGTCGTCAGCCCGGTGGCAATCAGGCCAGTGCCATCGCAACCCGCTACCCCAATCCGCCGCCGACCAATGTCTAACCCTAGGGCTGAAACCAGCGCCATAGCCTTACATGACCTCAGCGATCGCCTTCTGAAGGCGCATCAACATCGGCATCTGGTTTTTGTCCTAGCACAGCCTGCCAACGCTCTGCTGACCAGGTCATGCGTCCAGGCACCGGCTTGCCCGCAGGCTGTAGCCCCGTCAAAACATCCGATAGCTGTAGCCCCTCTAGGGAAAGGTGGCGAGCTTCACGCACTTTGTGCCACACCGATCGCGACATCAGCAGCGCGTGGGACTCAGGAGTTGCTTGAATTTGAGTAAAGCACTCCTCTCGCTCGGGTTGATAATCGAGGGAGGTTAGCCGTAGAGACTGAGCCGGGAAGGGCTGCAAAATTTTAGCCATCTGCGTCATCAGCTCGGGGTAGAGCCAGGTGTAAGCCGGGTGCACTGTTAACCCTGCTTCGTGGGGCTGCTGTCCATCGCGGGAAATAGCTAGCTTAAACTGGCCGATCGCCGCTTTGCGCTGCTGCTCAAACACATAGGCGCTGACGGTTTCTACCTGGTTGACTAGGCGATCAGCAGTAGCGGTAACGCTGCCCAACAGCCCGGTCTTAAAATCTTGGATTTGGTGATCAAACACCTGACGGACCAGCGGTGGCATGGAAGCTGTGTCTAGCTGATATAAAAGCTGAGAATCAGCGTTGCTGATTGGCAGCAGGTTTGGCAAATCAGGCTCACGCTGGGCCAAGGCTTCGATCTGCTCGGCCGCCATTTCCCAATAGGTCATCTGAGCTAAAGGCTGAAACCCGTTGAAGCGATAGAGCGCCAGGGCCGAGGTGTGGTTGACATCCACTTCGAGCATCCATGTTCTGGCTTCCCAAAGTACCTCAAAGCAGTGGCGAAGCAGTCTTGAACCAACATCCATGTAGCCCGAGGCCGCCACATACCCGGATGTCGCCGTGTCAGCCAAAGCGCGACGGTTGATGACTACCTGCTCGACTCGCCAAGTGCTGCGAGTTTGATTGAACGGCGACACGTGAATGAACCCCACCAAACTTTTTTGGCGTTCAGCCACGAAGGTGGTCTGACTCTGCCGCTGCACAGAGCGGGGCAGCCAGCTTAAAACTTTAAGGGGACCATACCAGCGGCGTTGATGATCTAGCCATGTCACAATGGCCTCGGCAGCGTCAAGGTCACCGCCAGCTTCCAGATCCTCTGGCTGCCACTGCTTTAGGTCGTCTAAATCGCGATATTGCAGCGGCCTTACTGTTAGGGTATGGCCAGGGGACGTCATAAGTGCCATGGGATCTCAGAGATCTGACCTGCATGCCGTCATCCTAGCCGATTTTCCGGATTTCCACACCGCCCCTTGGCGAGGCGAGAGCCGTGTCGGCTAGCTTCTAGCCAGGTATAACTTCTTTTGTACAGAATAAGGATTCAGCGTTGGAGAGCCTGCAAAACTCACCATTTACAAAACTTATGATTTAAGCGACGATTGCATCTATGGCTGTTGCTCAGCCCTCATTTATGAAGAACAGTTAGAGGTCGAGCTACACAGCCCGACCAGCGGTATCTAGGAATTACCATGAGAAATCTTTTAGCCATCGAACGGTTTTGCCTATACGGTCACGTTGTCTCCATGGCCTTTGGCCTGGCCGGGCTGCTGTGGGTGGTGCCTCACCCTGGCATCGTGGAATACTTACCAGCAGGGCCCACCCTCTTCCAGTGGAGCATGGCCGGGGGCGGCGTTGGCTACATTTTGCTGGGAACCGTGGCAGTGGCTCTATATGCCTATCGCACCCTAGGACTGGGTAGCTTGATTACGTTTGCGATCGCAGCAGTCGGCGTTTCGCTCACGAGTGAGCTGCTGGGCACCAGCACGGGTTTTCCCTTCGGCAACTACAGCTATCTCAACGGGTTGGGCTATAAAGTAGCCGGTCTCGTGCCTTTTACCATTCCGCTGTCGTGGTTTTATCTGGGACTGGCGTCGTTTTTGCTGGCTCGCAGCGGTTTGGCCGCCGGGGGCGGTGCCGGCCGCTACAACTGGGCGCGATCGCTAGCCGCCGTATTTCTAGGGTCTATACTCCTCACCTCTTGGGATTTTGTGCTCGATCCGGCCATGAGCCAGACCGCTTTACCCTTCTGGTACTGGCACGAGCCAGGTGCGTTTTTTGGTATGCCTTACCAGAACTTTGTGGGCTGGCTTGGCACCGGGGTCGTGTTTATGGGTGTAGCCCTAGGCCTGTGGAAAACCTTCAAATTTTCCCCTGAGTTAGACCAGGGGCAGCTCACTCTCCCCCTAGTCGTATACCTGGCTAACTTCGGATTTGCCCTGGTAATGAGCCTGGCGGCTGGCTTCTATGTCCCTATCGCTTTGGGGATTTTGACCGGAGCCCTGCCTGCGGTGCTCTGTTGGCGTGCTACCGCCCAAGAAGATCTGTCAGGTGTATTAGTTGAACCTACCCAAGTCATTGAGGCACCGGTAGCTGCGACTAAGGGTTCTTAAATAACCACAGCTCTCGTTTTTGCCCAATCTCGGGATTAACTTCTAGGCCTCGGATGGTAGATACTATCCGAGGCTAACTATTCTGAAGCTGAGCTTGTGAGTCTAGACTCACTAGGTTCAGTAGTTTTGACGTCTGTTTTTGGAGGTAATCCCTTGCCCACTACTGCGGCCGCCCTATTTCTCTGGCCAAGTTTTGTAGCGGTCGTGCTGCTGTTGGTGCAGTTGCCGATGGTAGCAATACTGCTATCGCGGTTGATGCAAGGTCCCTTTCGCAGACCACCTCTAGCCCCAGCGCCCCCTGACCTCGATCTGCTAGGCACGGTTTCGGTGGTGGTGCCCACGCTCAACGAAGCGGATCGGATACGTCCCTGCCTAGAGGGTCTGATCCGTCAGGGCTACGAAGTGCGGGAAATTTTAGTCGTCGACAGCCGATCAACCGACGACACCCAGTCAGTGGTCAGGGCTTACCAGGCCCACGACCCACGGTTGCGGCTGCTAGAGGATGACCCTTTGCCCCAGGGTTGGGTTGGGCGTCCCTGGGCCTTGGACTACGGCTTTCGCCAAACATCAGCCGCTAGCACCTGGGTACTGGGAATTGACGCCGATACCCAGCCTCAGCCGGGCCTAGTGGCAGCTTTAGCTAAAGCGATGAACAGCGAGGGCTATGACCTAGTGTCCCTCGCGCCCCGGTTCATTCTGAAGCACCCTGGAGAATTCTGGCTGCAGCCTGCTTTGCTGATGACGCTGGTGTATCGATTTGGCCCGGCGGGCAGCCCCAGTGGCTCGTCTCAGCGGGTCATGGCTAACGGCCAGTGCTTTATGGTGCGGCGATCGCTGCTCGAAAAACTCAATGGCTACCAGTCCGCCTCTACCTCTTTTTGCGACGATGTGACCTTGGCTCGCCACGCTGCCGCCCAGGGTGCCAAAGTGGGCTTTTGGGATGGCACTCGCCTGCTGAAAGTGCGCATGTACGAAGGCATGGCCGAAACCTGGCGCGAGTGGGGCCGCTCTCTCGACCTCAAGGATGCAGCTCCAGCCGCTCAGGTCTGGTGGGATTGGACATTTCTTGCCCTGGTGCAGGGGTTGCCCTGGGTGCTCGTACCGGGGCTGTGGATACTTCAGCAATTTGCACCCGCATCGTGGTCTTTGGCGCTACAGATCTTGCTCGTCGTGAACATGGTCTTGATCTTCATGCGCTTGGGTATGCAGGCGGCGGTAGCGACGGCTTACGATTTCAAAGGAGCGCCAGGAGCCTGGGCATTCTGGCTGTCACCTCTGGCTGACCTGGCAGCGGTGGCGCGCATTGGTCTCTCTTCCCTGCGGCGACCTACCCAGTGGCGGGGGCGGCAGTATCCCGTTAACGAGCCCTAGTCATTCCAGCTCTTAAAGGGATGACGGGCTAGGTTGGAGTTTTGGTAGCGCGGGTCGTAGCTCACCTCTGCCCCTATCCAGGCGGGCAGGTCGATGGCTTGATCAGGACTGGTCAGCTCGACCTCCGCCATAATCAGTCCCTGGTTTTCGCCCAAGAATTCGTCTATTTCCCACACCACATCCCCTAGAGAAAGGCGATAGCGCGTTTTTTCAATGAGGGGCGGCTGACAGAGGATTGCCAGTATGGTCTGGGCATCGTCAACGGGAATGGAATACTCAAACTCAGGGCGCACTAAACCTACAGTAGGGCCTTTGAGGGTGAGATAGGCGCGATCGCCCACTTGTCGCACCCGCACAGTACGCGCATCCTGGGTAGGAATGTAGCCCTGGCACATCAATTCGCCCTGGGTGCCCTGACGCCAACTGTCGCCCACCACCAAAAATTTGCGCTCGATTTCCTGACCCATCGGCTTACTCTAGAAGCTACCTTTGCAGCGTAACCTAACCCCTGGCCCAAGAGATTCGGTTAAAGCTCTGGATCAAGCGCTCCAATGCCTTAGGAAATACGCCGCAGTACATAGCTAGTCAGGTCTTGGAGAGCCTGGCGAGCAGCGGAAGGGGGCAAATGCTCTAGGCAAGATGCCGCTAGGCGGGCGTGAGTAGCAGCAAGTTCACGCGATCGCGCAATACCGCTGCTCTGATGCACTAGGTTAATGGCCTGGTCAAAATCATCCGCCTCAGAAAACTCCCGCTCAATTAGAGTCGTGAGGAAGGGATGCTCAGCCATGGCATAGAGCACAGGAGCCGTTAAGTTGCCGCTCTTGAGATCAGAGCAGGCGGGCTTACCCAACACCTCATCAGAGCTAGTAAAGTCGAGAATATCGTCAACCACCTGAAAGGCCAGGCCCAAATGCCGGCCATAGTCGTAGAGCTGCTCGATCACGGTTTCCGACATGTCGCTCAGCACCCCTGCCGCCTTAGCGCTGTTGGCCATCAGCGATGCTGTTTTGAAATAGCTCTTGTCTAAGTAAGCATCAATGGAGAGGCTAGTATCAAAGCGGTTCAGACCCTGCTGAATCTCACCCTCGGCCAGATTCATGATCACTTGGGAGAGGAGCTTGACCACTCGCAGGTTGTCGAGGTTAGCCAAGTACCATGAGGCTTGGGCAAACAAAAAATCCCCTGCCAGCACCGCAATGCGGTTGCCAAAGCTGCTGTGCACGGTGGGTACTCCACGCCGCACGCTGGCTTCGTCGACCACATCGTCGTGCACCAGGCTAGCCGTGTGGATCATCTCGGTAATCTCGGCCAGGCGGCGGTGCTTGGGGGTGATCTCTTGCCCCGGCAGGGTGGCCTTGGATAACAGCAGCACAATGGCTGGGCGCACCCGCTTGCCCCCAGCACCAAACAGGTGCTCGGCCGCCGCCGACAGAATAGGATGTTGTGCCCCAACCAACCCCTTTAGATTTTGGGTCATCAGGTCGAGGTCGGACTCAACCGGCGCGAAAAGAGAAGTTACTGAAGTCATAGACCCCGGCAAGAGCGCTAAAGTTACGAATTTTTACATATTCTATCGTCATTCTAAGGCAACCCCGAGAGGAGTATTGGTAAAAGCTCGGCCTTTTTTGCCGCCTGTCAGTCTACGGTCGTAGCGTAGTCAGCCATTGACCATAGGCTTGAACCCGTTGTTAAGCCTGCGTTTCGCCCTCCCAAACCGGCACCGCAGCACTGGACTATACAGCGCAAACCGAGTTCCAAAAATAGCTAAAACTTAAGCGACTGTACACCTCATATTTCTCACCCGAGGGCAAAATACCGTGGTAGGATTAACTTAAGAATTTCTAAAGGAAACGCAACAAAGTCGGCAAGTCTTTTGTTTGGATTTTGTCTCGTTTCCTCAATTAAGTCGATCGCGGTGCTAAGTGGAGTTTCCACTGGCTTCTTGAGCGCTCGGTCGTGTTTTTACTAGTGTCTACGGGCGGGTTGTCGCCCGAGATTGTTGGCGAGCAATGTTCTTTCTGTAGAGAGGGAGCTGGTTTTTTCAGCACCTTGCTGCTCTCGACCGTACCTAAGCTCGTCACGCATTTACGGTCTTCTCCCACCTGCTGCTGCCGACCATGACTTACTCTGCTTCTTTAATCGTTATTCCGCTGCTAGCGATCGCCTACCTACTCCTAATCTACGGCATGCTTGTGCTAGCCCAGCGACTGAGTACCCGGCGCCGCTCCCAGGGATAGTCTTGGGGGTTTAGCCCTGGGGATTGGCCACCAGCTCAGGCAGATGAACCTGGCGCACAGTGGGTTGGTGACCTAACCACTGCACTGCCAAGCGCTTAAACTCAGGAGCCGAGCCACTCACATAAAACTCTGTCGACCAGGCAGGGATACTACTGCGGAGCCCCAAGGCGTCGAGTTCTTTGGCAGCGGCGGCCACCATAGAAATCGCTGGATCAACGTACTGGGTTGTGGCTGGCAAGATCGGCTTCAAGACTGGAGCCAGGTGAGGGTAGTGGGTACATCCATACACCAAAGTATCGATGTTGGCGGCAATTAGCGGTTGTAAATAAGTAGCGGCAGTGCGCTGGGCCTGAGGTGATTGAATCTGGTTCTGCTCGACAATAGGCACAAAGTTAGGACAGCCCACCTCCCATACTTGGCAGGTTGGGTTGATCTCTTGAATGGCATGGGTGTAGGCGCTGCTGGTGACAGTAGCTTGGGTAGCAATAACGCCAATGCGACGACCCTGCAAAGCTGCCGCTTGAGCCCCTGGCCGGATCAGCCCCAGCACTGGAAAAGGAAACTCCCCCTGTACCGGGTCGAGGGCTAGAGCTGAGCTGGTGTTACAAGCCATAATCACCATCTTGACCCCCCGGTCAGCCATCCAGGTCAAGATTTGGCGCACAAAGTAGAGAATTTCTTCGGGCGACCGCGAGCCATAGGGGAGTCGTGCCGTGTCGCCAAAGTACAGTACCGACTCGTTGGGTAACTGGCGATAGATTTCTCGCAGCACGGTAAGGCCACCCACACCGCTGTCGAAGATGCCAATAGGAGCCGGTCGCGTAGCCAATAGGCGATGGTCTAACCCGTTGTTCATGGGTGCTTATGCTTAGGGATGAAAAATAATCTCACTGAGTCTACCGGTTTTTGAGCAGTCGCTAGCAAGTTGTGTGCCAGTGCTAGTGAGATAGGTTAAGGGGGCCGTCAGGTTGTAGTATGCCGCCAGACTTGCCATAGAGTTGCCATACCGCCGACACACCTCTGCTACACAGTTTCAGTACCCTAAATCTTGAAAAGACTTCGCCTATTTTTACGCCTACCTACATTCAGCAGGTTCGGTTTTCTCAGGAGGGAAACCCCCACGCCCAAAGGCCTTGATCGTTGAAAATGAAGATGTTCTTATAAAGCATCAGTCTCAAGTCCAGTTTGGAACTGAAACATCCGATGCAGACCGCCCCGCCACAGTTGGTTAACCTAAATCCTTAGGGAAACAAAGTGACCCCTACGCCCGTCAAACGTATAACTACACCTGTAGCACTTTACGCAACCAGAAAGTTGTTATATTCTGGAGGAGTAAACTCATAATGGCTTCGAGTTTTGTTGAGAACTCTAGCCCTCCGTATCGGCCCTAGGCTTTGCAACTTTGGTCAGACCGCAGCTTCAGCAGATACAAATCTGGATAACTGTTGGATTGGTGACTCTGCATTGCGAGTGATTAACTTAGTCCTGATCTCTAAGGATCAGGGACGAAGATTGTAGAACCGCATCTCGTCAGAGCAAAGGGATGCGTGTAAGAGACAGAACTTAAGTTTGATTGCTCTCAGTTCGGTATTGAAGTCGATACAAGGCCGAGAAGCTCGCTATCTCTCCGTGATTCGGCCCAGGCATTTTTGAAAGGTGATGGTTTTTTTATCGGTTTTTGGGTTTCAGCATTCAGCGTTTGCTGCATCGTCAGTGGAGGACAAAGGTTAATTCATGGCTAAAACAAAGACCCGTACGTTAAAAAGCAAGCCCCTCTACAGTGCTGACGCTGTACGAACCTACCTCCATGAGATTGGCCGCGTACCGCTGCTTACTCACGAAGAGGAGATTATCTTCGGTAAGCAGGTGCAGTCCTATATGGCGCTGCTAGAGCAAAAAGAAGGCCTGACCGAGACCTTGGGCCATGAGCCCAGTCTAAACGAGTGGGCCAAAGCCGCTGGTTTAGACGAAGCTCAGCTCAACCATACAGTGCGTCAGGGCGAGCGAGCCAAGCGCAAAATGATTGAGGCAAACTTGCGTCTGGTAGTGGCGATCGCCAAGAAATACCAGAAGCGCAACCTAGAATTTCTAGACCTCATTCAAGAGGGCACCCTGGGCCTAGAGCGCGGCGTTGAGAAGTTTGACCCTACTAAGGGTTATAAATTTTCAACCTATGCCTACTGGTGGATTCGCCAGGCTATCACCCGTGCGATCGCCCAGCAGGCGCGCACCATTCGCTTGCCCATTCACATCACCGAAAAACTCAACAAGATCAAGCGGGTACAGCGCGAGCTGTCTCAGCAGCTAGGCCGTAGCCCCAATGCCAACGAGATTGGTGAGGCGTTGGAGCTAGAGCCTAAGCAAATTCGCGAGTTTTTGGTGCTGGCGCGGCAGCCGATTTCGCTGGATGTGCGCATTGGCGACAACCAGGATACTGAGCTGCAAGAGTTGCTAGAAGACGACGGTATTTCGCCCGAAACCTTCACTGCTCAGGAGTCGCTGAAACAGGACATTCGCAATTTGCTGTCTGAGCTTACCCCTCAGCAGAAAGAGGTGATTACCTTACGCTACGGCCTTGAGGATGGCAACGAGCTGTCGCTGGCCAAGGTGGGCAACCGCATGAATATCAGCCGCGAGCGGGTGCGTCAGCTAGAGCAACAGGCTCTTAAACACCTGCGCCGCCGCAAATCTACCATGCATGGTTACATCGCCAGCTAGGTGATTGCGCCAACTACTTACCGCCCCTTGTTTAGGACAGGCTTTCCTAAGCAAGGGGCGGTTTTTGCTCTATGCAATTTGGCTATTCACGGTAGAACCAAGCTACGCCACATGCACCCATAGGTAGTGCCCAATGGGGAGTGCGATCCGCCATTTTTGAGGGGTTGGGTGGTCGTAGGCAGCGGCAGCAGCTCTGTTAAAACTCACCAGTGACGCGCTTCTCAAACTCTTGCCGCACGTCCTCAGCAATTTCTAACGCCTTAGGATAAGTGTCAGCGTGAGACTCCTTGAGCCAGGCGAGCAGGCGGCTGAACTGAGCGTTGCGCAATTCTAAATCGGCCTGAAAAATAGAAGCGGTAGCCATGTGCTGAGCATAGCTAGGGGGATGACCCTGCTTAACAAACTGGGCCGTTAGAGCCACAAGGGCTTCCTTGCGAACATCGGGCTGGCTAGAGGCCATTGGAAAGTCCATGTGCAATCTCTCCCTGGGTACAGAAGCCCGCGGCCGTTAGTCAAGCCTGTGACCCGAGCAATGGGCTTAGGATGCCCATCCTTCAGCTACTACCCCGATGTGCAAGAAAATGTAACTTGGCGGCCCAGCACTTAAGGCAGCGGCTATGCCACTGTTTTAGCGACGTTTAGAGAGGACTGAGCTCCGAAGAATCACAGCCAATCGCTAATCGTCTCCAATTCGATAGGATTTGCGTTAGACCCTAGTGATGGTTATTTTTTGAAGTCCTGGCTTCTTGACGACCTCAGAAGTTACACAACTTTACAAAGATGCCGCGGTTCGTTGACGGAGTTGAAGCAAATCAGAAGTTTCTTAAGCCAGACTAGATCTGACCTTTAGCATGCGAAGAGACATGGCTGATGGTTTTTTAGCCCTGGTAGTTAATTCACGTTCCAGGTGCACATCCTCATTAGGCTGAGGTTTGCATCTTTCGCAACATCTCCTTAGGAGAGTAGCCATGAAACAAATTCCCGCCCCCTTTTGGACGCTGGTTCTCGGTATCGTTGTCACCCTGGTCAGTCTTTGGGTGGGGCAAAACCACAATCTACTGCCGGAGCAGGCATCTGAGCAGGCCCCTTTGGTAGATGACCTGTTTAACGTCATGATGACTATTGGTACGGCCCTGTTCATTGTGGTGCAGGGGGCGATCGTCTATTCGCTAATTCGCTTTCGCCAGCCCAAGGGCGATGAGACTGATGGTCTGCCCATCGAGGGCAACCTTCCCCTAGAGGCATTTTGGACCGCCATTCCTGCTGTGATTGTTGTGGGTTTGGGCCTATATAGCGTTGTGGTCTTTCAAGAGATGGGCGGTTTTTCGCCCGGTGGTCACCATGGACACGGGGCTATGGTAGCTATGGCTCCACAGCAGTCGGTGATCGATATTGCCCCACTAGTTGCTCAAGCGGCGGCGGCTGACGAAGACATTTTCTCTAAAACCCAGGTCTATGGCTTTGGTGCTAGCCCCTTGGTGCAGATGAATCAGCCCGATGTGACGGTGAACGTCACAGGTATGCAATTCGCCTGGATTTTTCGCTACCCCGATACGGGCATTACCGACGGAGAACTGCATATTCCCGTAGGCAAAGATGTGCAGCTCAAAATTGAAGCCCAGGATGTAATTCACTCTTTTTGGGTGCCTCAGTTTCGCCTGAAGCAGGACGCCCTGCCCGGTGAACCTGGTGAACTGCGTTTTGTGGCAACCCGTGAGGGCACCTATCCAGTGGTCTGTGCTGAACTGTGTGGGTCTTACCACGGCGCGATGCGGACCCAAGTGATCGTGCACTCCCCCAAAGATTACGCCGACTGGGTAGCTAGTCGTGTAGCTGAAGCGACGCCCACCACCACTGTGGCTCAACCCGCTGAGACTGCTACCGATGCCGAATATTTGGCGGGAATCGCCCCAGATTTGGCAAAATCCCCAGTCCAGATCGCCCAGATGACCTCGATGAGCCACTAAATTCATCTCTGCTGAACGTCTCTCTGGGAGATTGCTTCCCCAAATTTTCCACAGTTTTTATAGCCGTTTAGACAACCCCAATTCATGGCTCAAGCAGATATTTCGATCAAGCCCACGGAGCTTCAGGGTGGCCACGGCCATCCGGATAAGTGGAAGTGGTACGACTACTTCACCTTTAACGTCGATCACAAGGTAATTGGTATTCAGTACCTGGTGACGTCGTTTTTGTTCTACCTAGTGGGCGGCTTTATGGCGGTGCTGATGCGCACTGAGCTGGCCACACCCAACTCTGACTTTCTGAGCCCCGAGCTTTACAACGCCTTTTTGACCAACCACGGCACAATCATGATCTTTTTGTGGATTGTGCCGGCGGCGATCGGGGGGTTTGGCAACTTCCTGATTCCGTTGATGATTGGAGCACGGGACATGGCATTCCCTAAGCTCAATGCCATAGCCTTTTGGCTTAACCCACCTGCAGGTGCGGTACTGGCCGCCAGCTTTTTCCTGGGCGGTGGTGCCCAGTCGGGGTGGACCTCGTATCCGCCTTTGAGCGAGATTACCGCCAACCTGCCCCAGACCCTGTGGTGCGTGGCCTTAATTATGGTGGGTACTTCCTCCATTTTGGGATCGGTGAACTTCTTGGTCACGATCTGGAAGATGCGGGTGCCCAGCATGGCCTGGGATCAGATGCCGCTGTTTTGCTGGGCCATGGTAGCCACCTCAGTTTTGGCACTGTTTGCCACCCCGGTACTGGCTGCAGCTATGGTGCTGCTGCTGTTTGACATTAACTTCGGCACCTCGTTCTTTAAGCCTGATGCGGGCGGCAACGTCGTGGTGTATCAGCACCTGTTTTGGTTTTATTCGCACCCGGCGGTGTACCTGATGATTTTGCCGATTTTCGGCATTATGTCGGAGGTGATCCCGGTGCATGCTCGCAAGCCGATTTTTGGTTACAAGGCGATCGCCTATTCGTCCCTCACCATCTGCCTAGTGGGGCTATTTGTGTGGGTGCACCACATGTTCACCAGCGGCACTGCCCCCTGGATGCGGATTTTCTTTACCATCTCGACGCTGATTGTGGCGGTGCCTACGGGGATCAAAATCTTTAGCTGGGTAGCGACTCTGTGGGGCGGCAAAATTCGCTATACAACCGCCATGCTGTTTGCGGTAGGGCTGCTGTCGATGTTTGTGTTTGGCGGCCTCAGCGGCGTCACCCTAGGCGCAGCTCCCTTCGACATTCACGTGCACGATACCTACTACGTAGTAGGCCACTTCCACTACGTGCTGTACGGCGGCTCAGTGTTTGGCATCTACTCAGGGATCTACCACTGGTTCCCCAAAATCACCGGGCGCATGCTGAATGAGCCCTTGGGCAAGGTGCACTTTGTGCTGACCTTCATCGGCACTATTCTCACTTTTACCCCAATGCACAACCTGGGGATGCAGGGAATGCCCCGCCGGGTAGCCATGTATGACCCGCAGTTTGCTCACTTAAACCAGCTAGTGACGGTAGGAGCCTACATTCTGGCGGTGTCGGTAATTCCCTTTTACTTCAACGTGATTTGGAGCTGGATGAAAGGTAAGGAAGCTGGCCCTAACCCCTGGAATGCGATGACGATGGAGTGGACCACCGATTCGCCGCCGATCATTGAGAACTGGGAGGTATTGCCGGTGCTCACCCACGGCCCCTACGCCTACGGTATGGAGAGATCTGACGAGGTGGGACCAGCGGGCGAGCCGCTGCCCGCGTCGCGATCCTAGGGAGGTTGTAGCCCAGCGTTGACCTCGGATTTGGGAGATCTAACTTTGGTAAGTTTTCTCACAGCGATCGCCCCAGTACCCTGCCAGTCATAGGCGATCGGGTTAGGCTTTATGACAAGTCAAGCGGGGGCAATCGCTTTGAGACCGCCGCACTCCACCTCCTTCTCTCCTCATTTCCCCATCTTCCCCACCCATCCTCTGCCCTTTACTCCCGGATAACCCTATGCAAGGCTCAATTGACTCTACCCCCGTGGTCACTGGCCATGAGGTGGCGGCCCACGAAGAGCACCAGGATTTGCGAGTGCTGGGCCTGATTACCTTCTTGGCCTCAGAATTTTTGATGTTTGCCGGCTTCTTTGCCGTCTTTCTCGTCTTTCGCGGCAGCCACGTGCAGTGGCCACCAGAAGAGACCGAGGTTGAGCTGCTGCTACCGGCGGTGAACACCTTGATTCTGGTGTCGAGCAGCTGGGTGATTAATCTAGGCACCAAGGCGATTAAGAAGAATGACCTAGCGGGCATGCGCAAGTGGTTTGGCATTACCGCTGCCATGGGCGCAATCTTTCTGGCTGGTCAGGTGTATGAGTATATGAACCTGGGCTACGGTCTCAAGACCAACCTGTTTAGCAACTGCTTTTATCTGACGACTGGCTTCCACGGAGCCCACGTGTTCATTGGACTGGTGCTAATTTTGGGGGTGCTGTGGCGATCGCGCCGCGCTAACCACTACACCGACATCACCCACACTGGCCCTGAGATGGCCGAGATCTACTGGCACTTTGTGGACGTAGTGTGGATTGTGCTGTTTAGCCTGATCTACCTGCTAACGCTGATTTAGGCCTATTGTCTCTAAGACGAAGAACCCCGGTTTCTCACGAAACCGGGGTTCTTTTTGCGCTACAGCCCTATCGTTCGGGTTGATTTAGTAAGCACTACTTCTCTAGCGCGGTGAAGCGTTCCTTGGGGATCACTCCGTGGATGCCTTTGACGATATCCACGACCTGAGACACCTCAAAGTCGATGTCGGCACTGCCGTAGAGCAGGGCATCAGCTTTGGTCAGACCGTACTTTTCCTCCATGATGCGCAGGTATTCACGCACCGACTTCTTCATCGCTTCGTTCAGGTCGGTGTCGAGGCCCACAGCAATCCAGGCGTCGGCGGTTTCACCCATGGGGGCAGGCAGCTCCATATCTTTGTGGAGCACTAGCTCAAAGGTCGGTAAGAGAGAACATTCGATCGCCGTCAACGCTACCTCTCCATTGCCCTGGGCACAGTGGGGGTCGCCGGAGTAAAACAGCGCGCCAGGCACCTGCACCGGCAGGTAGAGGCTGCTGCCTCGACCCAGGTGCTTGATGTCTACGTTGCCGCCATAAAGACCAGGCGGTACGGAGTTGGCTGCGTCTTCCACTGCCGCTGGTACCACACCCATCAGACCCATAAACGGTTTGAGGGGAATCTCGAGATCGGGTAGCCCGTTGGAGGGCTTAAAGATACCAATTTCTCGCTCGGCGTCGATGGGAATGATTTTGGTGTAAATCGGCGCATCGTTTTCGGGATATTCGCCGGGCAGAGAGCCTTTGCCGTGGCGGTTTGAGATCACGCCGTAGGGTGCCCGATACTCGATGTCGACGGTTCTAATTTCCAACACGTCGCCGGGTTCTGCCCCTTCGACGTAGATCGGCCCAGTAATGACGTGGGGACCTGGCCCAGACTTGGGCACGGTGCCCTTAATAGAGAGCTGATCGGGCAGAATGTCGTCTTCTTTGATGCCACCGCCAGTGAGAAACTCAACGGTGTCGCCCTGGTCAGCCAGAATACCTTCGTGGGAGACGGTTTCCATGCGGATGCGATCGCCCGACTTGACCGTCAAAATCGGCTCGCTGTCAGGTTTGAACAGCTCACCCCAGATCACATTGCCAGGAACCGACTTGACCTCATAGGTCTCATACTGAGCAGCAGCGGGTGAGAACAACGACGACCAGACTGTCGCCACCAGCAGGCAAGCTCCAACTCCACTCACAACCTGTAACAGCCGTTTGGACGCTTTCAGGGAGGGCTGGCGCTTAATTCGCTTAAACAATTTCATCGGCTTAACTGACCATAAACGCCTAATTGACCAGATCTAGTGAACAGGGTTCTAGGCACTGCCGTTGTAATGTTTATTACCTAAATTTAGACAAAAACCACCTTTGGACCGATCTTTAGGTCAAAGCAGAATAAGTAGCCGCTTTTGTGAGGCGCACCTCTGCAAGAACAGAAATTCTGTCGGTCCTTAGCGCTGAGTAGCCATCCGACTGGACCATGAAAAGCCAGATTCAGTACAAAGCACTAGAATTTGGGGTTCAAGACCTCCCGCGAACCCTGTACCCTGCACCTTGTATCTGAAACCCTTCCCACTTCGGATTGTCTGAAGCGCTAAATCCCCAATCGGCCTTTAAGCACCTCGTAGAGCACGCGAGAGAGTTCACGGCGCTGGAGGTTTTGGCGATCGATGGGGGTGCGGCCAAAGGCTTTGTCGTAGACCTCGGGCATGGCTCGCTTAACCAAAAACGAGAGCTGTTCGCGGGTGATCGGGGCATCAGGGGCAAAGCGGTCATGGCCGACCCCGGCGATCATGCCGTGGGCGTAGAGGGTTTCGATAGGCATGTAGGCCCAGTGCTTGCCGGGGAGCACATCTCTAAACGTTGGCCCTGAGGTGGATGGGTCAGGCAGCTTAGTGGGTAGCTTGAGCACGTTGACCAGAGCCGTAGCTACCACCGCCCGGTTGACCGGGGCATGGGGTCTAAAGCTGAGATTCTTCGGGTTTTCGCTGCGGATAATATCCGCCGCCGCCAGCACCTGGATGGCCTCAAAATCGGCGTCATCGTGGCTGACGTCGTTGAACCAGAAGATGGGAATGCCGTTGCGGGCCATGAAGCCCTGAATCTTGCGAATGTGCTGCTCTTCGGTGGCCAACACTCTGGGATCCAACCCTGTCCACACGGCAAACACCGCGAGGAAGCCGCTGGCTTCACCGATCGCCCACTCCATTGGGTGCATGCGATAGGCAGCGTTGGTGATGTGGGTGGTGCCCAGGCTCTTGGCCGATAGCACTAAGCCATCGGTGTCCCTGGGCACTAGGGAGCCTAGGGGCAGGCTAAAGGGCAAGGCCACCACATCTTTGCCCCGAGGGCTGACGTGACCCTTGGCGTCGTTGCCGTGCAGATCCATGTAGTGATACTGACCGATGCCCACAGAATCGTCGAAGCACCGCGCCCGCGCCTGGTCAGGGAAGAAGGTTTCGGCCACATCCTCATGGCGAACGGTGGCCAGGGCGATGCCGCGGCGGGCTTCGCGAATGTAGGGTTCGAGGGCGATGCCGTCGCTGGTCCAGGTGAGGTCGCCCCGGGGTTTGAGGTCGGCGGCCCCGTGGGTTTGCAGATAGTGAACATAGGCCCGTGCCCGCTGCCGCGCCCGCTGGATGTGCAGCTGCCGCTCTTCGCGGCTAACACCCACTAGCCGCCCAGGTCGGTAGTCGTTGCCGCAGCAAAAAGCGCGATCGGGCTCGCTAGAGGTGCCCCAGTTGAGCACGGCAACATCGCCGGGAACGACCTTTTTCTCGTTGGCTTGCGACCTGAGCAGCCTTCGATAGCGAAAGATGCCGAAATCGCTAAAGAAACCCCACTTTTGCCACTGGTCAGGCTTAGCTTTGGTCCAGAAGTTGCTGGTGAATTCTTTGAGGCCAACCCAGCCCTCGGTTTCAAACCCGTCGGGCTTGCCGATAGGCACTCCCTTGCCCCGCGCCGTGTGCTCTACCACCACGTCGAAGGTGATCGACTGCTGGCACTGCGGCCTGGCATCTTCGGGCAGAATCGCCTCGCCAGTCTCATGGCGAGCCTCCTGCCCCACGCGAGAGGGAATGTTGCCGACCTCTAGCAGGTCGCCTAGGTCAGTGGCTTCGACGGTGACTTTGGCACTGACGGTGAAGGTGTGGCCCGCCTGGGTATCGCGGCAGACAACGGCCTGCACGCGCGATCGCCCGTTCACTGTCTGCATCACCACCTGCACCGGCTCCGCAAACGGAATTAGGGTGAGGCGACCGTCGCGTAGATAGGGTAGCAGCGCCTCATTCATTGCCGTCGCGGCCACCACTGGGGTGGTCGCCAGCGGGCTGACCCATCCGCCGCCAGGGTTAGCCACCTTTTGGCCGCCCACCGGTTGCAGCTCGCGCTGGCGATCGCGAAAGGCCCGCTGCGCCTTAGAAATCGCAAATTCTTCGCCATCGACGGTGTAAAGCGTAGCCTTAGCCTGGAGCAGGTCACCGTCGTCGGAGGCGGGCAGCGCCTGGGCGGTAAACTGGCCTCCCACCACTTTGTGGGGCTGCACCAGGCACACGTCTAAGTTCAGTCGCAGGGCGGTCAGTGCCGTGGTGTAAGCCGCCGTCGAGCCACCGACCACGAGAATTGAGCAGGTTAGCGCTGCGCCGCTGGCCGGGCGGGTAAAGGCCCCCTCCGAAAAAACGCCATTTCGCTGGGTGATGGGGTTAGACGCATTGGCCATAGTGAGGGTAAGACTTTAGATTGCAACGATTTTAGGCTAGGCGGCCCGTGGTGCGCTAGAGCTGCCCACGGGCGACACGAAGATTTAGGGCACGGATATTTTTTGGTTAGAGCGTCAGTCAAAAGTAAGAGACCGAAGGATCTCGATCTGTAACTAAATTGCTAAAGCAGATCTACCCGCGGCGCGAGGTCATGCCATCCCTACCAGCTCTATAACAAGACAAGACAGACACTTCACTAATTACTGGTGAGTGCAACTTTTCTCAGGAGACTTTTCATGACTGTTAATGCGATCGCGTCCAAGCTTCAGCGCCTTTTGTGTGTTGGCCTCGCTACTTTGGTGATTGGCTCTAGCCTTTTGTTTGGCTTCAGCACCCCAGCAGCAGCTCTGGGTAACGAAGCCGGAGACATTGTGCAACAGCGGGCTGAGAGTGAACTTGACCGCATTACCAAAGACGGCGACACCGTCAATCAGGTCAAGCTCCGGCTGCAAGAAGGTCTGGGTGGTGTACCCGCTGATGTAGACAAAGGCACCAAGAGCGGCCTCAGCGATCGCGAGATCAACCGGGCCAAGAAGGGTCTTGATCGCGGCCAAAACGCTGTTGAAGATGCTGGCAACGCCGCCAAAGACTCCGCTGAAGGCGTCGTGGACTCCGTCAAAGGCTTCTTCAACCGGTAGAGCGATTGCCTCGGCAAGATTGCTTTTAATTTTTCACTTTCGCTGATTTGCTTGTAGCAGCTTCAACTTTGGAGCTGCTTTTTTGTCATGTTTTGAGGACTTCTCTAAACCCGAAAGTGCTGTCTGGACAGTCTTGACAGTGCCGACGCCCCTGATTTCTGTAGCTCAAACGATTTAGATTTAGACTGGAAACAGCATCTCTGGCCTTTTGCGGCATTTTATGAGCCTGACTGAACAAATGCTCTCTGGCCTAACAGGCCATCCTTTAGCAGGGCTTCAGCGGGCTGACGACCTGTGGTTGCGCTACCGCACCGGCAACCTATCCAGGCCACAGGTTATTCACCAGGCTGAAACGCCGCTGGAATCGGTTGAATGGGATGTCGTGATTTGCGGCGGCACTCTGGGCGTACTCGTGGGGACAGGGCTAGCCCAGCGGGGGTGGCGAGTGGCACTGCTAGAGCGCGGCCAGTTGCAGGGCCGCGAGCAAGAGTGGAATATTTCGCGACGCGAGCTGACCGCCCTAATAGACCTAAGCTTGCTGACAACAGCAGAATTAGAGGAAGTCATCGCCTCAGAATACAACCCGGCCCGCATTCAGTTTGGCGATGGCGAGCCGCTGTGGGTTGAGGACGTGCTCAACGTTGGGGTTGACCCCAAAGGTCTGCTAGAACGGCTCAAGGCCAAGTTTTTAGCCGCTGGGGGCCAGCTGTTTGAGCACACCGCCTTTGACTCTGCCCAGGTGCACCCCAATGGCGTAGAGGTACAAGCCGGCCAGCCGTTTACCACTCGCCTGCTGATTGACGCGATGGGCCATTTTTCGCCCTTGGTGCAGCAGGCACGGAGCACCGCCAAGCCCGATGCGGTGTGTTTGGTGGTGGGCACCTGCGCCCAGGGTTACCCCCAAAATGACACAGGCGATTTGCTTGCATCGTTTACGCCCCTGCGGCACCAGTGCCAATACTTTTGGGAAGCGTTTCCGGCGCGGGACGGGCGCACGACCTACATGTTTACCTACATGGACGCCGACCCCCGCCGCCTGAGCCTGATGGACTTTTTTGAAGAGTACTGGACGCTGCTGCCGGAGTATCAGGGGGTAAGCCTGGAGGAACTGCGGGTGCAGCGGGCGTTGTTTGGCTTCTTTCCTTGTTATAAAGAGAGCCCGCTGCGATATCCGTGGGGGCGAACCTTGGCGGTGGGTGATAGCAGCGGCAGCCAGTCGCCCCTGAGTTTTGGCGGCTTTGGAGCGATGATTCGCCACTTGGAGCGGTTGGTGACGGGCATTGATGAGGCTTTAGGGTGCGATCGCCTCAGCTCCACTGCTCTGGGCGCGCTTCAGCCCTACCAGCCCAACCTATCGGTCACCTGGCTCTTCCAAAAATCGATGAGTGTGGGGGTTGATCAAACCCTCTCTGAGCAGCACATCAACACCATGTTGACGGCGATCTTTGCCGCCATGGCTGAGCTGGGTGAGCCCACCCTCAAACCCTTTTTGCAGGATGTGGTGCAGTTTTCAGCCCTAGCCAAAACCCTGGCGATGACATCCATCAAATATCCAGCGCTGGTGGCCAAGATTATTCCTCAGGTAGGGTTAGGGGCTTTGGTTAGCTGGCTGGGGCACTATAGCAGCCTGGCAGTGTATAGCGCTTTGGAACCCCTGGTCCGTGCCCTGAGTCCAGTAATTGAGTCATTGCCACCGGTGCCGCGATACTATAGCCATCGGTGGCGCGATCGACTGTTCTATGGCAGCGGAAAGGATTACGACGTTTAAATGACCCATTCTGCATTGTCCCGAGAGCGCCTCTACCAAGAATTGCAACGGCCAACAGCTCAGGTGAGCTTGGCCCGAGCGGCGCTGTATATTGCCCAAGAAGACTACCCTCATCTGGTGGTGGATGACTATCTGGCAATGCTCGATCGCATGGCCGAAACCCTGCGCCAGCGATTACCGCAGGATCGTTACCCTCTCAAAATCATTGGCGCGATCAACGACTATCTGTTTAGCGAGCTCAACTTTAGCGGCAACAGCGTTGACTACTACGACCCGCGCAACAGCTTTCTCAACGACGTCCTTGAGCGACGGGTGGGTATTCCAATTACGCTGTCGCTGGTGTATTTAGAACTAGCCGATCGCATTGGCTTCCCGATGGCGGGGGTGAGCATGCCGGGGCATTTCTTGATTCGCCCTACCGTGAACGAAATGGATGTTTTTGTCGATCCATTTAATCGGGGCGAAATTATGTTTGAGCAAGACTGCCGCGAGCGGCTCAAGCAGATGTTTGGTGACCCTACCCAGCTAGAGCCCCAGCACCTGGTCCCGATTACCCCGGCCACCTTTCTGGTGCGCATTCTGACTAACCTGAAGCTGATTTATCTGCAAAATAGAGATGTACCCAAGGCGCTAGATGCCATCAACCGCATCTTGCTGATCGCCCCTGAGGCGGTGGGCGAATGGCGCGATCGCGGCCTGATTCACTATCAGCAGGGGTTGCTCGATCAGGCTCGGCTTGACCTAGAGCGCTACCTTCACCAGCACCCCAACGCCGGCGATGCCTTTGAAATTCGCCGGGTGATTGAGCAAATCGAGCGCGTGCAAGACGAACCATGACCAACACCCTCAAAGCTCCTCAACAAAAGCCTGAATCTTCTACCACTGGGGCGTCGCCCCTGCTGACGTTCTATCGCTCGTCAATCGGCAAAAAGCTGATCACCGGTTTCACTGGGCTGGCGCTAGTCACCTTTGTGCTGGTGCACATGGCTGGCAATCTGCTGCTGTTTGTCGGTCGCGATGCCTACAATGCCTATGCTCTGCTGGTGAGCAACTTTCATGTTGTCTACTACACCTTTGAGCTGGCGCTAGCGGCGATCGTGGTGCTCCACGCCTGGGTTGGCATTGAGATTTTTTGGCGCAGGCGGCAGGCGCGGCCCGAGGGCTATAGCACCTACGAGTCGGCGGGCGGCTCTAGCTACCAAACCCTCAGCTCGCGCACGATGATCATCACCGGCCTGGCGCTGGCGGTGTTTTTGGTCATTCACCTGCGGACGTTTAGGTTTGGCACTTACTACCCCACCGAGTTGGGCGGCGACACTGTGCGCGATCTGGCCCGGCTGGTGGTTGAAAAATTTCAGGAGCTGCCCTACGTGGTGGGCTATACGGTCATTTTGGTGCTGCTGGCCTCTCACCTGCGCCACGGGTTTTGGAGCGCGCTGCAATCGATGGGGCTATTAGATAAAGGGATGCGGCCCTTGGCCTATGGCACGAGTGCGGTGGTGGGCATTGGCATTGCGGCAGGCTTTTTGCTGCTGCCCTGGGCGATCTATTTGGGTCTTGTGAGCTAAGCGTAAACCGCAGACTCGCTTAGCACCAGCGAAATCTCTCCAGCAGAGAATCGCTCGTACTTGCTTTGCGCTGACCCGTACTTGCTTCGCGTTGGCCCGTAATTGCTTGTTACCGGGCTGTGATTCCTTTGCGTTGACCTGTGATTGCTTGTTATTGAGCTGTGATTGCTTTGCGTTGGCCTGCGATTGCTTCGCGTTGACCCGTACTTGCTTCGCGTTGGCCAAGTCAGACCTGTAGACCTCTAGGGTGGCACTGCCCACCTTTCACCTTCTGCTCTCACCAAGGATTTGATGGGGAGGGTTTGGTGGTGAGTGAATCATTAGGGTGGTGGACATTGCCCACCCTACCCACAATAAGCTTCATTACTGTGTCAGGTTGGTTTGTTGCTGTGCCAATTTGCGATTAGAAGTCGGGTGCCTGCTGTCTTCCCAAAACTGGGCTCCAGGCAGCAGGCACACGGCTTCTTGGCGAGAAACTACTCAATCAGCAGGATCTTGGTGAGTATCGCCATCCATTGGTTGGGTTGGTCGGTGGGGATGGGGTCGCTCCAGTCGTTGGGGTCAGCGTAGCCGTAGGCGTGAGCGATCGGGGTCACAGATGCTCTTGGAGATTGCAAACCCAAAAGCTACTGGATAAGCACCCAGTGAAAGGGCTTATCCAGCATAATTGACCGATAAGACCCCCAAATTCAGGAGTTAACCATCAAAAGCGATCGATAACACTCTGAAACAAGGAGCTTATCCAGCAGCTTTGACACTTAATACATAGTTAAACGGCAAGAGCCTCTTAATATTAAAAACTACCAAAAATCCATATGAGTACAGACACTCAAACTGAGTACATCACCGCTTTGATTAATTTACACTGTGGACGCGATCGTAAAGGGCCGGGTGACTCTGACTTCTCGCGCCACATTTTGAGCCATCTTTCTACTTTGCCGAGCAAGCCGCGAATTGCCGATCTCGGATGTGGAAGCGGTGCTGGTGCGTTGCTGCTTGCACAACACTACCAAAGCACGGTCATGGCAGTTGATTCTTCTTCGGTTTTTATCGACGAATTGGCAACGCGTGCAAAACAGCTTGGTCTTGAGCATTTAATCATTCCGATTCAGGGTGATATGGCTCAACTTGATTGGTCAGCGGGTTCAGTTGACCTGCTTTGGTCTGAGGGAGCGATTTATCATATTGGGTTTGAGCAGGGTCTTAAACTGTGGCGACCGCTTCTTACTAACAGCGGTATTGCCGTTATATCTGAGATGAGTTGGTTTATTGATAATGCGCCAGATCCTGTGAGCGCGTATTGGCAAAATGCCTATCCGATGATGGGGGCTGAAGCTGAGAATATCGCTCGGGCAAGTCGGTCTGGCTTTAGCGTACTCTCTACGCATCGGCTGCCGAGTCAGGCTTGGTGGGTCAATTACTATGAACCGCTTCGTGAGCGAATACAGCAGATCAAAATTACCGCAATTACTCAATCCGTTATTCGTGAAACTGAAGAAGAGATGCGACTGTTTGAAAAATTCAGCGACTCTTATGGTTATACGTTCTACGTTCTGCAAGCAGCTTAGAAAAAGGCCGTCCGTCTAACAATTCAAATGCAGGCGGACGGTTGAAAGCCTCTGGTGCTGAGTTCGAGTTTGTCTGCCGCCGCTGATTTGAGTTGTTATACCTCTACTGATCGGTGGTATTAACGTAGTAACACGCCATGGCAACGGACAGTTGGTTTAAGCCGGTGGCAAAGTAAAATCAATTACAGCCGCTACATTTAGCGTTATCTCACATATGGGTGTGCCGCTCGACGTTTTCAGACTCTACCAAATTTTGGGCAATCCGACCCCGCATTACGTGCTGGCAAAAGCTGTGCGTCCGGACTTTCCAAACTGGAATCAAATAGCTGAGGACGCGGCGATCGACGAGGTAGAGCGACGACTCAATACAGTAGTGGAGCAGAAAGTTGGCCCGCTCGCCGCAAGAAATGCAGAGATTATCGCAACTTGGGAAGGGGGACTGCCCGCCGGCGATTGTTTCTATGAGACTGCGTCAGACATCAATGTGCCAATCTGGTTCGCACTCGACGCAGTGCATCCAGGATATTTTGTCTTTGGCATGCATCCTAATGAGGCGACTTTCTGGCAATCTATCGAAGAGCTGTCGCGGGACGGTGAGATTTGTCCGATCACAGATTACATCCGTCCCGCAAAAAACGTGGAAGTCCGCTTTGTTCAGTTATGACTAGCTCCTGTAGCGAGTAGGTTGGGTTTCGCTATCGCCAACCTTAACGAAACCATTGCTAGCGTCGGGTTATTACCTTTGGCAAAGCTGCACAACTTGAACCTCAACCCAACTTACAGAGTTGGTACTTCTCCACTTTTCCAAAATTCCTCAGCCTACAAGCGCTATCTATAGCGATCGCGTCCTCTAGGAATAGTAAACAGCATGGCAGAGACCCGGTCCCTTGGGCGTGAAGGTGTGACGGTGCTGGAGCGACGCTTCCCGCCAACCATAAAGGAAAGCTGGCCTGTAAAGGAAAGTTGACAGATTGCAGACTGCGACAAAGGGGTAGCTATACTGATTTTTCTACCTAATACGCTACTTAGGGCACTTAAGCTGCCAAATTTTCACCCCATCTGCCATAAGGGTATTAAGCAGAAAGTTTCTCTTTAATAACGAGGCGGCTTCTAGAAGCGGAATCGCTTGAGCTCCATCAAATCTGTCGGGTGCATCAATAGAATCTGTCAGGTAACCGATCAAGGAGTCGCCGTTTTGAAAGAATGGAAACGATCTCTGCGTATTAGCCTCAAGCATGCTAGGAGCCTGCTTCATGGCTACCCCTTTTTTTATGCTCATCAACAAGCTCCCCATCAATCAGATCTTTATCCTCATTTATGGTGTGATTCTGTCACTGCTATTCCAGATCGTGGCAGTCCAGAAATTCGGAAGAATCGTGTCTCAAATTTGCAGCTAGCTGCAAGCAAAATTCACCAGCTTCAACTTAACCCTGGGCAAATCTTCAGCTTCTGTAATCGTGTAGGCGACCCAACCCTGAGTAATGGGTTTAAGGCAGGCCCTGTGTTTGTGCGCGGTCAAGTGCAAACGGGGGTTGGTGGCGGATTGTGCTTAATTGCTACTAACCTATTTCATACATTTTTGGTCTCAGGCTGCCAGATTCTAGAGCGACATTGCCATAGCATCGACGCTTACGGAGGCGATCGCTTTTATCAGCTTGGTCAAGATGCTGCAGTCTCCTATGGCTATAAAGATTTGATCGTCCGGAATCACAGTGCTGTAGCACTACAGTTGCGCTTACAAGTACTGCCGGAAGCAGGTCAGGTAATCTCTAGTTTATGGGGTCAATCTCCTTCCCCCTGGAAGGTTAAAGTTGACTCTGTGGTTTTGCAGGAGTTATCGTCTCCAACAACTGACATTTCTGGCTGGGTCGTTGAAACTCGACGCTCTGTGCGCGATCGCACAGACAATTCAAAAGCAAGAACTGGATCGAAAACCATAACTGAAGACCGTTCATGGCGACAGGATTACTGCACCATTAGTGTTTATCAACCCTGTACTGACAGCAGTTTTGAGACTACCGATCAGCTCGATCAGATAGCATGAGCAATGACTCAGAAAGCGGGGCCACTGTTTATAGCAGCTAAAGGAGTAAGGGCATCTAAGCGACGAGCGCAGTGAGTAGTCAGAGGCAGCATTATATTCACTTGGGTTCTGCTTGCAGCGTTTGCAGTTCGTCTTATGCTCCACTTTTCAAACAAATAAGCTCAGGGGATACTCTCATTTGTCAAAATCATGTCCTAATATCAACTTCCAGAAGCTAGAAACCCACTCTCGCGGCACAAACCGAGGCAGCGTAGCCAGAATAGGGTTAATTAGACTGCCAGGAATCACGATCGGCTCTCGTTTCTCAAATGCATTGAGGGCATCTTGTACAACAGTCTTGACCGGCGTATCGATTTTTTCGGCGACGTTAATCAGGGACGACGGAAATCCCGCTTCTTTGAAGAACTTAATGCCAGCTGGTCCTGGACAAACAGCTAGTACATGCACGTCATAGCTGCGATTCTCGGCCCACAATGCTTCGCTAAAGCTGAGAGTAAATGCTTTTGTTGCCGCGTAGATCGAGAAGTAGGGCATAGACTGAAACGCAGCCACTGAGGACATATTAATTATCCCTCCAGTTCGACGCTGTCGCATTCCAGGTAAGAAACGATGGCTCAAATCCACAATTGTTGCAATATTAAGCTGCACCATTTTAAGCTGAAGGTCTCGATCGCTTTCGGTGAAATCACCGTAATCTCCAACTCCAGCATTGTTGACCAATAGGTCGATCGATCGCCCAAGCTGCTGCACAGTTTGAAAGATAGTTTCTGTTGCGTTCGGTGCTGTCAAATCTTGGACGATAATGTCTACTTGAATTTGATGTTGATGCCTGAGAGAATCAGCAAGTTCCTGTAACTTGTCCTGGGAACGAGCGACCAGCACAAGATCGGTTTGGTGCGCTGCTAATTGTTGGGCAAATGCTGCACCAATGCCAGCAGAGGCTCCGGTGATCAAGGCTGTCGTCATACAAGTTTATCTTTCACTCTACTAAAGTAGATTCGGCTAAGTTCATAGTTTCTGCATCATTCCGAAGAGCTATTACTACGATAATTAAGGGAGTAGTAATACAGTAGCTATATCTAACTACTCGGTTGCAGCTAGCAGACAGACACTTTGGTGCAATTCTAAGGTGTGCTCCGTACCGCTGAACTAATCCGTCACTAGGCTGCTGGCAATCAATCGATGAAACGTTGGGCTAGGGCAGCCTAGTAACTTCATCGCTCCAAATTGTGTCTATGGGGCGAGGGCCAAAGACTTGTTTGAAGGGCGATCGCGATTAACCACCCTTACTCCTTACTGGCTAACCTGAAAGACAGTGCGAGCGCAGATCTCTTGTAGATACTGTTTAGGCCGGTTGAAGGAAGAGGTTATTAGCATCCGGTAATTGCGATCGTTAGGCTCACAGTTAGCTACCAGTGAAAAAATCCTGTGGGTTGTCGATTTTGTATTGCGCCATTCGACAACGAGAGCAAGCACACAATCCGTCAAGGAGCAGGAAAATGGGCAACCGGAGTTCTCAAATGGTCCCTACCATCACCGCCTTTGAACAGTCGCCCGATCGTGGCCAGGGACTAGCACGTGACATGCCCGTGCGCTGGGCACTTGAGGAAGTAGGCCAGCCCTATGATGTTCGTCTTGTTTCATTCAGCGCGATGAAAGAAGCTACCCACCGTGCGCTGCATCCTTTTGGGCAAATACCGACCTATGAAGAAGGCGAGCTCGCCTTATTCGAGTCGGGGGCGATCGTGCTCCACATTGCCGAGCGCCATGTGGGTCTTCTGCCACAAGATGCCAATGCTCGGGCGCGCGCCATCACCTGGATGTTTGCAGCGATCGCCACAGTAGAGCCGCCCATCGTGCAGCGCGAAGCCGCGATGTACTTAGAGCGCGACAAGACCTGGTACGAAGAGCGTCTGCCCCTCGTCGAGGATCGCATCCGCAGCCGGTTAGATGACCTTTCCAGGCGGCTTGGCAATGCTGATTGGCTCGACGATGTTTTCAGCGCCGGTGACCTGCTGATGGTGCAGGTGCTGCGCAGACTGGGCGGCTCAGGTATTTTGGAGCAATATCCGACCCTCGCTTCCTACGTCGTTCGTGGCGAAGCGCGACCCGCATTCAAACGTGCTTTTGACGCCCAATTAGCAGTTTTCACTGGGCAAGCAACCGGCTGATGACGGAATGAGCGAAATCGGAGCCAACTTGCCCTACTCGTCTTCAAGAGCAAGGAACAAACCCGGAAAACCAGCGCACGTCCATAGCTAGCTTACGTCTACACTGTATGTCCAACACTTTGGTTGCGTCCCTATCGGGTTGGCCTTTAGCCCTGTTTCAACTGCCGCAACACTATGGAGCCCTCTTCTACGCTGCCGCGATCTTCCCTCAAGATGCCGTAGCGATCGCTGGCGAAACCCGCGACTACAAAGGGCGGTTTTTCTGCCCTCGCTGCGGCTCATCCGTTTTTGCACGCCCCGCAGACAAAATCGAAGTACACCTAGGCTCCCTAGCTGCCCCTGACCAATTGATGCCAACCTACGAAAACTGGATCATTCGTCGTGAGTCATGGTTGCCGCCGCTTCCACTAGCAAAACGGTACGAGCGCGATCGCCACGCCACAAGTCGCGTTGAAGAGTAGGTCATACGATTAGATCCTCATCTCCAGCCACAACGGATGCGATCGCTCTTCAGTGGATTAAGCACTGGGGTCGGTAGCAAACTGAACCCAACAGTGGAAGTTGAGTTCCGCCAGCCCAGACCAATCTACAACTCGTAAACTCTCGCACCAACCCTTGGGAATCTTATAAATCTTGGTAAGTCAACTCTGGGTTTGCCCAACTGGTTTCTGCCAAAAAATCAGCAAAAGTGGTAAGCAGCCCAGGAAATTCCTCTCTTAGAGCAGAAACATCTGCTTGATAACCCTGCTTGCGATACCACTGAATCAAATCGAACAGCGACTTGCGAAACAAAAGCAAAAAAATCCAGAGAGGTACTTCTTTGTAAACCACAGTGCTTCCCTGTGCGTTAGCAAATGCCGCCGTCATTTGTTTGGGGGTCAACACGTCTCCGGCCAGCTCGATGTCTTTGCCGACATACTCAGAGCGGTGCTTCATCACGTATGCGGCCACTCGCCCCATGTCTTTTGTCGTAATTAAATGAAGCGGCCTATCGGGTTGAACTGCAAAAGGAAAAGACCCTTTAAGAATAGACGGGCGAGTGTATTGCTTCCAAAACTCCTCCATAAATAAGCAGGCGCGCAACATAGTTGTAGGCAAATTTGCCTGCTTGAAAATTTGCTCTACTCGATATTTTTGCTCAATGTGAGCAATGCCAGACTTGCGATCGGCGCCTCCCGCAGAGTTATAGACAATATGGCTGACATTGGCTTGCTTAGCAGCTTGGGCAATTCGCTGTGCCCTTGCCACTTCCTGGGGGTCAGGTTTAGCAGAATCTGGAGCAGTTGCGTGACAATAGACGGCTGAAACATCTGCGAAAGCTGCTTTCAATGAAGACTCGTCATCAAGATCGGCTTCAACTAGCTCAACACCGCTGTTGTGTAATTTAGATAGGGAAGGACGCTCAAGGTCGATTTTGCGAGTAATGGCACGAAGGTCGGTTACCTTTTGTTCGAGCAATCCTTTGACAGCATTGCTGCCCGTGCCCCCAGTCACACCAATGAGTAGCACTTTGCCGATCGCTGCTTCTGAGTTACTCATAGTCCTTGCTCCACAACGCGCGGATCAACTGATCTGCCAGCTCTGCCCCAAAAATTTGCGTGGCTACAGCATTGCCTGGATCTCGCTCGGCCACAGTTTTTCGCATCAGTAGATCTCGTTTTGCCAACGCAGCTTGGTGCTCTACGGGGACAGGTTCTGCCTGCTTCACCCAGGTGAGCCAGCGAGAACACATCTCTTGGGCAGTACGTTCAATCAATGCAAGAGAGTCTTGGGTCGTAGGGCAGGTAAAGCAAAGCGGCGTTGGGGACTGCAACTGCCTAATGTATAGCGCCTTGCTTACAAACAAAGACAGATTAGGATTCTCCCGCAACGCCGTGTAAGTGGCATTCAAAGGCTCATAGTATTGTTCTGTATAGCTTAAGTCAGTCCACAAATCGACTCTAGGTATGTAGTCAATGTAGAAGAAGAGGTCGGGCTTTGTGCCAAATTCAAAGGCTAAGTGAGGCACTTGAATCAGTGGACTTAGCCAAAGAGTCAAGCGCGTAGTGCCAAATTTCATTTGAGCGGCATTAAACCACGAATAGACCAGCCAATCTAGCTCTTCTCCAGTAAAAGTCAGAAGCGAGCCTGTCACGTTGCCATCAGGGCTCTGAAAGCTTTGAAGCGGTTGGTTTGGCTGAGGAAAAGCCGCAATTTGTCGGGTTACTTCTCCTTGCAACTCACTCAAAATGCTTTGCAGCTGTGCAAATAAGGTGGCATGGCTTAGGTCAACTTGAGAAGTCATTACTGATTTAATAAGTTAACTGCTTGTCAAATTGTGATTTCACGAGCCAGCATCAAAAGCTAAACTTTCCTGGATTTTAGGCTTGCAGAGGAGGGTGCGATCGCCACTACACAATATTCTGTGACTGCGAGTAAATAATAGGGCGACTAGAGCCTGTGTTCAGTGGGAGTCTAACATATTGTCTAAACAGACCGATCAGAGACGCTTACTCGGAGTTTTGGATGGTTTTGCCACTCAACTTTGTCATTATTGCTAAGCCACATGCAATGTAGAGAGGGTGAAACCGAGTAGGCAACTCGTTTGATGAAACTGTGATTGAGCAGGCTTGGGCAGTGGTTGAACAGATAGCGCGAAGCACAGCGACTGTGTAAATGCAGACAGGTCTAAAATAGACGTATACGCTGCGCCTCATCTTCCCCACATCCCCATGCTTGACCCCCGCATTCCTGCTGGCTCGCTAAATCAGAAATGGAGCGACTTTAAAGACCACTGCCGTCTGGTCAGCCCCAAAAACAAGGCTAAGCACACCATTCTGGTGGTGGGCACCGGGCTAGCGGGGGCTTCGGCGGCGGCCACCTTGGCAGAGCTAGGCTACAACGTCAAAAGCTTCTGCATTCAAGACTCACCTCGGCGCGCCCACAGCATTGCCGCCCAGGGAGGCATCAACGCAACGAAGAATTACCCCAACGATGGCGACAGCGTGTGGCGGCTGTTCTACGACACCATCAAAGGTGGCGATTATCGCTCCCGCGAGGCGAATGTGCATCGCCTCGCCGAGATCAGCAGCGGCATTATCGACCAGTGCGTGGCCCAGGGCGTACCCTTCGCGCGGGAATACGGCGGGCTGCTCGACAACCGATCCTTTGGCGGTGCCCAGGTATCGCGCACCTTCTACGCAAAAGGTCAGACGGGGCAGCAATTACTCCTCGGGGCCTACAGCGCCATGATGCGCATGGTGCAGGCCGGCAAAATCGAGGTGTATGCTCGCCGCGAAATGCTGGAACTGGTGGTGGCTGACGGCAAGGCACGGGGCATTGTGGTGCGCAACCTAGTCACAGGGGAGCTAGAGCGCTACGCCGGGGATGCGGTGCTGCTCTGCACTGGGGGCTACGGCAATGTCTATTACCTCTCGACCAATGCCAAGAACTCTAACGTGACGGCGGCCTGGCGCTGCCATCGGCGGGGGGCCTACTTTGCCAACCCCTGCTACACCCAGATTCACCCCACCTGCATTCCGGTGTCGGGCGATTATCAATCGAAACTTACGCTGATGAGCGAGGGCCTGCGCAACGACGGGCGGGTGTGGGTGCCGCTAAAACCTGGGGATACTCGCCATCCCGACGACATTCCCGACGCGGAGCGCGACTATTACTTAGAAACTCGCTACCCTGCCTTTGGCAACTTAGTGCCTCGGGATGTGGCCTCGCGCAATGCCAAGGCCATGACCGATGAGGGGCGCGGCGTAGGCGATACGGGACTGGCGGTGTACTTAGATTTTCGGGATGCGATCGCTCATCAAGGCCGCGACACCATCGCCGCCCGCTACGGCAACCTGTTCGATATGTACCAGCGCATCTCGGGCGAGAACCCCTACGAAACGCCGATGCGCATCTACCCCGCTGTGCACTACACCATGGGCGGGCTGTGGGTTGACTACCACCTGATGAGCACCATCCCCGGTTTGTTTGTGCTAGGCGAGGCGAATTTTTCTGACCACGGCGCTAACCGATTGGGGGCCAGCGCGCTGATGCAGGGCTTGGCGGATGGCTACTTTGTGATTCCCTACACACTGGGCGACTACATTGCAGGGCAGTCTTTGCCCACTGTAACCACCGACGACGATGCCTTTGGAGAAGCCGAGGCCAGCGCCAAGGCCCGCATTACCAAACTGCTGAGCATTGGCGGCAGCAAGACGGTGATGGAGTTTCACCGCGAGCTGGGTTGCATTGTGTGGGACTACGTGGGCATGGCGCGGAATCGGGAGGGCTTGGAGAGTGCGATCGCCCAGCTTCAAGACCTGCGAGCCGAGTATTGGCAAAACCTCAAAATTCCTGGGGAGGCCAACACCCTAAACAAAAATCTGGAGTTTGCCGGACGCGTCGCTGACTTTATTGACTTAGCAGAGCTCATGGCCCGCGATGCTCTTCAACGGGAAGAATCTTGCGGAGGGCACTTTCGCGAAGAGTACCAAACCCCCGATGGTGAGGCCAAGCGCGACGACGAGCATTTTGCCTTTGTGGCAGCGTGGGAATATGCGGGGGAAGGGCGATCGCCCCAGCTGCACCGCGAAACTCTCGAATTTGAGAATGTGCAGCTCACTCAGCGCAGCTACAAGTAGTTAAACGAAAGCCCCTAAAAGCAATGCTTCCAGGGGTTACCCAGAGTGCCTGGCGTCGGGTGTAGATGGCGAGCGCTCGGCAAGAATGAGCCCAGATCAAAGCGGTACAACCATGACGCTGAGCTTATGAAGCACTTCTTTCAACTTTTTCGCTCTTCTGTTTTCGTTCTTTTGCTGTATTTCTATACCCCTCGCCCACCTGAACCGCCGGGCGAATGCTGCGGTAGCGATCCTGGCGAATCCAGTCCAGCACCGACTGAATTTCAATTGACTGTTCACCCAAGGTATTAAGCACGTGAGAGCCCAGCTCTAGAGCCGCCTCAAACTCGGGCTGCACCACCTCCCTGGCTCCCAGCTGGGTGAGCACGTCGATCTCTTCGTTGTTATGCGATCGCGCAATGATATCCAGCTCGGGTGCTCTCAGCAGTGCCCGTTGCAGCACCAGGCGGGTGGTTGTCGGGTCAGGCAGGGTAATAGCCAGGGCCTTGGCGGTTTCGAGAGAAGTTTTCTCGAGCACCAACTCGCTGTCGGCGTCACCGTACACAAAGGGAATTTGCACCAGGGGCGCGTGGCGGTTGCGCAGGCGCTGAATCGCGGTTTCGCTATTGTCGACCACCAGCACCGAGTAGCCCCGGCTGAGCAGCACATTGACCAACACCTCGCCTACCCGGCCATAGCCCGCCACAATCACATGGTCGTGAATGTCGCCGGGCACCGACAGCAGCTTTGGGTCTTCGGCCTGGTTGAGAAAGTCTTTGAGCACCGGCAGGTTGTGCAGCCAGTCGGCCACCTTGGGGGCTAGGTTAATCCACAGGGGGGTGAGCATGAGAGAAATGGCGATCGTGCCCAGCAGCAAGGAGTAGCGCTCCTCGTTGATCAACCCCAGCTCTAGCCCCATCAGCGCCAGCACAAAGGAAAATTCACCGATTTGGTTGAGCCCAAAGCTGGCCCTTACCGCCGTTTTGAGCGAATAACCAAACCCCAGCACAATTGGCAAAATAATCAGCGCCTTGCCCACCATGATCAGCGCCACCAGCTCTAGAATGCGGCCCAGATCGCTGACGATCAGGTGAGGATCGATCAGCATGCCAATGGAGGCAAAGAACAGGCAGGCAAAGGTGTCGCGCAGGGGCAAGATCTTGCCCAAGGCCTGGTCGGCGTAGTCAATTTCAGAAATCATCAGGCCAGCGACGAAGGCTCCCATGGCGATGGAGAGGCCCAGGAAGGAGGTAATCCAAGCAACGCTCAGGCAAAGGGCGACCACGGTGAGCAAAAACAGCTCGCTGCTCTCGGTGGCAGCAATGTGCTGGATCAACTGGGGCACTACCCAGCGGCCCAAGGCGATCGCCCCTGCCAAAAACAGCCCAAACTTGAGCGCCGCGATCGCCAGCGCTGGCCCCAGAGCGTCGGGCTGGTTAAGCACCGGCAGCACCGCCAGCATCAGCCCCAGGGCAATGTCTTGGGAGATCAGCAAACCCAGCATCACCTGGCCGTGGACGGTAGCAGTTTCACCGCGATCAGTGAGGGTTTTGAGCACTACCGCCGTCGATGACAGCGACAGCACCAGCCCCAAAAAAACGCCCTGGAGGGGCGAATTGGCTGTGCCCGACAGCAGCGATACCGAGCACACCAGCAGCGTGGTCAGCCCCATCTGCAAAAAGCTGCCCTTGAGGGCGATATCCTTCACCCGCTTCAGCTCGGTCAGCGAAAACTCCACACCCAGAGCAAACAGCAAAAAGGCAATGCCCACTTCCGCCAAGGCCTCAATTTGCTCTACATCGGTCTGTAGCCCAAGACCAAAGGGGCCGATGATCAGCCCAGTAACAAGGTAGCCCAGCAGCGCCGGCTGCTTTAGACGATGGGCGATGTAGCCGCCGATAGCAGAGCACCCCAGGGCCAAGGTTAAATCGAGGACAAAGTTCGGTTCAGCGGTCATACAGGATCACGTTAGGGCATTGAGAATGAGAACGTCTTACAAAGCCCCCTGCACGAGTAGACGCAGGGGGCTGAAAACAGCCAAAAACAGCAGCTTGAGCTAACAAGGGCTAGATGTTGCCCTGGCTAACCGCTCAGCAATCGAAAGGAGCGAGATCCCCGACTTCTATTGTCACTAATAAGTGGTGTGCGCGCTATCAACTGGGCTGAGTTAAATTAACCTCTGGATAATATTTCCTGTGCTGCGATCGCGCCGTTGACCCATCCTATCTAGAGCGAGCCCGCCGCTCAGAGCGAGCCGCTCTCGCGATCGCGAAGCCTCAGCTCTTGACGCTGCTTTGCAACGCAGTTACTATGCGTGTGTTGTGCAATTTTGCGCCATCCCCGTTCGATGTTGTCTTTGCAGCTATCCCTCGCTCCTCTCTTCAGCCTGCTCCTAGGGCTGGGACTGCTGCTGCGCCTTGGGCGCAACTAAATTTTGAAATAAAGGCGAAATGCCCTGAATAGCTCGACTCCCCAGGTCAAAGGTTTTTCCTAGACCTAGCTACTGCTGGGAAGTTTGAGCGCTGTTATCCGGCTCGAGCGGGGTGCAGGGTATAGGGTTTACGGTCCGCCTCTACCCCTATACCTTGCACCTTCAACCCTTTCTTACACCTGAAACCCTTCTCTTCACCCTTGTCATAGTCAATGGCTAGGCAAGCTTTTTTACTGCTGAAACTTTAGAGACAAAACCCATGTTGATCAATCCCGCCGAAAAGTATCGCCCCTTTGCGCCGATCGCATTGCCCGATCGCACCTGGCCCAGCCAGGTAATCACCCAACCCCCGATTTGGCTGAGCACTGATCTGCGCGATGGCAACCAGGCGCTTATCGAGCCGATGTCTGTCGAGCAAAAGCTACGGATGTTTGAGCTGCTAGTGGCGATCGGCTTTAAGGAAATCGAGGTAGCGTTTCCGTCGGCTTCGGAGACCGACTTTAACTTTGTACGCCGCCTGATCGAAGAAAACCGCGTGCCGGATGATGTGGAAATTCAGGTGCTCACTCAGGCGCGGGAAGACTTGATTCGTCGCACCTTTGATTCCCTTGAGGGAGCTAAGCGGGCGATCGTCCATGTCTACAATGCTACAGCCCCGGTGTTTCGGCGGGTGGTGTTTCGCAACGACAAAGCGGCAACGATCGCACTAGCGGTAAACGCCGCAACCCTAATCCGCGATTTGGCGGTAGAGCGCCCTGCAACCCAGTGGCGCTTCCAGTATTCGCCGGAGGTGTTTTCCCAAACCGAACTGGAGTTTGCTCGGGATATCTGCAATGCGGTGTTGGAAGTCTGGCAGCCGACGCCCGATCGCAAAGCGATCATCAACCTGCCCGCCACGGTAGAAAGCGCCACCCCCAACGTGTTTGCCGACCAGGTGGAATGGATGCACCGCCATCTCGCCTACCGCGACAGCGTGAACTTAAGCGTGCACAACCACAACGATCGCGGCTGTGCGATCGCCGCCGCTGAGCTAGGCCAAATGGCTGGAGCCGATCGGGTGGAGGGCTGCCTGTTTGGCAATGGCGAGCGCACCGGCAATGTCGATATCGTCACTCTAGCGCTCAACCTCTACACCCAGGGCATTCATCCGGGGCTAGATTTCTCGCGCATTAACGAAGTGGCTCGCATTGTCGAAGACTGCACTCAGCTGCCCATTCACCCCCGCCACCCCTACGTAGGTGACCTGGTATTCACCGCATTTTCAGGCTCTCACCAGGATGCGATTCGCAAAGGCTTTGCGGCCCGTAACCCAGAAGATCTGTGGGACATGCCCTACCTACCCCTCGATCCCGCTGACCTGGGGCGCTCCTATGAGTCGGTGGTGCGGGTAAATAGCCAGTCGGGCAAGGGGGGCATTGCCTTTTTGCTAGAGCGCGACTACAACCTCAGCCTGCCCCGCCGTTTGCAAATTGAGTTTAGCCAGATAGTGCAGCGCGCCATGGATGCCACCGGCAAGGAGATGACCGCACCCATGCTGTGGGATCTCTTTGAGCAGGAGTATCTGCGGGTCAACTTGCCGTTTAAATACGTCAGCCACCACTGGCAGGATGATGAAACACCATCGGCCATTTCCACAACCTTGGAATGTAGTGATGTAAGATTCACCCGGGCGGGACATGGCAATGGGCCCATCGACGCCTTTGTGGATGCCCTAAATCTAGGGATTCGGGTGCACAGCTACGAAGAGCGGGCCATTGGGCACGGCAGTGATGCCGATGCGATCGCGCTAATCGAGATCGCCGCCGACTGGCTAGAGGGCACCATCCACGGGGTAGGCATTCACAGCAGCATTGTCACGGCCTCGCTGTTGGCGGTGTTGAGCGCGGCTAACCGGGGACTGGCGACCTTAACCCCTAGCCAGAGACAAGCGGTTTTGTCCTTGCCGCAAACTGTTTCCTAGACAGCGCTTCTACGGGTGAATGCTGGCTGCCAACGGTCGAGCTGTATTCACCCGTGGATTTCTGCTATCTACTTGTTGCCAACTCTGGCTCAGACTTCACATAGTCTATGGCGAAGGGCGTGAGCTGGGTAACGGCCTGCTCAATGAGTTGGCGATCGCCCTGGCTCCACACCCGGGGAACTTCAAAAACACAAGCTTGCAAAATGCCCCACAGGGTTTGATCCGAGCGCAGGTGGGCATGAATCAAGGCTCGATGGCCAAAGGTTTGGTGCTCAAACTCACGGTTCAACACCTCTGAACCAGCGGTTTCCACATCCTCTACAAAAATGCTGGGCTGCGCTTTGAGGGCAGCCGCAAACATGGGGTCGTCCTTTGCCAAGGCGGGATCTTCCGGTTTCCACGCAGGGTCATAGATTGTAGGTATCGATGGCTGTTTTTTCCAACAGAAGGGCACCCGCCCTAGCTGAGTGTCGGGAGAGCGTAGGTATAAAAAGACGCGATCGCACTGCAACTGCTCTCCTAACTTGGCCAAAATATTATCCATTACTCGGGTTGAATGCTGGCTATGGAGCGGTGCCTCAAACAGTTGATGAATCAGTGTTTCGAGCGTGTCGTCGCGGGTCACATCAGGAATGAAGTTGTTTAGCTTGGGCATAGCTCTCTTTAGAGGTTGCATCAGTACCTTAGAACTGTCTTCTACTGCTTTTCCCCTGTCATGATGAGGTTTTAGTCTCGTTCTTTCGAGAGAAATACTTTGGTTAGGGGATGTGAGCATCTGGAGCATTTAGCGATTTTTAACGCTTGTGAAGATATACCTTTTGAGCGATAAGCTTTCTAAGAGAGTTACCTAACGTGTCACTAGAGGTTCAGCAAGCAGTTCGCTTACTGACTCGCAGTATTGAGTGAATATTAGGTAATTTGTGATGAAAAATATTTTTGGTGCTTTAAAGGAAATGCTCGGCCGCATTTACTGGAAGCAGTTTGCGGTGGCTTGCTCTGCCGTGGTTATTCTGCTAACCGCTAATGGCGTCAAAGCTGAGCAAAATACTGGCAATCGCGCTTATTCTAATGAACTGCCACCCACCCAAGAGGTCGGTCGCCCCCGCACCATGGGTCAGTGGGAAGCTGAGAAAGACTCGCTGGAAGGCCAACCTGGCAAAAGAATCAAGCGCATCGCTGAAGAGTCGGCTGATGCGGTTAAAGATATGGCCGGCATCTACCCCCAAAACGCTAGGACTCTGACGCCTGGAGTAGACAATGGCGAGTTGCCTAACGACGACTAATCGTTAGCCATATTAGTCATCTAGGTTTTAGTTGAGCCATCGTGCTCCGTTGAGGTTTCTTAGCGGAGCACGATGAGTTTGTAAGAGCAAATTTGATACACCTCAGAATTCTGAAACTGAAGCAATTTTTGTTCTTCAGATTTATTTAGAAGTCATGGAGCAAAGATTTGGGAAGTTCGAGAATCCCTATTCTGCGATCGCTAAGAGCGTTTATATTGTTTATTCCTACGATAGTTGAGCAGATGAGGAAAGGCTAGATGCGATCACTATCCTTGCAAAACTAGCTGAATTCCGCTCCTACACTGGTGTTTTTTGTTTGCAGCGGTAGAAAATATCCTTAAAAAATGCTGTGATAGGAAGTTAACTACCACCAAAGAACTCACTCTATCCAATGACCTACCAACAACTATTTCTCTTTAGAGAGGCTCAAACCCACCAAACTCTTTAAAGTCTAGTTAATTGTTGCGGGTTCACTCCCAGATAGGTAGTGACAGGCCTTACCAAGCTGCTGCAAGCTTATCCAAAACTGTTATCTGACGTTTACCTTAGAGGTATCATGAAAGCTGCACAAAGATTTGCATTGATTATCGGCATATTCTACCTAACCATAGGTATTCTGGGCTTCATTCCTGCCCTAGTCTCCCAGTCTGGCGCTATGCCCCCTTCGATTGAGAAGCTAGGCGTCGTTTCTGGATTTGGCTACTTGATGGGTCTATTTCCAATTAATACGCCTCACAATATTATTCACCTTGTCACAGGCTTGTTGGGAATCGTTGCTTCTATTGCGTTAGATAGCTCTCGTCTATTCTCTGGGCAATTGGGTATCTACTACACTACCCTGGCTGTCCTAGGTCTAGTACCGGTTGCCAATACTTTCTTCGGACTTTTTCCACTCTATGGAGCCGACGTTTTTCTACACGGGTTAACGGGCGCACTGGGTATTTATTTCGGCTTTTTTGCTACTCCCTCCCTGCTAAGCCTGTTTAAGAAAGAGCTGAAGGAAGACGCCACTTCTGGCGAAGTTCTATAGCCAACGCTTAATTAGTAGATGAACCGACCTGCTTGAGATTTAGGCTGTTGGAAGATGGTTTAACTTCCACTGCATCTAGCTCAAGCAGGCTGGACTGCAATTAGCCCTTCAAAATCAATTCAGCTCAGGCTGGCCTGCTGCCATCACACCGGCAGTATGACTAGATGCTGAGTAATAGATGAGTTCAAGTGATCGTCATGGAACAAGCTTTCAAAAAAGGAGACAAAGTTTCTTGGAGTACAGCTCAGGGAAAAACGGTGGGTACGATAGTCGAAAAGCTAACATCTCGTACCGAAATTAAGGGTCACACCGTTGCTGCATCTAAGGAAAATCCCCAGTATCTGGTAGAAAGCGAAAAAACCGGTAGCCATGCAGCTCACAAGCCAGAGGCTTTGACAAAAGAAGACTAGTTATCCTCGCTAGAACTACGGAGCACAAAAAACATGCCCGCTCAAGAAATTAACTTTCTTGAGCGGGCATGTTTTTGCCAATGGCTTTAGGGTGATCTCTAAATGATCTGAATAGATCATTTAGTAGAACCGGCAACAAGTAGCCCTAGCGACCGGTAGAGCCGGGCAAAATGGGTTGCTCGACAGCCTGGCGGAAGATTTCGGTCTCATCGTTAAATTCAATCGGCAGTACGGCCACCACGTTTTCGTGGGGACGGGGGATGATCACCCAGGTTTCGAGAATGCCACCGGGGGTTTTTTCAGCGGCTTCTACCCCAGCGGCCATGGCGGCCTTAACTTCGGAGACATCACCACGAATGTTGATGGCGAAGCGGGCACTACCGGCACGGATGTAGCCAATGAGCGTAACGCGCCCCGCTTTTACCATCGCATCTGCGGCGGCAAGCACCGGGGGAAACCCTCTGGTTTCGAGCGACCCGACGGCTTGTGGCATGGTTGTACTCCTGAGAAAGTTTTGCAGGTAAAAAATTCAACCTTCATTGTACGGGGCGGTGGTAGCGATCGCGCCGTGTCGAATTATTAAAGACTGTGGGGGGGTTGTAATAGTAGACCTTATACCCGGAAGGATTCTGAGGCCGAAGTAAACCCAATGGGCAGAATCGCGTCGATGTTGTCGGTGGGGTTAGGGATGATCACGTGAGAAGTGACTTCGGCCAGGTTAGGGCAGGCTTTGGCTGCGATCAGCCCGGCTTCCATAGCGCGCTTGACCTCGGCCACTAGGCCACGAATCACCACAAACTGCCGCCCACTCTCGGAGCGATCTTGCACCGAGACGGTGACGTTGGCCGCTTTGACCATGGCATCGGCGGCGGCCAGCACTGCGGGAAAGGTTTGGGTTTCAATGACGCCGACGGCAATGGCCATAGGGGGTGCTCCTAAAGTTGTGGTTGAGCGCTGCTCGATGCTCAACTATAACTTTATACCTTGATGCCGCTGGGTTCTCCGGCGGTGGCGATGATGCGATCGCACCCCGACTCTGGCTTTGCCCAGTCGCAGTGGCAGTCTTTGGGATCGCCCCAGCACAGGCTGAGATACAGCTCATCTCGTGTGGCGGATAGCTCGGCCCATTCACTGGCGGCAATCAGCTGTTCTACCGCCTCTGGGGTAGTGGGTTGGGGCTGATTGCCAGCCATCCACAGGCGCAAGCCAGCGATGGATTGTCGCCAAAACTCGACTATGGCTGGCTTTGCCCCCACTAGAGCCAACTTGTCGGCAGGAATAGCGATCAGCTGGGGATGCAGTTCGGGCACCCGCAGGCTGCGGCCCTGAAACCGGCAGGTGTACCACATCAGACCCGACACCCCGTGCTCGTGCTGGTAATCGTGAATTTGGGCGCGAAAGTCTTGAATGGCAAATACTTTGCTCAGCTTGTCTGCTCCGATCGCCTTCGAAAGCACCGGATTGTCAATGCGATCGGCGGAAGACAGCACCACCCGCTCGCCCTTCCAGGTGGCGCGAAGTTCCTGATCGAGAAAGTCCAGGAGTTGTTCGGTGGTGTAAGCCATAGGGCTATCTTATCAAGCGAGCTGGGGGAGTTTTGTGCCCGACTATAGTTTCCCAAGGCGTTCTGTCAAAAGTGCATAGATACCGTCGGCATTAGCAGTTTCGATGACGGTGGCGTTGGGAGTCAGGTGCCCATTGGCCACGGTGCGCCCTAGGCAAAGGGTGCCTTCGGTTTCAATCGCCAGGTGCATGGGCCGACCGGTAAAGAGCTCGGGGTGCAGCAGATAGGCGATCACACAGGGGTCGTGGAGGGGGGGCGCGGTTAGCCCATGACGTTCAACATCTAGCTGGCCGTAGTAGCGCAGCATGCCCACAGCGGCTTTGCTCACGGGGGTGCCCAGGGCCTCAAGCGCTGCCAGGCGATCGGGAGTGGTTACAACTTGGTGAGTGACATCCAAGCCGATCATGGTCAGGGGCAGACCGGCCTCTACGACTACGTTGGCCGCATGGGGATCGACGTAGATATTGAACTCAGCGGCGGGGGTAATGTTGCCGTTTCCCAAAGCTCCACCCATCATCACCACCTGGTCAATGCCTTGGGCAATCTCGGGGCACTGGATCAGTGCTACCGCTAGATTGGTGAGCGGGCCGAGGGTAGCTAGGGTAATGGGCGTCGAGGTCGTGGTGAATTGTTCAATCAGAAACGCGACGGCATGTTGAGATTGCAGCGGCAGAGTGGGTTCGAGTAGATCGGCCCCCTGCAAACCCGTTGCGCCGTGGATGTCTTCGGCGGTGGTGAGCGATCGCAATAGTGGCCTAGGACACCCCGCATACACCGGCACGTCAGTACGTTGAGCCAGGTGGCAGATGCGGCGAGCGTTGGCCTGGGTGAGCGCCAGCGGCACGTTGCCCGCCACAGTAGTGATACCCAACAGCTCGAACTCAGCAGGGCTAGCGAAAGCGAGAAGGAGGGCGATCGCATCATCAACCCCAGGGTCGCAGTCAATAATGATGGGTCGGGGCGGCATAGACAGGTTCCAAGCGGGGTTCTACAGGGGTGGCACAGCGTAGCCAGCAGAGGCCGCGGGTGCTGTCCTAAAATACGCTGTGTAGGTACTGCATCAATTCCCCCGCTAAGGAGGTTGCCCCCTTGTCTGCTGCGCTGCGTCTCACGATCATGGTATCTGGGCTGAGTCTGCTACTGGTCGCCGGTTGTGCGGGCAGTCCCCTAGAACAGTCTCTAGAGGCCGATCCGCAACTACAAGATCGGCCCGTATTCAACGGCGAAGAGCCCGAGACCCCTGCTGAAGCAGAGGCCGAACCCGATCCGGCCGAGACAGCCGCCGAGATCCCTACTTCCACTGAGGCCGAACCCACCGAACCAAAACCCTCACCTGAGGACAGCGCCGCGACCCTAGCCGAAGTGCCCGAAGACCTACGCCCCTATGTGCAAAACTGGCTAGACCTTGGCATTGTCGAGTCAGCACGGTCAACAGCCGGTGGCACCCCCGTAGAGCTCGAATTTGCCCCTAACCAGACTATTACGCGGGGTGAGTTCGCTCACTGGCTACTCACTGCTAACAACAGATTTTATAAAGATGTACCAGCCAAGCGCATGCGCGCCGCCGCCGCTGGCACTGCCCCCGCTTTTCAAGATGTGCCTGCTTCGCACCCCTACTTTGCCGCCATTCAAGGGTTAGCCGAAGCGGGAATTATTCCCAGTGCCAAGACCGGCAATGCCACAGCTGTCACCTTTCGGCCCGATGCGCCCCTTACCCGCGAAACCCTCGTGCTGTGGAAGGTGCCTCTAGATTCTCGTGCGCCGTTGCCAACTGCGGCGGCCGACACGGTTGCTACCACCTGGGGCTTTCAGGATGCCGCTAAGATTGAGCCGTTGGCGATGCGAGCGGTGTTGGCCGACCACCAAAACGGCGATTTCGCCAATATTCGCCGTGCTTTTGGCTATACCACCCTTTTTCAGCCCCAAAAGGGCGTTACCCAGGCTGAGGCCGCTGCTGCCCTGTGGCGATTTGGCAACCAAACCGAAGGTATTTCTGCCGAAGACCTGCTAAAACAATCTTCCACTGAGTCAAGTTCCCCAGAACCGGCCAATTCTACAAACTCGCCTTAATTTCCTAAATCATTTACCTGTTGAAGCAAGGGTTCTCATCCACCCTTTCTCCTTTCTCGGAAAGGCTACGCAGTTGCAAGGTCAGGATAATTTCAACTACTCACCACTCCCTAAACAACGCCGAACAGCGAAAGCCCCATCCCCATAAACGCCAGCACCCCTGCCACAATCATGATGGCGGCGGGCATGGCTTTGCGAGTCTGCATCCAGCGGCGAACGAAGATAAATACTAGGGCTACCGTGACTCCCATAGCCATCCCGGCCCCGCCAGCAGAACCAGCCTGCCATAGCCAAGCTCCGGTCAGCAGCAGAACGGCGCTCACCAAACCAGTAACCAAGGACACATGACTGCGGGCTTGGGCATAGCCCGTCAGACCGCCGATCGCAGAAAGGGCAGCATAGGCGATCGCACAGAGAACTCCGGTGGGCATGGCAGCTTGCACAGTAAGAACACTTCCAGGCTAGCTAGGTTTTTGCTGCCGCACAACCCTAGCAGGCAGGTGTATTGAGGGAGGCGATCGCCACAATTGTGGCCAGGTTTTAAGCAACTAGCCATGTATTAAGCAACACATCTCTCTTGTACTGGTTAACACTTCGAGCTCTATCCAGAAACCAACTCCTTGCGTCCTAGCCTCAGTTTTGCTACCTCTCTAGAAATAGAGATTGGAAATAAGCAGCCTTCGTAAAAAGCATTACAAGAAAATCATGAAGAGGTGAATTTTTTCATGATTCCTGCAAAATGACTGTGATGGTTTTCCCACCATAAAGTGCTTTAATTTACTAAAAGCTCTATAAAATAGACTTCTTAGACCTTCCCGAAGTCGCTCAAGACATCACCAAAGACATTTACTCTTTCTCAGAGATGCTCTACTTCGAGAAAAGTTGGCGGTTAATTCCCTACGTAGTCATATTTTTCGCAGAGCTCAGCACTTATTCTTAGGCATAATTGGTTCATGAGTTTTAGCCCAGGTCATGCATCAAGACCCAGTATTTCTATCATCATCCCTGTGTATAACGGTGGTGAAAGCTTCCGCCGCTGCCTCGATAGCCTGAGACAATCGAGTTGGCAGCCTGACGAGGTGATTGTGGTTGCCGACGGCGACACCGACGGTTCATGGGAAGTGGCCAAAGCGTTTGGGGCTAAGGTATTTCGCTACGACTCGGCAGGTGGACCAGCCCGCGCCCGCAACCGAGGGGCATCGATGGCCCAGGGAGACATTCTGTTTTTTATCGATGCCGATGTCACCGTTGGTCAAGACACCATTCTCAACGTCGAAATTGCCTTTCAAAAAGACGTTAACCTAGCGGCGCTGATTGGCTCCTACGATGACCAGCCAGGGGCCTCTAACTTCCTGTCGCAGTACAAAAACCTGCTTCACCACTACACCCACCAGGTATCGTCCGAAAAGGCTTCAACCTTTTGGGGGGCCTGCGGAGCCGTTCGCACCGAGGCATTTCACGCCGTGGGCGGGTTTGACGAGCGCTACGTCAGACCCTGTGTCGAAGACATTGAACTGGGTTACCGGCTGCGGCGGGCAGGCTACACCATTCGCCTGTGCAAGCACATTCAGGTCAAGCACCTGAAATGTTGGAAGCCCGTTTCACTGCTGCGGGCCGAAATTTTCTACCGCGCCCTGCCTTGGGCAGAGCTAATTCTTAGCCAGGGTCAGCCGATGAATGACCTCAATCTAGACCGCACTAGCCGACTGAGTGTGGTGCTCAGCTTTGCGGCGCTAGGGTGCCTGCTGGGCGGAGTGATTGAGCCCTTTTTGTGGATTGTTGCGATCGCTATTATGCTTGGGCTGCTGGTCATCAATCAGCGGGTTTATCGCTTCTTTTGGCATAAGCGCGGGCCGCTCTTTGCCTTGCGGGCAATCCCTTGGCACTGGTTCTATTTTCTCTACGGCGGTGCCGCCTTCGCCTACAGTTTCGCAACCTATCGGTTTCGGCAATTTTCTACCCTCGCCGACTAGCCAGCCATCTCTTCTAATTTTATTCAATGTAGGCCCTCCAATTTTGTTGGTGGGCCTCCTGCTTTCACTAGGGGCGACCGCGCCATACTCTAGAGCAAGTCAAAGTCGAGCCGCTGGGGTTTTATTGAAGTTGCTAACCTAACCATGGGCTCGCTACGTGCTCTCTGGCGGTAGCCTCTTGGTCCCTCAAATCCATTCGCTATCCTGGCATCGACGCTTAATCCCGTGACACCGATCCTCAACCTCTAGATCAGCCCGACACGCTTGGGCAGAACGTCAGAAGAGCCTAGAGGCCGATGCCTAACCAGCGTGTTTAAACCGGCGTGTAGCGAGCCTAGAGAATTGCTAGGGCAGACTATCTGACCCGACTCCTGGCAGTAGTTGCACCTAGGTCACTTAACTGTGCACCAAGTGCTTGCTGAGGGCGATCGCACTCTTTGCACTGACCTCTAAATCTCTCTGTCATTGCCCACAGTGAGCTTGCCTAGCCCTAAAACAAATCCCCAGAAACGTTGTTCTAACCTTCCTGGGGATATAAAGAGCTAGCTCAAGCTGGCCTAGAGAACACCCAGGTTCGCCAGGCCCAAAATTACCCCGGTTCCAATCAGATGGCCAAAGCTGGCGCTGGCCAGCACTGCCGGCAGGCCAAGGTTGCCAAACAGCGCACCGCCGGGCATTGCCGGCGGTGCGCTAGGGTATTTAATCCTGAGTCTGCCAATGACAAGGGCCAAAATATTACAGAGAATCATCACGACGGCCACCTTAGGGCTCCAGTCGGGCGTATGCGGAACCGCAGCTAAAATTGGTAGGAATGCCAATGTACCAGCCTCCATAAATGCAGTGGAACGGCAAATCAATTGCCTAGGCCCACTTTTTCATGGAGCCAGGAAGTTCTGTCAGCAGCTGTTGCAAGACTTTACAATTTATAGGACAGGTGCTTAGGTTGAGCCGGGAGAATTGCTGAAAGTCACTGCGCTAACTTTTGCTTTCCCTAATGCCCTGGTCGCAGGCCTCACCCCAGGTCTGTTGGACCGTCTGCTAACCCGCGAGGTAAACACAATTTTATGGAACGAGGACTTCTGTGGCTGCCCCTGCTGGCGGTGTTTATCGGCTTGGCCTGGGCGGGCTGGCACGAGTTTCAAAAGGTGCAGGCCTACGAAGCTTGGGCTACTGGGTTCGATCGCAGCAAATACGACATTCGCTCGATGCTAGGGCAGCGGGGTGATGAGCTCACCTGGGGCCGCCCCACCCGCCAGGGGCCTGTTGACCTGACCACGCTGTCACTTCAGCAGGTGACTACCCTCCAGCTCGAAATCAATGGAGAAATGGTGCCCATCGACCAGACTAGCTTCACAGGTAAATCAGTAGAGCTAACTTTGGCCACTGCCAGCGGCGAAACCTACCGAATTCCCTTTACCGACGGCGATTTAGCTCGCCGTTGGGAAAAAGCGTTGCATCAATCACTTCAGGCGCTAAAATCGGCATCAGCTTAACGGCAGCTGGGCATTAGCGGGGGTCTGAGCCCTTTCTAACCCTTGAGCTGTCTGCGGCAGATCCGATCGCCGGGCTTCCTAGCTCCCACCCCCGATGCCATGACCCGTGTTTCCTCCCTGTCTCGTGATGAACTCAAGACCCGGCGAAAAAGTCTCCGCCGGCGGCGGCGTGTTTCGATCAGCCAGGCACTCTGGCGATTTTGGGCGCTTTCGGGGCTGACAGCCGCCATTTTTTGGGGGGCTACGCGTCCGGTATGGCTGATTAACAGTCCCGCTCAAATTAATGTGACGGGCAACGAACTGCTCAGCGACGAAATGGTGCAAAGCCTGATGCCGCTGACCTACCCTCAGCCTTTGATGAAGGTGGAGCCAGAGGTGCTGGCTCGACAACTGCGCGATCGCGCCCCCATTACTACCGCAGAAGTCACCCGTCAGATCTTACCACCGCGCCTCAACGTCAAGGTGCAGGAGCGGGTGCCCGTAGCGGTGGTGCTGCCCGTAGGCAAAGCCGACGGTAGCGACACTCAATATCTCCAAGCCGGGTTTCTCGACGCCCACGGAGCTTGGATGCCCCTAGCCAGCTTTGGTTTGGGCAGCGCCTCACCGCAGCTGCCCACTCTCCAACTGCGAGGCATTCAGCCCCACTACCAACGCTACTGGCCGCAGATCTATGAAACCATCGTTGGCAGCCCGGTAGCTATTACCGAAATTGACTGGCACGATCCCAACAACCTAGTGCTTGAGACGGCGCTGGGCACGGTCTACCTAGGCCCTTATAGCCCAGAGCTAGAGCAGCAGCTGGCCACCCTCGACAAAATGCGCAATCTGCCCGGCCAGCTGTCCGAGTCTGAGGTAGCCCGCATCGACCTCAGCAATCCCGACGCTCCCTCGATCGCCGTAGTCGACACCGCCGATCCAAAGGCAAGCTCAGCGCAGACAGACTCTGACGCTAGTCCATAAACCGCTGAGGATACCTAGTTTCCTAAAACGCTACTGCATTTGAATAGATATGCATCCTGCATCCAAATAGATATGCATCCTGCGTCTGAATAGAGATATATAAAGGATGACGCTATTGACGCAAAGGGGCTCATTTTTCTGATTTCAATGGTTAAATCAAGTAGTTTAAGACTTGCCAAGGCAGTTTGGTTTTTTCCAATGAAGTACTCTATAGTTGTCTAGCATCAGCCAGGGTTTAGATCTTTAGGGCTTAGATGTTATCTTCGGTTATCTAGTACGGGTAATTACTATATTGTCTACGGCCTTCAACTCTATGACCCCCGACAACCCCCACGGCAATGGTGCTGGCCACAGCAACGCTGACTACGAGTCTTACTCGACTCATCAGGCTGAGACTGCAACCTCTGACCTGGTTCCGGCGGCCGATGCTGTGACCGCCTTCGCTGGCCCGTCTAACCCGTTTAGCCACGGCGAGCTTAACTCCAGTCAACCCCACAATGCCAGAGCTATGCCCGGAGAAACGTACACCAAAAACACGGCTTTGCCCAGCAGCGTCGCCCGCATCAAGGTAATTGGGGTCGGCGGTGGCGGCTGTAACGCCGTCAATCGCATGATTAGCAGCGGCCTGTCGGGGATTGAATTTTGGTCCATTAACACCGATGCCCAGGCCCTCGACAACACCACCCAGACCAACAGCCTGCACATCGGTCAAAAGTTGACCCGTGGGCTCGGCGCTGGGGGTAACCCCGCCATTGGCCAAAAGGCGGCCGAAGAATCTCGGGAAGAAATTTCCGCAGCCCTAGAAGAGTCTGACCTGGTGTTTATCACCGCCGGCATGGGGGGCGGCACGGGCACAGGGGCGGCGCCCATTGTGGCCGAGGTAGCCAAGGAAGCCGGAGCGCTGACCGTTGGCGTGGTCACTCGCCCTTTTACTTTTGAGGGACGCCGTCGCATGAACCAGGCCGATGAGGGCATTGCTGCCCTTCAAGGTCGGGTTGACACGCTGATTATTATTCCTAATGACAAGCTGCTATCCGTCATCTCTGAGCAGACCCCGGTGCAGGAAGCCTTTCGCACTGCCGACGACATTCTGCGCCAGGGCGTGCAGGGTATCTCTGACATTATTACGATCCCCGGTTTAGTCAATGTTGACTTTGCTGATGTGCGGGCCATTATGGCCGACGCGGGCACGGCCCTGATGGGCATTGGCATGGGTTCAGGTAAGTCACGGGCGCGGGAAGCCGCGATCGCGGCGATCTCTTCTCCCCTGCTAGAGTCGTCCATCGATGGGGCCTCCGGAGCCGTATTCAACATCACTGGAGGGTCCGATCTAACCCTCCACGAAGTCAACGCCGCCGCCGAGATTATCTACGAAGGGGTCGATCCCAACGCCAACATCATCTTTGGTGCGGTCATCGACGAGCGCATGCAGGGCGAAGTCTGCATCACGGTGATTGCCACCGGCTTTAACACCCGTGCCGGAGCCCAGCCCGAGATTGAGGTAGCCCGCGTTACGCCTTTTAAGCGCACCCTGGCCACACCGCCGCCCGCCACGCCACCCGCCAACAGTGGTGGCGGCGGTTTGGGGGCCGGACTAGATATCCCCGAGTTTCTGCAGCGGCGGCGGCCTAACGGCAACCGCTAGCCATGACGATGACGCCTACCTGGCCTGCGGCTCTAACCGTTGCCGGTTCTGACAGCGGCGGTGGGGCTGGCATTCAGGCCGACCTGCGCACCTTTGCCTTTCACCTAGTCCACGGCACCAGTGCCCTGACCTGTGTGACTGCCCAAAACACTGTGGGAGTCATGCGGGTTGACGCTTTGCCGCCCGAAGCTGTGGTAGCCCAGATTGAAGCAGTGACCAGTGACATCGCCGTGCAGGCAGTCAAAACCGGCATGCTGCTCAACCAGGAGATTATTCAGGCAGTTGCGCTGGCGTTAAAAGCGTTGCCCAACACAACTCCGGTAGTTTTGGATCCGGTAATGGTGTCACGCACGGGCGCGCAATTAATTGACGACGATGCGATCGCTACCCTGACCCGCCACCTAATACCCCAAGCCCGCGTTCTGACCCCAAACCGCTATGAGGCCCAGTTGCTCAGTGGTTTAGCCATCACTACCCTGGCCGATATGGAGGCAGCAGCCCGCCAGATCTACCAGCTTGGCCCCCAGGCCGTTTTGGTAAAAGGAGGTGGCATGATGGATGCTCTACGCAGTACCGATGTCTGGTTTGACGGCAGCGAGATGGTGGTTTTAGAGGCCGAGGTCGTAGAAACAAAACATACCCACGGCACCGGCTGCACGCTATCAGCGGCGATCGCCGCCAACCTGGCCCTGGGCAAAGACCCACTGACCGCCGTTAAAGACGCCAAAAACTACGTCACCAACGCCCTCAAGCACGCCCTCGCGATCGGTAAAGGGCAAGGTCCTGTTGGTCACTTCTTTCCTCTGATATCTCAGTAGATGAGGCTTAGTAGTCTGCTAAGTCAACAGCGGCAGATTAGTGAGGGTTTAGGGTTCATGGTCTTCGGTTTAAGGCAGACCATAAACCGTACACCTTAAACCCTAGAGCTTGCTAACACCTAACTTAGTCAGGTGTTAGCCCAAACCCCGCCTTACTGACCTACTGATCTTGCGGTTGCGGCCAAACCGATTCCCAGTCAGAGCATTGACGTTCTTCTTCAGGGCCAAAGGGGTGCATAGCGCACACCAGCGTATTGCCGCCGTAGGACTGGCCGCAGAAATTACGACAGCCTACGCAGACCGGATAGTTTTGCAGCAGGGGTTCCACAGTACTGTTGAAGGGGCCAGAGACCTCTTCAAACCACTGGTCAATACCTGATAGCCCGGCTAACAGTGGCCCCAAAATTTCATTGAGCTCGTCAGCTACATCATCAATTTCAGCGTTGACCGTAACTCGAAACGGCTCTACTACATGGTTGAACTCGACTACAATGCGATCGATTTCGGGGTCAATGGCTTCTTGCACCTGCTCAGCCCATTGATCCGTCGTCTGCACTAGAGCGTCAGAAGCACTAGCTATCTGTTCGACTAGGTTATCAAGCCAACGCTCTGTATCCTCAGAGACCTGCTGGGTAAAGTCCTGCACAGCATTGCCAAAGGCATCAAACAATTGCTTAGACCAGTCATCCATAGGGCTAGTTGCTCGACTTTTGTTTCAAGGTTTCTAATTCTTGGCGCAGAGTAGCCACCTGCTCACGCAAGGCAGCAGTTTGGGCGTCGGTGGGGTTAGACAGAGGGGCGTCGTCATCCAAGATTTCAATGGGCCGGGGCTGCGGTAGGTTTTCGGTAGGGGAGGTTGCCCCATCTTGGGCGCGGTTGACCATCTCATTTACCAAGCGCTGGGCTTCCTCAGCCGTGATCTCGCCCCGCGCCACCAGTTCATTGACGATGCCCTGGGTCTGCTCGCGCAAATCTTTAAGGGTGTCGCCCGCTTTCTCACCGGCGTAGGAAGCGACCCCAACCCCTAGATAAAACGCCTTTTTCACCAAATCTCCAAAACCGGCCATAGTTGGCAGCCTCCCCATTGCTCTGTATACACTGCCAGCTTAGAGAAGACGCTGGCCCAATGACCAGGGGCAATGGCACGCTGTCTAAGGCGGAAAACCCCACCCCCTAGCCCTAGGCTAAGCAAAAGTAGCAAAAATGAGGATAGTCAGAAATCTTACGTTACTCTAGCGGCTTAAATGGTGTAGCGAAGTCCTACTTAAGCGCCAAACTAAAAGACCCGGAGTCCACGCCTGTCACAAGCATCCCGTAATGCTGCTACCTTCCGGTCCTGACATGATTTGGGCGTTGCGACCGCATGGGTCCGAGTCGTCTTTATTATAACACTTGCCTTCATGACCAACCAACGACTCCAGCAACAAATCGCCTTTGTGGTCGAAATCGACCGGCTCAAGCAGGTTTTGCGCCAAACCCAATTGATGGATGCCTCCCGCCGTGAGAACAGCGCCGAGCATTCCTGGCACCTGGCGATGATGGCCCTGGTGCTGGCAGAATATGCCCCCGCTGAGGTGGATATACAGCGGGCAATTCACCAGGTGCTAATTCATGACCTGGTGGAAATCGATGCAGGCGACACCTTCTGCTATGACGCGGTGGGGCATGACGGCAAGGCTGAGCGCGAGCAGCAGGCGGCCGATCGCATCTTTGGCCTGCTGCCAGGGGCGATCGCTCAAGACCTCCGCCAAATCTGGGACGAGTTCGAAGCCCAAGCCACCCCCACCGCCCGCTTTGCCGCCTCGCTGGATCGCATTCAACCCCTGCTGCACAACTGGCAAACCCAGGGCGGCACCTGGAAGCAGCACGGCATCAGCCGCTCCCAGGTGATGCAGCGCATGGCCCCAGTGGAAAAAGGTGCTCCAGAACTGTGGCCCTTTGTACTGGAGGTGATTGAGGAGTCCGTAGCGAAGGGGTATTTGACAGCTTGAAAGATGCTAGATGCAGAACGGATTTATCTACCCTACCGATGATTAGTTAAGGCAGTAACGAGCTTGTCGCCGAGATTGGCGCAGTCGCCGTGGGTGGCTTCATTGTTCACTGCATGCGATCGATGGTGCGGTATTGAATCGCCTCGGCGATGTGGTGGGTTTGCAGATCCTCAGCGCCATCCAAATCAGCGATGGTGCGGCCGACTTTGAGGATGCGATCCATGGCGCGGGCTGACAGCCCTAGCTGGCGTACAGCTCCTTCTAGCAGTGTTTTACTGGTATTATCCAGCGGGCACCAGTGCTTTAGGTGGCGGCTCTGCATATCGGCGTTGCATTGCAGACCAGGCTCGGTTTTGAAGCGATCGTGGGCGCGCTGGCGGGCAGCCAGTACGCGATCGCGTACTGGTTCCGACGCTTCCCCTGGCTGGTGCTGGGTCATCTCTTCGGGCTTGATGCGGCTGACCACCACCTGCAAATCGATCCGATCCATTAGGGGACCTGAGAGGCGCGACCAGTAGTTTTCGCGGCTGCGGGGGCTACAGGTACAGGGTTGCACCGAGTCACCGTAGAAGCCACAGGGGCAGGGATTGGTGCTGGCGATCAGGGTGAACTGAGCCGGGAAAACGACAGATTGGCGGGTGCGAGTAATGGTGACGTAGCCGTCTTCGAGGGGTTGGCGCAGATATTCCAGCACATCGCGCTTAAATTCCGTCAGCTCATCGAGAAAAAGGATCCCTCGGTGAGCCAGAGAGATTTCTCCCGGCTTGGGGTAGCTGCCACCGCCAACCAGGGATGGTCCGGAGGCAGAATGGTGGGGACTGCGAAAGGGGCGCGTATTCACCAGAGTCCCTTTCTCCTTTAATAGTCCAGCAACGGAGTGAATCTGGGTGACATCTAGGGCTTCTTCAAATTGCAGCGGTGGCAGAATGGAGGGTAGACGACGAGCCAGCATGGTTTTGCCACTGCCAGGAGGTCCGACGAAGATAAGATTATGGCCGCCTGCAGCGGCGATCTCCAGAGCACGGCGAGCTTGAGCCTGACCTTTCACATCTCGCAAATTCAGCGCGTTTGCAGTTGAGTTCATTGCTAGTTTGGTATCGACCACCACGGGGTTGTGGCCTGAGGGGTTGTTAAGGAAATCTGCAACTTCCGATAGGTGATTAAAGCTGTAGACCGTCAGCCCTGGCACTACGGCGGCCTCGCGCCCGTTGTCGGCGGGCACTACCAGGCAGCGAATACCAAGTTTTTGCGCTGCTGCTGCGATCGGCAGTACTCCGGCCACCGCCCGCAGGCTGCCATCGAGGGAGACTTCTCCCAAAAACAGCAGGTCGTTGAGGGCATCGGTGTTCACCTGTTCTGAGGCGGCGAGAATGCCAACGCTGATGGGCAGGTCAAAAATAGGGCCTTCTTTGCGAAGGTCGGCGGGGGTGAGGTTGATCACCACCTTGCGCATGGGAAAGGGAAAGCCAGCATTTTTAAGGGCGGCCTTGACCCGCTCGCGGGACTCTTGGACAGCGGTATCGGGCAGGCCTACAACAACTACACCAGGCAAGCCGCCCGAGATATCGACTTCGACCCCAACCTTGAGGGCATCGATGCCCACTAGCGCCGCGCTCCAGACCCTTGCCAACATGTTGTGTTATCCCCTGAGAGAGCCCTGATACTAGGGTTTAGGGTGCCCAGAGGGTGGGGTGCGATCGGCAGGCAAGAAGTGTCAACTGCAATTTGGCTGATTGCGCTCCCGTTGCTCAAGCCAGGTCTAACGGACTTCTGCCGCCTCTGCCGCCCCGACTTAATACATGGGTATATTGTGCTCAACAACCGACTAATTCCCTGCTTCAAGATCAACGACGTGTGGCTATTAGGCATTTATCGACAGAGGCACGGAGTATTGTAGCAACGTGCCCACTACGAATACCACGGGAATCTGTGAATTATTTTACCGCCCTCTTCTCGAAGAGTTCTACCAGGTGGCGTTTCGCAAAAAGGTCTATCAAATCGTCAGCGAAACAGCAGTTACCGGGTTAGCAGGAGAACGGCATCTTCTCTCCCAAAGGATTTCTACTCAATACCATCAAACTTAGACCTCCTTAAGGCTGAAGGATTGGCAACTGATGAATCTTTAACAAATTGAGGGCTATGCAACCTGTCTGTGTGTAGGTAATTACTCATTTATTAATTACTAAGGAATCATGTTGTTTTGTGATATACGGAGGAAAAAGAGGGCCGCATTCTTCTAAATAAAGCAAAATGAGCAGCAAAGGAATACATCATGAATGACGACAATTTGGCGTTGGTGAATAGAGATATGATTTTGCAGAACTTTGAACGAGTCCTCAGTATTTGCAGAATTCAGCTCATACCCTGAGTTAGCAACGCCTTAGTGCAGGCTTTGCGAGCTTCTCGTCCAGGTCAAACGCTTCCCTCTTGGCTGCCAATGTAAAGCCGCACCCCTCGAACATATGGCAGGAGTCACCACTTGACAATAGATAAAAATCTATAAAAAGAATAAGCTCAGCAAATAATCTAAGTTGTCGTTATTTTTACGTATTTTTCACGAGAATCTTTTCGTGCTTTACGCCTCTCTCATAAGGAGGATATTATACTGAAGCGAGTCATGTTAGTAAATTTGCCTATCGCTTGTCTTTAGGTAGACACGAAAAGAGCTGTCATTGTGCATTGGGCACGAATTAGGCGTTTTTGGTTTGCTGTGTACAAGTAATTGTATGGTATTTCAAATTCAGCGGTTTCTGTCGCTCTCACAGCATCTATGGCTAATTCTGTTAGTAGGTTCTAATTAGCAATCAATGTTCGATGACTTGCAATTATTTTTGTGCATTTACTGAAATTAGTTAGTCATCTTGATTCATAACTAATGGATTAATTCATGCCTAATGGATACAGTCTTTGGGTGCTTGGAGCTTAGTCAATAAATGATCTTAACGGGTCCTGGATCTAACAATCAGGAAAAATCGCAGCTGAACAGCCATCCTTCTCCGGTTGCAGAGGCTTGGGCACTACGCGAGAGATTACATCGGTCTAATTATCACAATCCCCAATATGATTGTGTTCATGAGTGGTTTGAAGCTCAGGTTGAGGCTACACCGCACGCGATCGCAGTATCTTTCCTAGAACAATCCCTCACTTGCCAGGACCTCAACGAACGGGCCAACCAACTTGCTCATTTTCTTCTGGCGCAAGGCCTGCAGCCTCAGGAATTAGTGGCAATTTCGATGGAGCGTTGCCTGGAACTGATAGTTAGCATTTGGGGTGTGTTGAAAGCCGGAGGTGCTTATGTACCGATTGATCCAACCTACCCGCAACAACGGCAGCAGTACATGCTGCAAAATTCCCAAGCCAATTTTTTATTGACACAAAAACACCTGATCCATGGGTTGCCAGACCATTCGGCTCAGGTGATCTCTGTAGACACCGATTGGGAAACCGCGATCGCACCCTACCCTAGGCACAATCCGGGACAACCTGTTCTCCCCGAACATCCCGCTTATGTGATTTACACCTCTGGTTCCACGGGGGCTCCCAAAGGGGTGAAGATCACCCATCGCGGCGTTATCAACCACAGTGTGGCAATAACCCAAGCATTTGAATTGGACAGCCGCGATCGCGTGTTGCAATTCTCCAGCATTAGCTTTGACATCATTGTTGAAGAGCTATTCCCTACGCTGCTTAATGGAGCCACGCTGGTTTTGCGGACAGCCGAAATTTCTACATCTATTCGCCAGTTCCTAGAGTTTGTCGCAGCTCGTGACATTACGATCCTTAATTTGCCCACTGCCTTCTGGCACGAATTAGTGAGTGGGCTAGCTCTTCTACAACTCTCGATACCTGCATCGGTGCGCTTGGTCGTCGTCGGTGGAGAAAAAGCCTCCCGGTTGGCCTACGCAGAATGGGTTCGCTTAGTAGGCCACTACCCCCGCTGGTTGAATACGTATGGTCCAACCGAAACCACAGTTACAGCGACCCTCTACGATCCTATCCAGTCTCAGTACCATCCTGATCAGGGCGAAATTCCTATTGGCAAACCAATTGCCAACGTCGAAGTCTACGTGCTCAATCCAGATTTAGAGTCAGTCCCCTTTGGCGAAGTAGGAGAACTACACATTGGAGGCCCTGGGGTAGCCATTGGGTATCATCAACTTCCCTCTCGAACTGCCGAAAAATTCATCCCCAATCCATTTACTGACGACCCTCAGTCTCGGCTCTACAAAACTGGGGATAGCGTGCGCTACTTACGCGACGGCAACCTGGAATTTATTGGGCGGGTCGATTTTCAGGTGAAATTGCGGGGCTTCCGGATTGAACCGGGTGAAATCGAAACGGGTCTGGAGCAGTATCCCTCAGTGCGGCAAGCGATCGTCCTGGCCCGCGAAGATGTGCCTGGAGAAAAACATCTCGTGGGCTACTTAATCGCTCAACCCAATCACACACTCAACCTGAGCGACATTCGTACCTTTTTGTGCCAAAAACTTCCTGAATATATGGTGCCAGCGGCTTTTGTGGAAATGGATACTTTTCCTTTGTCGCCGAATGGCAAAGTCGATCGCACCAACTTTCCTCCCCCTGATACACGCAACCAGGGTGAGACTAAACCCGTCGTTGCTCCTTCTAATTCCACTGAAAGCAAGTTATTGGAGATCTGGGAAACTATTCTAGGCATCACCAATGTCAGCATTACGGACAACTTTTTTGAATTGGGCGGCCATTCTTTATTGATTGCCCGATTGTGCCAGCATATCGAATATCATTTCAATCGATCGCTTCCACCCGCTGCAATTTTTCAGGCCCCAACAGTGGAACAACTAGCGAAATTCTTGCAGCATGATCAGGTGCCTGCCATGAATTCTTCCATGATTGTTATCCAAGCCGGAAATCCTGAAACAACATCGCCTTTATTTTGCATTCATGTGTTAGGGGAAAATGGTATTTTCCTCCGTCCACTGGTTAGTTACTTAGATCCTGCGCAACCCGTTTACGGCTTATCTGCTCAAATGCTTGAGCGCAAAAATGCACCCCCGAATCAAATCAAGGATCTTGCAGCATTTTATGTACAAGAGATGCGGATAGTCCAACCGGTAGGCCCATATTTCATAGCCGGAGTCTCATTCGGTGGGGAGATTGTTTTTGAAATTGCTCAACAACTGGTAAGACAAGGAGAAACCGTAGGGTTACTAGCCTTGTTGGACACCTTTGGCCCAGAAGATATCGGTGCAAAACTCGGAAGAGCATCATCCCACTTTGCTAATCTCTTCGACCAAGGCTTGCCCTACCTGCTGAATAAAGTGAAGCGCCGATGGAATGATATTTGGCAAAGTTTGTTGTATCGCTATAACAAGTTAAGTTTGAAGCTAGGCCAGAATTTGTCCTATGAACAGCAGTTCCTGATGGTTCTAGAAGAGAATAAGGCGGCATCTAAGAAGTATATTTACGAGACGTACCCTGGTAAGCTCACTCTCTTTCGGGCAACGGAAGAAATCTACTATTCCCAAGCTTACTTGGATGAAGGGTTAGGTTGGCGAGATTTTGCAGGCGGAGGGTTAGAGGTTCATGATGTACCTGGAGATCATGTGAATATGTTGCATGAACCCCACGTACAGGTATTAGCCCAAGAATTTGCTAATTGTTTAAGCAAAGCTCAGGCAAGTCAGCGCATTTCCTGAATCCAGTGAACAGCTTTCTTTCTTATAGCCAACCTAAATGGAGCATCAACAATAGCTAGGGTACATCCCACTTTTTCGAAGAGTATAAGTACTCAGGGGTTAGCTTAGTGCATCAGCGCTAAGCTAACAGCGTCCGTAAGCCGACAAACGTGCTCAGATCCAAGCCGATGTCGAACAGATCGTCGAACTGTTGTGCGAAGAGACGAACCCTGCGCATGTCAACACTCTCGAAGGGATAGAAGTCATCGCTCGAGCCTATCTACTGGAGTTGGTAGGCCTGACATTGGACATTTTTTATCCGTAGCAGCAACAGCGGCACGATGCGTGGGCGAGAGCGGCACATCTAAAGCATCGTCGGACCGTTAAATCTGAGTGAGCAACAGAGTCACCGACTGCGGTCAAGGCCTAAAGTCACTGGAGTCCTCTGGATAATGTGGGTAAGGTTCAACAGCAGCTTGTTGTCGTTGAAGCCTGCTTATCAGGGGATTGTGGACAGAGCAGTCAGCTATTCAGACCGGGATGCACCCCTTAAGATAGCTGGAACACTATCCTGGACACTCTGGTAGGTTTGGTTAGTGGTCCTCTGGGCAACCTAGCGTTAAGGTATTCAGCGCTGGATCGCATATCCCATGGCCCCTACTGCAGACATTATCATCATTGGCGCTGGCATTTCAGGGCTGGCTGCCGGGTGCTATGCCCAGATGAACGGCTACCGTAGCCAAATTTTTGAAGCCCACGATAAACCCGGGGGGTTGTGCACAGCGTGGCAGCGGCAGGGCTACACCTTCGACGCTGGCATTCACTACATCTTTGGCACTGGAGAGAGGCAGCCCTTCTACGAGCTGTGGCAAGAGCTGGGGGCGTTGCAGGGGGTAGAGTTTACCAACCAGACCGAATTCATGCAGATTCATGGCCCCCAGGGGGAGGTGCTGCGGGTGCACAGCCAGCCCGACGAGCTGCAAGCGCACTTGCTGGCTCTAGCTCCGGAGGATGCCAAGCTCATCGAAGGATTTTGTAAGGGGGTACGCACCTTCAAGGGCTTTGACCTGTCGATGTTGCAGCAAAAGCCCAAGTCGATGATGACAGCGGCGGATTGGGCGCGGTTAGGCAAGCAGGTGCTGCCGTTTATGGGAGTGCTGGGCAAGTGGAGTCAGCTCTCGCTGCGAGATCTGGCGGGGCAGGCGAAAAATCCGTTTCTGCGATCAGCGATGCCCCACATGTTTGCCTGGCCCGATGTGCCAGTGATGGTAGGCATGTCGCTGCTGGCTTACTTGGATAACGGCAATGCCGGCTCGCCAGTAGGGGGGGCGATCGCGTTTGCCCGCGCCATTGAGCAGCGCTATCTAGAACTGGGCGGTGAAATTCACTATTCATCCCCAGTGGAGCGCGTGCTGGTAGAGAATGACCAAGCCGTAGGGATGCGCCTGATTAGCGGCGAAGAGCACCGAGCAGCTCGGGTGATCTCTGCCTGCGACGGTCGCCGCACCATCTTCGACCTGCTCAAGGGCGAGTACGTCAATCGCCGCATCGAAAAACTCTACGACAGGCATCTGCCGCTGCACTCCCAGTTTCAAGTGTCGCTGGGAGTGAATATGGATTTTTCCCAGCGGCCCCATTGGGTGACGCATTTGCTGGAGGAGCCGATCGCGATCGCCAATCAGCCCCATGCCGAAATTGGTGTCAAACACTATTGCTTTGATCCATCCCTGGCCCCTGCCGGCAAATCAGTCGTGAGCCTTATGGTGACCACCCACTACAGCGATTGGCAAGGGAGCCATGTAGCCTATCCAAACCAAGCGGCGGAGATGCTAATTGAGCGCATGGAGGAGTTTTACACAGGCTTGGGGGCAGCTGTGGAAAACATGGAGGTAACCACCCCCCTCAGCTACGAAAAACTCACCGGCAATTGGCAGGGTGCCAGCTGCGGCTGGCTGCTGACCAAAGACACCCTGCCGCTGATGATCAAAGGCGTGCCCAAGCGCCTCCCTGGTCTAGACAACTTCTACATGGTGAGCCAGTGGACCGAGCCAGGTGGCAGTTTGCCCATCGTGGCGCTATCGGGCCGCAACATGATCTACGAAATCTGCCGCGAAGATGGACGCACATTTGAAGCCACCGTGCCGGGGTAGTGAAGGATTATCTTTGGCCAAAGATAATGAATTGCGATCGCACATCAAGCTTCGTTGCAGTCCTTTGCCCACCCCAGAACCCAGCAGGACAATGGAATGAAGAGGCCTGGTTGCCAAGAACCATCCCTTCATGTGCGATCGCACTGGGAGAATCACGCCATGCTGTTTCTCACTCCGAGCTACCACGACCTGTTGTATCTGACGACCGAACTTGGTGCATTAGGTCTAGTGCTACTGCTCTACTGGCTAACCTTTCGCCTTAGACCCCATCAGCCCGGCCCTAGACCGCGATCGCCTCACGCCTGATTCGCTTCAGTCATCGGGAGCACACCCATGTATCGCAAAATTTTGGTGGCCCTAGACAACAGCCCCGCCAGCGACGCCCTCTTTACTCAAGCCCTTGAGCTAGCCCAAGCCACTGATGGAGCCCTCTTACTGGTACACAGCCTGTCAAACCAGGAGGAAAGCAGTCCCTTGCCCATGTCACCCCGACTCGACAACATCTACTGGGCACCCGGTACCGAGCTCGATCTAGAGGCGTGGCGGCAAGCTTGGGTGCGCTACGAACACGAGAGCTTCGACCGTCTGCGTCACCACGCCGCCATAGCCAATACAGCAGGAGTCCCCGCCGAGTTTCGACAGCTGATTGGCAACCCCGCAACCGTCATCTGCAAAGCCGCCCAAGAGTGGGGAGCCGACCTCATTCTCATCGGCAACCGAGGCCGCACAGGCCTGGCCGAGCTGGTCTTAGGGAGCGTTAGCAACCACGTCATGCACCGTGCTACCTGCTCTGTGCTGGTGATGAAGACCAATGTCCTCAGCTCCACCGAAGCCCCTGCTACCGCTGAAGTTGCGTAATTCAAACTTCCCTCTGCGAGGCGACAGGTTTTTGCTCGTGCAAGAACCACAGACTGACTCAAGGGCATCAATTTGATCTCAGCGCCACAAAGATCCTCTTATGGGAAGAACTCCCTAAGAGGAACCGAGTTCTTTGGGCATACAAACATACGCGCTTGTGAGAAATGGCTGGTCTCCTATTACAAAAGGAACCGAGTAAAATCATCTCGCCAAAAAGCGAATACGGATCCGATTTAGCGAATAACTTATCTGTTAATAGCAACACAGAACAGTCAGCAAAAGGGCAAAGATTACCCCGTAGTAAGCGGATAGGATCCTAATTAAGCCGAATATGGATCCGATCTAGCGAATAATCTATCGATCAACAATAGGGCAAAACAATCATCAAAAGGACAAAGATTATTCCGCAATAAGCGAATGGGATCCCAAGAAAACAGAAGCTTGAAAAAGACGTAACAAATTGTGATCATTTCCTCAAAGTTTTCTGGGGAAAACGGCGTAAAAACCCTGGGAAATCTCTTCCTTTAAAGGGGATAACTTCTCTCTTTGGAAAAACATTAATGCTGTCGCTTTTGGGGGTGTGGAAATCTCAAACTTTTCTCCACCCCTTTTCCCCAAGGGAGTTAGTAGTGCAGCCTATACTCATTAAACAGTTCAGCGGTTATCCCCAGTTTTCACAGGCTCTACTATTACTACTATCTTTTAAATTTTTCTTATCCCGGAAGGCCGAGCTTGTTTAACAGGGCCAGCCCTGATGAGGTAAAAAAAGGGTGATAGGATGAGCACCAATTGAAAAGTAACTTCTTTCAAAAACGTTAGAAAGCCTCTGAAGTAAGGGATCCAGCTCTCCAAGATCCTCCAAAAGAGTGGTTCTGTACAGCAATCCATAACAAAAGGAAATTGGCCTATCTGGCGACACAAAGGCTCCCTCTGTGGAATAAATCCTTAGAGGAACTGAGTTCTTTTGGCGTACAAACATACGCATTTTTGAGAAATGGCCAATTCTCTTTTACACAAGAAACTGAGTAAAACCGTTCCGGCAAAAAGCGAATACGGATCCAATCTGGCGAATAATCTATCTGTTAACGGCAAGACAAAACAGCCATCAAAAGGGCAAAGATTATCCTCACAGAGATGAATGGGATCCTAAGAAAACTAAAAAACTATCCGATTAAGGAACTGAGTAAAATCATCTCGGCAAGAAGCAAGTATGGATCCAATTCAGCAAACAAATTATCTATCAACGGTAAGACAAATAAGAGGTGAATATGGATCCCATCTAGCAAATCATCTATCTGTTAACAGCAAGACAGGAAAGTCATCAAAAAGACAAAAATGACCTCGCAATCAACGAATGGGATCCTAAGAAAGCCGAATTCGAAGGAGGCCTAGAAAACTGCAATTTTTTCTTAAGTCCTTCTAAGGAAACACGCTGGGAAAACTCTTCCTTCAAGGGAATAACTTCTCTCTTGGGAAGACACTGAGGTCACCGCTTCCACAATTGTGGAAACTTTGGCCTTTTCTCCACCTTTTTCCCAAATGGTGTTAGCAGTGCAGCCCATAACAGTTAGACAGTTCAGCGGTTATCCCCAATTTCCACAGGCTCTACTGCTACTACTGTCTTCTAGGTTTTCTTCTTCTGGAAAGCAGAGCTTGTCTGACAGGTCAGAACTGATGGGGCAAAAAAGAGTGACGGGATGAGCACTCAATTGAGAAGTAACTGCTTTCGAGAACGCTATAAAGCTCTCGAAGTGGGGGATCCAGCTCTTCAAGATCCTATAGAAAGAGTAGTTCTACCCAGCAATCCATAACAAAGGTGAGATACTGCTAGTACGGAATTAGTCATTCTCACAGATAGATATTCTGTGCTGGCTTTCCTAATCGGTTGCGTTTCCTTCTCTCCGTTGCTATGAAGTTTATCTGCCCCCAGAACGAGCTGAGTGCCCAACTGTCTTCAGTTAGCCGTGCTGTGTCGTCGCGCCCCAACCGGCCAGTGCTGGCCAATATATTGGTCAAGGCCGATATTGAGAACCAGTCAGTAACCTTGGTGGGCTTTGACGAAGTGTTGGGCATTGAAAGCCGCTTTAGCGCCCAAGTAGAGGAACCCGGCACGCTGACGCTGCCCTCTAAGCTTTGGGGCGATATCGTTTCTCGCCTAGCCAACGAAGACATTACCCTAGAGTCTGAGGGCGACAGCACTACCGTGACGCTGACCTCTTCCTCTGGTCGCTACGAGGTGCGGGGCTTGAGTGCCGAAGACTATCCCGCGCTGCCCACAGTGGAAGATGGCGAATCGATCACTCTCTCTGCCGATGCGCTGCTCAGTGGGCTGCGCGGCTCGCTCTTTGCTACCAGCGGTGACGAAACCAAGCAGGTGCTTACCGGCGTGCACCTGCTTTCTGAAACCGATGCCCTAGAGTTTGCCGCCACCGATGGCCACCGCCTATCCGTAGTGCAAACCACGGACGAATCGGCCACGGATACCCCCTCAATGGATGTCACCGTGCCGGCCAAGGCCCTGCGCGAGCTAGAGCGCATGATTCAGGGCTATACCTCTAATGAGCCGGTGGCCTTGCGGCTCGATGAAACCCAGGTGTTGTTTGACCTAGGTCACCAGCGCCTCACCACTCGCCTGCTCGAGGGGCAGTACCCCAACTACCGGCAGCTGCTGCCGAAGCAGTTTGCCCGCCAGGTGACGGTCGATCGCAGATTACTGATGGCCAGCCTGGAACGTATTGCTGTGCTGGCTAGCCAGAAGAACGACATCATCAAAATTACCCTCAACCCCGGCAATCAGAGTATTGCCCTCTCGGTGGAAGCTCAGGAGGTAGGTAGCGGACACGAAGAACTGCCAGCCCAGGTGAGCGGCGATGAGCTCGATATTGCCTTTAACGTGCGCTACCTGCTGGATGGGCTAAAGGCGTTTGACACCACCGAGGTGCAAATGCAGTGCAATGCGGCAACTAGCCCAGCGGTGTTTGTGCCCCTGGGGGAAACTAAGATTACCTACCTGGTCATGCCTGTGCAGATTCGGGGATAGGTTGCCGGAGTCAATGGAGGTTCAGATTTCAGCGAGTGAACTGATAACTAGCGCGATCGCGGAGCTTATCTCAAACGAATTGGCGCTTGAGAGCAAAATTTGGGGTGGCGCAAGGAGTTCAGTAACCTACTGGCTGCGTTGAGTCTTTGTTTGCCACCCTGGAGTTTCTGAAAATTAACTATTAGCTGGTTGGTAGCATTGCCAGGTTAAGCTACACGAGCATTCCGCCTTGTGGTCAACCGCCAGCGTCGTCGCTCATCGGGTAATCCGTTGAAGGAACCGGATGCCGTCGAGGATCTCGACCACCCGTGCCTCGGCAAGAGTACCGATATAAGGACCGAGCTGGGTTTTTTGCAGCGACGTGATTTTGCCCGCCTCGACAAAGCTTCGCTTTGGGAGGCTGGCCTCGCCAGCTTCGAGGGCCACGTTGCCGGGAAGGCTGATGCGCTTGTGGTTAGTGGTCAAGGCGCAGGCAACGACGGTGGGGAGGTGGCTGTGGTTGAACAGATCGTCTTGCAGGATGACATAGGGGTGAGGAATGTGGGAATCCAGCGTGACCCAGTAAATATCGCCGCGGTTGATCAACATAGCTGTTCCTCTTCAAGTGCATCAGGCCCTTCGGGCGACTTCGGATGGCCATGCCTCAATCCCAGCTCCAGGAGACCCAAATCCTCCGGGGCCAACCAATTCCGATATGTAGACTATTTAAAAAATGGCTTTACTGGGAGAGGCACAATCCATCTATATCTAAGGCGTTTACGCTCATTTGCTACTGTGCTTAGCAATTAGATGGTTGAGGTCGTGCTGCATTTTATGGTGAACCTGCCGGTAGCAGGCATCGACGTAAGTGCGATCGCGCGCCGCCTCTACCCCATAGCGCTCAAAACAGATCGGTGCGCCGACATGGGTAGCGATAGGCCGAGGCAAGGGAATATTTGGCAGCGGCCCAAAGGCAATGCCCCAGGGCAGCCCCAGGTACACAGGAAATACTTCAGGATCTATGCCCAGCAGCCAGGGCATGCCCAACTCGTGGAGACGTTCTACGAGGGGATAGATGTCGGCCAGCACTAGCAGCGTTTCGTGGGCACCCCAAGAGACCACAGGCACAATGGGAATCTGGCGCTGAATAGCAATTTTGACAAACCCCTTACGATCGCCCAGCTGAACCTGATCGCGCTGATAGAAAGGACGAAAAACATCTTGCGCCCCGCCGGGATACACCAAAATGCTAGCACCGCGATCGAGGGCGGCTAAGGCTGTTTTGGGGTGGGCGGCGATCGCCCCAGCCCGTTCGGCCAGACTAGCCACGAGCGGGCAGGCTTGCCACACCTTGGGATGCATCAGCCCGTAGACGAGGCGATCGGCACCAAAGCGCCGCACCCAGTCGTAGATCATCATAAACATGTCGGGTGCTGACAATCCGCCATTGTGAGAGCCCACCAGCATGATCTGGCCTGCAGGAATCTGCTCCCACCCTTGGGTCTGCACACGAAAGTAATGCTCGTACAGCCAAGCCCAGACCGGTTGAAAGTTCTCAATAAATTTAGGATCGCGACGATCTAATGCCCAACCTGGGTTTTGCATCGGCTCAGGGCCGTAATTCCTCATTTATCGGTATTTCCTGACCGTACTAGGCGAATGCATTGTATTACTAAACGCCATTCAGAACTAATACGGAGCTTCAATGGCTTCAAACACCATGTCCTTGAAGTCAAACAACACAGTTTCGTTGGTCAATCCAGCTTTGCAGACCTGGGCGGCATAAAGCTTGCCCCCAGCCGCCCAGACGAGCCGTTGATGGTCCATCTCGGCCCACTCCCAGGTGGGGCAGGCCATGGCTGTGGTTGCGTCAGGGCCAATGAGTTCGTGCTCATCCCAATAGCAGCCCTTGCCCACTGGAGCGCCCACCTCTGCATGGGCAATTTTGCGCAGCGTCCAGCCTTGGCCGATTGGCTTCTCGAAAATGTCTTTGTCCTGCCACTGTCTAACCTTGATGCGATCGACCCAAGTCCAGCCATCCCGCAGCAGACGAGGGTAATAGACGCTCAAACACTCGCCACCGCACCCGCCCTCGGGTTGGTACTGGGTATCGCGTTGTAGAGATGGTGGGCAATGCGATTCTGTGTGGGCGTAGCAGCCGTTTAACCAGTATTTCGTCTTCCCAGTCCATAGGCCGCCCCCATGCCAGCAATCACCCTTCGGGAAAAATGCGATCGCCTTCAGGTAAGGCACTCGCGAAATTGCCGTCCACGAGCCCCGCGACTCCGACTGCCATTGACCGTTCATGGCGAAGTAGATGACGTGCTTACCGTCAGGTGAGATATCGCTGCGGCGCTCATAGATGCGGCCGCTGAGCCATTGACCGAGATGAAAGGTGTCGCGATCGCGATCCCAAAGCAGAGTCGCAACCCGCTTCGATGGCCCCCTGCGAATTACGAGGCCAACGGATGCTTGGCTAGCCAGCAGAATGTGAATACGTGGGGGAAAATGCGCCATGGTCTAACCGGGCTAAGGTCGAGGTAGCCAAAAGCTCACACTTAGAGCGGTGTATCGCCTACCTCTGTTCACTGCCCTTAAAGGTTCCCAATAGCGGCAGTAACTTTTGCTTTAGCAACTTTACTAAAGCTGGATCCATGTACCCATACTTATCGGGAATGTCTAGGCAAATCACCCGTTTCTGTTTGAGCCAAGGCTGAAACTTCTTTGAGAGCTGGCTGCGGTGAGACTGCTCCATGACAAAAATAATGTCTGCCCACTGCACAGCTTCGCTCGTTAACGGCATGTCTGCCTCTGGATTCAACCCAGCTGAATCCACCTCTAACCCGTCATACTCTGCAAATACGGCTTCAGCAGTCGGGCTGCGCAGTCGGTTGCGACTGCAAACAAACAACAATTTCATGGATAGCGATTTACCTGAATCAAGGAATTGCCTTTCTAACAGTAGTTGGGATGGCTCTCTCTGTGTTGGCTACATTTCACCAACAAAAAACGCCCCAGAAATCTGGGGCGTTTCATACCTTCATTCGACCTGTTCACAGGATGGGCAAGGCGTTAACCCCGCCCGAGTTTCACAATCTAGCCGTTGATTACAGGAGCCTGCAACGCAACGGGGGTAGCCTCACCGGCAGTAGCGAGGTCGAGGGGGAAGTTGTGAGCATTGCGCTCGTGCATCACTTCCATACCCAGGTTCGCCCGGTTGATGACGTCAGCCCAGGTGCCAATCACGCGACCCTGAGAATC